>NZ_CP061498.1:2716250-3075625 GCF_014681765.1 Roseicitreum antarcticum
CAAGAACGGGTTGATGGGCGTCGAGGCGGTGGTGATCTTCGATCCCGCCCGCGCGCGGGAATTCCAGTTGCGGCGCAAGCGCGGCGGGCATCTCTTCTCCAAGCACCGCTACCTTGCGGCGCAGATGTCGGCGTATCTGGAAGGTGATCTGTGGCGCGATCTGGCGGCGCGGGCCAATGGCCATGCCGCCGCACTGGAGGGGGTGCTGCGGGGCGTGCCAGGCGTGCGGCTATTGCATCCACGTGGCGGCAACATGATATTTGCGTCCTGGTCGGCTGAAGCGGATGCGCGCGCCCGTGCGGCGGGCGCGGTCTTCAACGCCCATGACGCGGATGCGCCGGGGCGCATGGCGGGCCGCCTGGTTTGTTCGTGGAATAGCGATCTTGCGGGTATTGCGGCCTTTGCGGATGCCTTGCGCGGGGGGTAGTGGCGCTGTTTTCTGCCCCAAAATGCGGCAGCCGTTGCCGCTTTTGCGGGCGTCTGCCCCTTCGACGGGGTGCCCCAGACGGCCGGGGGCGATTCGCCCGCCTGCCTGCCGGGGCACGCGTCGCCTGCAACCAAGAGCCATAATCGCCCGTTTCTTGCCTTATTATTGACTGTGTTTGTCGTGATACGCGGTGAAAACAGATAACAAACATTTTGGCTGTCGTGGCCGCAGGGCTATGATGCAGGTGACATGAGCATGGTGAACACACGCACGCTGGAACAAATGCTGGACCTGTCCGGGCGCGCCGCCCAGGACAGCGGTGCCCGGCGTGATCTGGTGCGGCGTGGGTTGCTGGCTACGGGGGGCGAGGCTGCTCAGGCTGCGCCTGCCCTTGCACCGCAGCGTGGCGCGCAGATGGGGCGCAGTGCGCGGCGGCAGCAGGATATTCTGGACAATTGGGCCATGCTGGACTTTGCCACAAGGGCCGAGGCGCGGGCTGTACGGTCACATGATGCGACGATCAGCCAGTTGGCCCGCGATCCGCAGATCGCCGGGGCCTTCGACGTTTTGCGCACGCAGTTGTTGCAGGCGATGGCGGCCAACGGCTGGACCACGATCGGCGTGACCAGCCCGACGCATGGCTGTGGCGGCACTTTCGTCGCATCCGCGCTGGCCGCCAGCTGTGCGCGCCGCGAGGATTTGCGCGCGATCTTGCTGGATCTCGACCTGCAACGCCCCACCTTGCATGAGGCTTTCGACCTGGAGCCGATGGGCAGTGTCGCCGATATGCTGGCGGGCCGGCTGCCGATGGAGGCGCATTTGCAGCGTCTTACGCGGTCGTTTGCCATCGGTATGTCCGACGCGCCTTTCACCAGCCCGGTGGGCGTCTTGCAGTCCGATACCGCGCAATCGGTGATGTCCGAGATCCGCACCCAGCTTGCGCCCGATATCATCATCTGCGACTTGCCGCCGCTGTTGTCTGGCGATGCGGCGATTGCGATGCTGCCGCAGCTGGACGGGGTGTTGCTGGTAACCGATGGCACCCAGACCTCGCCACGCGACATTACCGATTGCGAGCGGCTGATCGCCGGAAAAACCCAGTTGATGGGCGTTATTCTAAACAAAAGCGACGACCGCGACTTTGAGCGGTTTAACCCACGCGGCTGATGTTGCGCTGACTGAAGGACGACTGGCATGGGGCCTATCCAGAGCCTGGGCGAATTGACTTCCCTGCTGCGCAGGCGGGCAAAGATGATCGCGGTCGTCGTGTTCCTGGGCACGCTGGCCGCGTTGGTGGTGGCGATGCTCGGCAAGCCGGTGTTCGAATCCATCGCGGTCATTCAGGTGCAGACGCCGCTGGTGCGTGACCAGACGCCCGGGGTGGCGGATGATGTGAATGCCTCGGTGGCGCGCCGGTTGCAGCAGATCGAACAGCGGTTGATGGTGAGCGATTATCTGATCGGTATCGGCGAACGGTATGAGCTGTTCCCCGCAGGTGCCGGGATGTCCAGCATCGAGAAAGTGTTGCTGATGCGCGAAATGCTGTGGATCGAAAGCGTCGCCGCCGTCAGCTTCTCCGAGCGTAGCGACGGGGCGGTTGCCGCCATCCAGGTCTATGCGCGCACCAATGACCGGCATTCTGCTGCGGAAATGGCCAATGAGGTCAGCCGCGACCTGATCGAGCAGACCGAACGCACCCAAATGACCCGCGCGCAGGAGGCACTGTCGTTTTTCCGCGCCGAAGAGGCGCGGCTGAATGCTGAGGCGTTGGTGTTGGCCGATCAGATTGCCGCGTTTCAGATCCGGAACAGCGAATTCCTGCCCGCCAATGTCGATGCCCGCCGGGGCGAACGCGCGCGGCTGGAAGAGCAGGTACAGAATGCCGAGCGTGACATCCTGGCGCTCCGCGCCGAAAAGGCCACGCTGGAGGCCGAGCAGATGCGCCGCACCTCGGTCCGCCGGATCGCCGACATCGACGATGAGGTCGGCACGTTGCAAGACGGCAACGCCGGTGCCCGGGCGCGGCTGCTGGAACTGAGCGCACTTTTCAACGCAGCCCCCGGGGTGCAGCAGGAAATGGCGGGAATGGAGCGGGATCTGGCGCAGATCCAGGATGAATTGCGGGCCATCGCCCTGCGTCGCGCCGATGCAGAGATCGGCAGCCGTCTGGAGGCGGATAATCAGGCCGAGCGTTTCAACCTGCTGGAAGCCGCGCAGCCGCCCGATTACCAGGTGTCGCGCAGCAAGCGCACGACGGTGATGATGGGGGTGATCGGATCCTTGGTGCTGGCGTTGATGATCGCTTATGGGCAAGAAATCGCCCACCCGGTCGTGCGCAGCGCGGCCCGGATGGAGCGCGCATTGGCCCTGCGCCCGGTGCTGACCCTGCCGCATGTGCAAAGCCGCGCGCAGCGTCGCCATGAGATGCGCATCTGGGCCATGGGGCTGGGTGGCGCGGCACTGACGCTTGCGGTTGCGGTGATCGGGCTGCAACTGGTATGATACCAACGGATCGCGGCTGCGGGCGTGACCTGTCATTGACATATCGGACGGGCCGCCGGGGCAGGCGGCATCCTTGCACAAGGGGCCAGTGATGCCCAACATCATTGCCTATATCGCCTTGTTGCTGTGGCCGCTGATCGTGGTCGCGATGTTTCGCAAGATGGCGCCGGAACGCGCGCTGATCTGGTCGATTCTTGGCGGCTACATGCTTTTGCCCCCGTTGGCACAATTCAGCGTGCCGCTGGTGCCGCCGCTGGACAAGACCACCATCCCCAACCTCAGCGCCGCGCTGGTCTGTATCGTGATGCTGAAGATGCGCATCTCGGTCCTGCCCGAAGGGCTTGTGGGCAAGGTGCTGATGCTGGCGCTGTTGCTGGGGCCCGTGGTGACGGTGCTGACCAATACCGATCCGATCCGGTTCGGCGTGCAGCATCTGGGTACGATCACCTTCTATGACCCCAGCCGGTTGATCCAGGATCGGGCGCCGGGGCTGAGGATCTACGATTCGCTGTCGAATGTCGGCACGCAATTCTTCTTCATGATTCCGTTCTTCCTGGGTCGGCATGTGCTGGCAAAGGACACGGCGTTGAAGGAGATTCTGATCGCGCTGGTGGTGGCCGGGCTGATCTATTCGGTGCCGATGCTGTTTGAGGTGGCGACCAGTCCGCAACTGAACACCATGGTCTACGGGTTTTTCCAGCATGACTTCACCCAGGCAATCCGGGGTGGGGGCTATCGGCCCTTCGTGTTCATGCCGCATGGCCTGTGGGTCGCATTCTTCACGGTGATGTGCCTGACCGCCGCGCTGACGCTGTTTCGCGAAAGCCTGTCCGAGGTGCGCGGCAAGCTGTTTCTGGCGTCGTGCTATCTGGCGGTGATGCTGGTCCTTTGCAAAAGCCTGGGCCCGATGGTGATCGGGGCGGCGCTGGCACCGATGGTGCTGTTGCTGAGCGCGCGGATGCAGATGCGGATTGCGGCACTGTTCGCTGCGATTGCCATTTTCTATCCGCTGATCCGGGGCAGCGGCCTGTTGCCGACCGAAGATCTGACGGCCTTGATCGAAAGTTTCAATCCTGACCGCGCGGCCTCGCTGGCGTATCGCTTCGACAATGAGGATCTGCTGCTGGCCCGTGCCGCCGAACGGCCCTGGTTCGGCTGGGGCTATTGGGGGCGCAACCAGATCCATGACCCGCTGACAGGTGAGATCACGTCAGTTACCGACGGGGCCTGGATCATCTTCATCGGTGAGAACGGGTGGGTTGGCTATCTGGCGCGTTTCGGGCTGCTGGCGCTGCCGGTGTTTTCCGCCTGGCTGATGGTCGAGCGGTTGCCGAAAGCCGAGGCATCGCGCTGGCTGGGGCCCCTGTCGCTGATCCTGGGGGCGAACATGGTCGACATGCTGCCCAATGCCACGCTGATTCCGTTTACCTGGCTTTTGGCCGGCGCCATTCTGGGCCATGTCGAACTGACTCGCAGGGCGACCGCACACGCAAAAGTTGTGAGTCGAATTCACGCGCAATCTGGGGTTTATTCGGCGCCGCAGCAGGCATCTCCGCCCCCCCCGCAGCGACGCACAATACTGTGACAATCTGGGATATTGTGCGTTAATCTGCGTTTTTTCGCCATGTTTACGCCCAGTTCCCTCGATAATCCTGCACAATAAGTAACGGACAAACCACTGCGCAGCGCGCTGTGGGGGCCGGTTGGCGCATGAGTGCGTCGAGGCACGGGGGATGATCGCATCCGCGTTTGTCTTTCGGGATTAAGGTAGAAGTAGAATGTCGCAGAACGACCCTGCCAGCGATGCTTTTGGCGAACATGATATTGCAATCGTGGGGATGGCAGCGCATCTGCCGGGGGCCGCGTCGGTGGCCGAGTTCTGGGACAATCTGCGCGCCGGGCGCAGTGCCATCCGCACGCTGGATGAGGATGCGCTGATCGCAGCGGGCGAAAGTCCCGCGCGCCTGCGGCGGCCCAATTATGTTCCTGCGGCCGCGATGCTGGATGGCTTCGCCGATTTCGATGCGGATTTCTTTGGCTTCTCGCCAAAAGAGGCCGCGATCCTGGACCCGCAGCACCGACAGTTCATGGAAGTCGCGTGGGAGGCGTTCGAGGATGCCGGGCACCCGCCCGAGAATTTCACCGGCCCGATCGGCGTGTTCTCTGGCTGCGGGATGGGCAGCTATTTCTATTTCAACATCTGCTCCAACCCCGGGTTGGTGGATGATGTGGGCATGTTCCTGTTGCGCCACACCGGAAACGACAAGGATTTTCTGGCCACGCGGGTCAGCCATATCTTTGATCTGAAGGGTCCCAGCATCAACATTCAGACGGCGTGCTCGACCTCGTTGGTGGCGGTGCATTACGCGGTGCAGGCGCTGATGACGGGCGAATGTGACATGGCGCTGGCGGGTGGCGTGACGATCGAGCTGCCGCAGGGCCGGGGGTATATCTTCAAGGAGGGCGAGATATTGTCGCCTGACGGGGAGTGCCACGCCTTTGACCATCGCGCGCAGGGCACGGTCTTCGGGTCGGGTGCCGGGGCGGTGGTGTTGCGCCGATTGGCCGATGCGGTTGCCGATGGCGATCACATCTGGGCGGTGATCAAGGGGAGTGCTGTCAACAACGATGGTGCCGCGAAGGCCGGGTATCTGGCGCCCAGCGTCGACGGACAGGCCGCCGCGATTGCCGAGGCGCATGCCGTGGCGGGTGTGCGGGCCGACAGCATCGGTTATGTGGAATGCCACGGCACCGGCACCTATCTGGGTGATCCGATCGAGGTTGCAGCCCTGACGCAGGCGTTTCAGCAAACCACGGATGCGCGCGGGTTCTGTCGCATCGGGTCGGTCAAGACCAACATCGGCCATACTGATACGGCGGCGGGGGTAGCGAGCCTGATCAAGGCGACGCTGGCGTTGCATCATGCGGAAATGCCGCCCTCGCTGGGGTATGAGGCGCCGAACCCGTCGATTGATTTTGAGGGCAGCCCGTTCTTGGTAAATGACACTTTGACGCCATGGACGGGGGACGGACCGCGCCGCGCGGGCGTGAACTCGCTGGGCGTGGGCGGCACGAATGCCCATGCGGTGTTGCAAAGCGCGCCGGTGCGCGCGGCCTCGGGCGACTCCGACTGGCCGTTCCAGTTGTTGACCCTGTCGGCGAAATCACGTGGTGCGCTGGATGCGGGCACTGCACGGCTGGCCGGGCATCTGCGCGCACGGCCCGATCAGCCGCTGGCCGATGTGGCGTATACGCTCAACCAAGGCCGTCGCGCGTTCGAGCGGCGGCGCGTGGTCGTGGCGGAAACTCATGCCGAGGCAGCCGGGTTGCTGGCCGGGGACGCGCCGCGCCGGGTCTTCACCCATACCGCGTTGCGTGACCCCGATGTGGTGTTCATGTTCCCCGGCGGTGGCGCGCAATATGCAGGCATGGCGCGCGAGCTTTACGCGACCGAGCCGGTCTTTGCCGATTGGATGGACCGCGGGCTGGACCTGCTGCAACCGAAACTGGATTATGACATCCGCGCGCTGTGGTTGCCCGATGCCGATGCGGCAAGTGCGGCGACCGACCGCCTGCGCCGCCCCTCGGTGCAATTGCCGCTGATCATGATAACCGAATATGCGCTGGCGCAGCTTTTCATGTCCTGGGGTGTGCAGCCTGCCGCGCTGGTCGGCCATTCGATGGGTGAGAATACGGCGGCCTGCCTTGCGGGCGTCATGTCGTATGAGGATTGCATCGGGCTGGTACATCTGCGCGGGCAGTTGTTCGATACGGTGCCCGCAGGCGGCATGCTTTCGGTCCCGCTGTCGCTGGAGGATTTGCGCCCCTATCTGGCCGGTGATCTGGCCGGTGATCTGGATATAGCGTCGGTCAATGCGCCTGAACTGACGGTGATCTCTGGCCCCGATGCGTCGCTTGCAGCCCTGGGAGACCGGCTGACCGCCGATGGCATCGAGGCGCAGCGTGTGGCGATTGATATTGCTGCGCATTCGCGGATGCTGGACCCGATTCTGGTGCGCTTTGGCGATTACCTGCGGTCGATCTTGCTGCATGCGCCGCGCCTGCCGGTGATCTCTAACCGGACCGGCGCAGAGCTGACTGCGGCACAGGCGACCGACCCCGAATACTGGGTGCAGCACCTGCGCGGGACGGTGCGTTTCGCCGATTGTATCACCACGCTGGCGCAGCAACCGGACCGGATCTATCTGGAGATGGGGCCGGGCAAGGCCCTGGCCTCATTGACCCGGCAACACGGGGCGGTGCCGGGGCAGCAGGTGCTGTCGGTGCTGCGCCATCCTGATGAAGAAATCGCCGACGATCTGTATTTCATCGGCACGCTGGGCAGGATCTGGGCGCTGGGTGGCAGTTTTGACTGGGGCCAGATCTGGGGTGAGGCACCGCGCCATCGCGTGCCTTTGCCGACTTATGCCTTTCAGCGCAGCCGCTATTTCATCGAACCCGGCACAGCGGCCACCGTGTCCGAGGTGCCCGCCCTGACCAGGTCCGAGGATATTGCTGACTGGGGCAGCCGCGTGCATTGGCGTCCCCGGCAGGCGGATTGCGCCTGGGATGTGGAAACCGAACTGGACGATGCACCTGCCCAGACATGGCTGTTCTTTGCCGATGATGCCGGGGTGGCGCAGCCGGTGATGGCGCGGTTGCGCGCCGCAGGCCACCGCGTGATCGAGGTACGGGCAGGCGATGCCTTTGCCCATCGCGGCGGCGATGTCTACACGCTGGCCCCTGAACGCGGGCGCGAATGCTACGATCAACTGATCCAGACGCTGGTCGCCGAGGGGCTGACGCCCGCGCGGATCGCGCATTTCTGGCAGGTCACGCGGCGCGAGACGTACCGCCCCGGCAGCACCTTCTTTCACCGCAACATCGAACAGGGCTTCTATTCCCTGATGTTCCTGGCGCAGGCGATCATCGCGGAAAACCTTGTAGGGCCGCTGCATCTGACGGTCTTCACCTCTGGTGCTGCTCAGGTCCGCGATGAGGCGCTGCCCTACCCAGAGAAAGCCGCCAGCATCGGCCCCGCCCGGGTCATGCCGCACGAGATTGCCGGACTGACCGCCGCGACTGTCGATATCGACCTGCCGCCCGTGCGCAGGCGGGGCGAGGACGCGCTGACCCCGCGCTTGCTGGAAGAGCTGTTGTCAGAACCCGCGACGCTGAGCGCCGCGTGGCGGGAGGGCAAGCGGTTTGAACAGACATTGCGTCCCGCGCCCCTGCCTGAACTGGTGGGCGATACGGCACCGGAACCCGCGCCCAAAGGCGCGCATTGGGTGATTACCGGCGGCTTTGGCGGGATCGGTCTGACATTGGCCGAAGACCTGATCCGCACGACCGAAGCCCGCGTCACGCTGATCGCGCGCAGCCCGTTGCCCAACCGTGACGACTGGGCCGACTGGCTGGCGGACCATGGCCCGCAAGATGCCACGACGCGCCGGATCATGGCGGTACAACGGTTGGAAGCGGGCGGCGGCGAGGTGCATGTGGCGGGTGCCGATGTGTGCAACGTCGAAGACATGCGCCGCGCATTGGCCACCGCGACCGCGCGCTTTGGCGCGCCTTACGGGCTGATCCATGCGGCGGGGCATATCGATGATGCGCCGATTCTGGCCAAGACCACCGGCGCCGTAGAGGAAATCTTTGCCCCGAAGATCCACGGCCTGCGCGTGATCGACGACCTTCTGCCCGATGGCAGCCTGACGGTGATGGTTCTGTTTGCCTCTACCTCGACCCTCAGCGCGCCGGTGGGGCAGATCGACTATGTGGCGGCGAATGAATATCTTAACGCTTTTGCCAAATCACGGCGCAACGGGCGCACGCGGGTGCTGGCGCTGAACTGGGGCATCTGGGCAGATGTGGGGATGGCGGCCTCGGCGCTGGCGGCCTGCACAGGTTGCGGCCCGTCTGTGCCGCCGGTTCCGAGCCGGGCGCCGCTGCTGGATCTGGCCGGGTTTGACGCCGGGGGCAACCGACAATTCACGACGCGGCTGCGCGCGGACCAGTGGCTGCTGGACGATCACCGTACCAAAGATGGCACGGCGATCGTGCCCGGCACCGGTTATCTGGACATTGTCGCGCAGGCGCTGCGGGCGCATGGTGAAAGCGGCGCGTTCGAGATTTGCGATCTTTATTTCTTCCGTGCCATGCAGGTGGCCAAGGATATCCCGCGCGAAATGCGCGTGTCGCTGAAGCGCAGCAGCGAGGGGTATGACATCACCATCCGGTCAGACGTGATGCTGCGCGGCAAGCGCGGGTTCGTGCTGAATGCGCAGGCGCGTCTGGCGCTGAAGGTCCCGCCGACGGCCCCCCTGCTGGAAGTGGGCGCCATCCGCGCCCGTTGCGCGCAGGGGATCGTGGAGGGCGTGGGCCTGCCCAGCCCGCAAGAGGCGCATCTGGCCTTTGGCCCGCGCTGGCGCGTGCTGAACCGCATGGCATTCGGCGCGGGCGAAGGGTTGGCCGATCTGGCGCTGCCCGCTGCCTTTGCAGGCGATATTGCCGATGGCTACCTGCTGCACCCGGCGCTGATGGATCTTGCGACCGGCTGGGCCATGGGACTGATCGACGGCTATCAGCCCACACATCTGTGGGTGCCGGTGTCCTACGGGCGGGTGCGCAAGCTGCGCCCGCTGCCCGCGCGGGTTGTCAGCCATGTGCGGCTGCGGCAGGACGCCGAACCGGGCTTTGCCAGTTTCGACGTGACCATCGCCACGCCCGAAGGGCAGGTCTGCGTCGAGATCGAGAAATTCGCCATCAAGCGGCTGGAACGGGCCAGCGATCTGGCGCAAGGATCGGCGGTACAGGCCACCGAGGTAGAGTTTGACACCCCGCCCGGCACCAACCTGTCGCCCGCCGAGGAACGGCTGCGCGACACGCTGGCGATGGGCATCACCCCCTCCGAGGGCGCCGAGGCGTTCCGCCGCGCGCTGGCCGTGCAGGGGCAGGCGCAGCTGATCGTGTCTTCTATCGACCCGGGCGCGCTGATCGCCCAGGCCGGGCTGCGTGATACGGCCCCTGCGAGTGGCGAGGCCTTTGAGCGCCCCGATCTGGATAGCGACTATGTCGCGCCGCGCAACGATGTCGAGCGCACGCTGGTCGGCTTCTGGCAAGATCTGCTGGGCGTCGCGCAGGTAGGCGTGGAGGACAGTTTCTTTGATCTGGGCGGGCATTCGTTGATCGCGGTGCGGCTGTTTGCCAAGGTGAAGAAGGCGTATCAGATCGACTTTCCTATCTCGGTCCTGTTCGAGGCACCGACCATTGCGCGTTGTGCCGCGATGATCGCCGAACGCGGTGGCATCAGCCTGGACGACGATGCGCCTGCCGCAGGGCAGGGTGCGGTGACGGCAAACCGGCAGGTGCGACGCTTCACCCATCTGGTCGCCATGCATGAGGGCGAGGGCGGGGCGAAATGTCCGTTCTTCCTGGTGGCGGGCATGTTCGGCAACGTGCTGAACCTGCGCCATCTGGCCAACCTTCTGGGTCGCGACCGGCCGTTCTATGGGCTTCAGGCGCGCGGGCTTTACGGCGATGCCGAGCCGCACAGCAAGATGGAGGATGCCGCGCGCGACTATATCGCGGAAATGCGGCAGGTGCAGCCGCATGGGCCCTACCTTCTGGGCGGCTTTTCGGGTGGCGGCATCACCGCCTATGAGATCGCGCGCCAACTGGAGGCGTTGGGCGAAGAAGTGGCGCTGCTGGTCATGCTGGACACGCCGCTGCCACAGCGCCCCGAACTGACGCGTCGCGACCGCATTTCAATCAAGCTGGCGGAATTCGGGCGCAAGGGGCCGCGCTACATATTGGAATGGGCGCGCAAGCGCATCGCATGGGAGAAATCGCGGCGCGCGGATGCGCCCGTCGATGTGGCGCCCGATACGTTCCACGATACCGCGATCGAGGCCGCTTTCCGTCACGCGCTTGGACAGTACGATCTGGCGCCATGGGACGGCAATCTGCATCTGTTCCGCCCGCCCCTGGACCACCATTGGAAGGTATCGGACGGGCGCTGGGTCAGCCGGCAGAAAGAATATGTCTTCGCGGACAACGATTGGACGCGCTTTGCCCCGAACCTCAGCGTTTACGAGGTACCCGGCGATCATGACAGCATGGTGCTGGAACCCAACGTCCGCGTCCTTGCGGCCCGGATGCGGCGCCTGATGGCCGATGCGGAACCCGAAATCACCCTCAAACAAGCGGCCGAGTAAACACCGATGACAAGCACCGTCCTGACGATCATCCTGAACTACAAGACCGCCGATATGACGTTGCGCGCCGCCGAATCGGCGCTGCAGGCGATGGAGGGAATTCCGGGCGCGATCACCATTGTCGATAACGACAGCGGCGACGGCTCGTTCGAGATGATGCGCAATGCTGTCGCGCTGAAGGGCTGGGACCGGGTGCGGGTCGTGGCTTCGGACCGCAACGGCGGGTTTGGCGCAGGCAACAACTTTGGCATGCGGCTGGGCCTGCCGGGCGGCGCGCGCCCAGATTACATCTATGGGCTGAACTCGGACGCGTTCCCCGACCGTCACGCCATCGACCGGCTGCGGCAGTACCTGGACCAGCATCCCAAAGCGGCCTTTGCGGGCAGCTATGTGCATGGCGACGACGGTGCGACGCATACCTCTGCCTTCCGCTTTCCGTCAGTGTTGGGTGAGCTGGAGAACGGCATCAAAACCGGCTTTGTCACAAAACTCCTGGCAAAGCATGTCGTTCCGATGAAACAGCCGGAAACGACATGCCCGGTTGACTGGATCTCGGGCGCCAGCTTCATGATGCGGCAAGACGCGCTGGACGCCATCGGCTTGTTCGATGAGACGTTCTTTTTGTATTTCGAGGAAACCGACCTGTGCCTGCGCGCCCGGCGCCATGGCTGGTCGGTGGTCTATGTGCACGACAGCGTTGTGGAACACATCGGGTCGGTCAGCACCGGCATGAAGGTTTGGCACCGGGTGCCAGGATACTGGTACGACAGCCGCTTCCATTACTTCCACAAGAACCACGGCAAGCTTTACACCGTTGCGGCCACCGCTGCGCTGGTGCTGGGCGAGGGAATTTATGCCCTGCGCCGGGTTATCCAACAAAAACCTGCCATTACCCCGCCACACTTTGTCCGTGATCTGCTGTCACATCACTTGAAAAGGTTAATGCCCGGCGGTGGCGCGACGACAATCAGCACGTCGGGCAGCCAGTCGGGTAACAAGTCGGGCGTCAAAGCCCAGTAGTCCTGTTGGTTACGGAAAGGATCATGTCATGTCCCGGTTTTCCGGCATAGCGATTGGTGAAGACACGCTGCTGATCCAGTGTGGCGAAATCCTGCTGGACAAGGGGCATGACCTGCGCGCGGTGGTGTCGGTTGCGCCTGATGTCGTGCATTGGGCCGTAGGGCGCGGGCTGCGTGTGATTGCCCCCGGCGCGGGGCTCGCGGACCGGCTGGCCGATGATCTGACGCCCGGCGGGTTCGACTGGTTGTTCAGCATCGCCAATCTGACACTCATCCCGCAAACCGTGCTGACGCAGGCACGGCGCGGTGCGGTGAATTTCCACGACGGCCCGTTGCCCCGCTATGCCGGGCTCAATGCGCCGGTCTGGGCGCTGCTGAACGGCGAGGCGCAGCACGGCATCACTTGGCACGTGATGGAGGATGGCGTCGATACGGGCGATATTCTGGAACAGCGCCGCTTTGACATTGATCCCCAAGATACCGCGCTGACGCTGAACACCAAATGCTATGCGGCGGCGATGGAGGGCTTCACGGCGCTGGTCGATCAGCTTGCCAGTGGCACGCAATCGCCCCGCGCGCAGGATATGGCCGCGCGTCAGGTCTTTCGCCGCGATGACCGCCCCGCGCTTGCCGGTCGGCTGGAGTTCTCCCGTGACACTGCCGCGCTGATCCGCATGGTCCGCGCGCTGGATCATGGGCGCTACTGGAATCCGGTGACTTTACCGAAGCTGGACCTTGGCGGGCGCGTTGTTTGTGTCGGTGCTGCCGAAGTGGCGCAGGGGCAGGGTGCCCCGGGCACTGTCCTGGCGGCGGATGATGATGCGGTGGTGGTTGCCACGGCGGATGGCGCGGTACGGCTTTCGGGGTTGATTTGCCCGATGGGTCTGCCCGTGGTGCCCGGTGCGTTGGTGGCCCCGGGCGACATGCTGTCCACCCCCGACGCTGACCTGACCGATGCGATGGCGCGGGTCGTGGTCGGAGAGGGTGGGTGGCGCCGCGCGCTGGTCGGTTTTGAGGCTGCGGTTTTGCCGTTGGCCAGCGCCCCCGCGACCGCTGAAATGGCCACCTTCCCGCTGGACCTTCCCGCCGACATGCCACCTGCACGCCTGCTGGCCGCATTTGGCGCGCTGGCAGGCCAGATGTCGGGCGCGACGCGCGTCGACATTGCCTACAGGGATGCGCAGGTCGCGCAAAGTGCTGCCGCCGCCACGGGATACATCGCGCCCTGGGTGCCATTGGGGGCCGATCTGGGCGCGACCGTGGCGCAGGCGGAGCGGCAGATGACCGCACGGCTGGCGCTGATAGCCCGGGCACCGGGCTATGCGACCGACCTGATCGCCCGTGATCCCGCGCTGACCCCGCCCGAGGTGCCGCATCTGGCAGCCGTCGCCGATGGCGCGCAGGTTGAGGGGGCGGTTGTGACGATGGCGCTGGACCGGCGTGAACTGACCATTGATCTGGCCCGCCTGCCACGCGCCGAGGCTGAGCGCATGGCCGCGCGCCTGGCGCATCTTGCGCAGCACCTCGCGGATGACATTCCTTTGAATGACCTGCCTCTGTTGCCAGAGTCAGAGCAAGACGCGTTGCTGCATGGTCTCAACGACACGGCGCGCTTCTATGACCGGCTTTGCATCCATACCGCGTTCGAGGCGCAGGTGGAACGCACCCCCGACGCTTTGGCCCTGGTCTTCGAGGGGCAGTCGCTGAGCTATGCTGACCTCAACGCCCGGGCCAACCGTGTTGCGCATGTCCTGCGCGGCATGGGGGTGGTGCCTGATACGCCAGTCGCGCTCTGCACCCGGCGCGCGCCTGAACTGTTGATCGGCGCGCTTGGCATCTTGAAGGCGGGCGGGGCCTATGTGCCGCTCGACCCGGCCTATCCGGCGGACCGGCTGGCGCATTACCTGACCGACAGCGCCGCGCCGGTGATCGTGACGCAGCGCGCGCTGGTCGATGACCTGCCGGTGCACAGCGCTGAACTTCTGGTGCTGGACACCGACACCCGGCTTGATGCTGCCCCGGTGGGCAACTTGGCCGCAGCCGCGACACCGGATCATCTGGCGTATCTGATCTATACCTCAGGCTCTACAGGCGTGCCGAAGGGCGTGATGGTCGAACACGGCAATGTCGCGAATTTCTTCGCTGGCATGGATGATCGTATCGACCATGCGGCGGGCGGCGTCTGGCTGGCCGTGACTTCGCTTTCCTTCGACATCTCGGTGCTGGAACTGTTCTGGACCCTGTCGCGTGGCTTCAAGCTGGTCCTGACCAGCGATGCCGACCGGGGCCTGGTCTCTGGCGGGGCGGTTCAGGTCAGCGACCGCAAGATGGATTTCAGCCTGATGTATTGGGGTAATGACGATGGCATCGGTCCCAAGAAATACGAGCTGCTGCTGGAAGGCGCGAAATTCGCCGATACCCACGGTTTCTGCGCCGTCTGGACGCCTGAGCGGCATTTCCACGCCTTTGGGGGCCCCTATCCCAACCCGTCAGTGACCGGGGCAGCGGTGGCGGCGGTCACGAAAAATATTGGCGTGCGCGCGGGGTCTTGCGTCGTGCCGCTGCACCACCCAGCCCGGATCGCCGAGGATTGGGCGGTGATCGACAACCTGACCAACGGGCGCGCCGGGCTGGCTGTTGCGTCGGGCTGGCAGCCGGATGACTTTGTGCTGCGCCCCGAGAACACGCCGCCCCACAACCGGCAGGCGATGCTGGACAGTATCGACATCCTGCGCCGTTTATGGCGCGGCGAGGCGGTGGAATTTCCGCGCGCCGATGGCACGCCCTTTGCTGTGGTGACCCAGCCGCGTCCGGTGTCCAAGGTGCTGCCGATCTGGGTGACGACCGCGGGCAACCCGCAGACCTGGGTTGATGCGGGCCGGATGGGCGCGAATGTGCTGACCCACCTGCTGGGCCAGTCGGTGGCCGAGGTGGGCGAGAAGATCAAGGCCTACCACCAGGCACTGCGCGACGCCGGGCACAACCCCGCTGATTTCACCGTGACCCTGATGCTGCACAGCTTCGTTGCGCGGAACCGGGAACATGCGCGCGACGTGGCGCGGGGTCCGATGAAGGATTACCTGAAAGCCGCCGCCGCATTGGTCAAGCAATACGCCTGGGCATTCCCCGCGTTCAAGAAGCCGCAGGGCGTCGCCAATCCGATGGATATCGACCTTGGCACCCTGTCGGCGGATGAGCTGGACGGCATTCTGGAATTTGCCTTCACGCGGTATTTCGACGATTCGGGCCTGTTTGGCACGGTGGAGGATTGCGTCGCCCGGGTGGAGGAGTTGAAGGCCATCGGCGTGACCGAGGTTGCCTGCCTGATCGATTATGGCATCGCCCCCGAACAAGTGCTGGAGGGGCTCTATCCACTGGCCGAGGTCTTGCGCCGCGCCAACCAGCCCAGCGACGTGGCGGCGGATGATTTCTCTATCGCCGCGCAGATCCGGCGGCATGGCGTGACGCATCTGCAATGCACGCCCTCCATGGCGCGGATGTTCACCATGAATGACGACGCCCGCGCCGCCCTGGCCCGCGTGCCGAACCTGCTGGTCGGTGGCGAGGCGTTGCCGGGCACGCTGGCCCACGACCTGTCAGGGCTGACGGGGCATAGCGTGCTGAACATGTACGGGCCGACGGAAACCACGATCTGGTCCTCGGTCTGCACCACCACCGGCGGTGATGGCGTCGTGGGGATCGGCACGCCGATTGCCAATACGCAGCTGTACGTTCTGAACGATGCAGGGCAACCGGTGCCGCCGGGTGTTCCAGGCGAGTTGTGGATTGGGGGCGATGGCGTGACGCGCGGCTACTGGCAGCGCCCTGACCTGACGGCAGAACGGTTCCCTGCCAACCCCTTTGGCACCGGGCGCATGTACCGCACCGGCGACCTGGTGCGCCGCGACGCCTTTGGCGGGATCGACTTTTTGGGCCGCATCGACGGTCAGGTGAAGCTGCGCGGCTACAGGATTGAACTGGGCGAGATCGAATCCGCGTTGGAGGCCGTGCCGGGCATTACCCAGGCCGTGGTCATCGCGCGTGAGGATACACCGGGCGATGTGCGGCTGGTCGCCTATCACATCGGAACGCCGACGACGGATCTGCGCGACGCGCTGGCACGCAATCTGCCCGCGCATATGATCCCCGCGCATTTCGTGGCGCTGGACCGGATGCCGCTGACACCCAACAAGAAGGTGGACCGCAAGGCACTGCCCGCCCCCCGTGTCAGTGCGCCGACACAGCCGGTTCAGGCGATACCGATTCAGGCGGCGGGCGCGTCCGATACGCGCGCGCAGATTGCCGGGGTCTGGAAACGCGTGCTGGGCGTGGCCGATGTTGCCCCGGGCGATAGTTTCTTTGCGCTCGGCGGTCATTCGCTGCTGGCGGTGCAGGCGCATCGCGACCTGCGCGACGCGCTGGGGCTGCCCGGTCTGTCGATCACCGATATTTTCCGGTTCCCGGTGCTGGCCGATCTGGCGAAGCATGTTGATCTGAAGTTGCGGCCCTCGGTCGCGCCGCCCTCGGCGCAATCCGCGTTGGCGCAATCTGGGTCGGCGCAATCTGGGTCGGCACAATCGCGGTCGGCACAGGCCGCGCCGGACAGCGGCGCGGCGGGGAACCGGCTGGACGCCATGTCGAAACGCCGCGCGATGCGCGCCCAGCGGCAGGGGCAGGGCGTATGACCGGCATCAACCAGATCGAACGTATCGTGCAGGGCATGTTCGCCCGCCGGGTCAGAGTCGCTGTGACGCCGCTTCACCGGCTGCCGCCGCCGCTGTTTCCTGCTGAAGCCGCCGCGATGCGCGGCGCGGTGCCCGCGCGCAGGCACGAATTCGCGTTGGGGCGTGGGACGGCACGGGCGGCGATGCAGGCGCTTGGGCTGCGCGCCTGCGCGATTCCCATGGCGGATGACCGCGCGCCCGTTTGGCCTGAAGGGATCGCAGGCAGCATCAGCCATGGCGGCGGGTTGTGTCTGTCGGTCGTCTCGGCCGATCCCGGCCTGGCCGCGATCGGTATCGACGTAGACAGTGCAGCGGCCCTGCCCGATGACCTGTGGGAGGTGGTTTGCGATGCCTCTGAACGCGCCTGGCTGGCAAGCCAGCCCGTCCATGACCAAGGGCGTCTGGCCAAGCTGATCTTTTGCGCGAAAGAGGCCGCCTATAAGGCGCAATACCCTCTGACCAAACGACTTTTCGGGTTTGACGGTTTTCACATATCGGTTGATCTGCAGGCCGCGCGGTTCGATGCGCGCTTTACCGCAGGCGTTGCGCCCTTCCGGTCTGGCGAGGCGCTGAGCGGACGGTTTCATCTTGCCGACAGCCACATCATTTGTGCTGTCACCGTGGCCAATACCTGCCGGGCCGATCCTGATTTTAACGAAATGGTGGCTTAAGTGCAGTTTCGATTCGGTTCACATTCCATTCACGTCAATGTTCCGACCCGCGCGGTACTGGATGCGACAGTGATGCAACGGTTTCGCGCGGGTGAAGGCTTTGCGCTGGCAACGATCAATCTGGACCATGTGGTCAAGTTGACGAACGACCCGGAGTTCCGCGAGGTTTATGCCGCGCAGGATCTGGTGGTGGCGGACGGCAATCCGATAGTCTGGCTGTCGAAGATCGCGGGGCTGCCGGTAGACCTGTTGCCCGGGTCGGACATGTTGATCCCGCTGGCGAAACTTGCGGCGCGGGCGGGCACCCCGATTGCGCTGGTCGGTTCGACCGACAAGGTGCTGAATGCGGCGGGTGAGCAACTTCAGAAGATCATCCCCGATTTGCAGATCGCCACGAAGATCTCGCCGCCGTTCAACTTTGATCCGCGCGGCCCCGATGCGATGTTGATCTTCGAACAGATCCGGCAATCTGGCGCAGGGATGGTGTTCGTGGCCCTGGGTGCGCCCAAGCAGGAGACCTTTGCCGCAATGGGCAGGATGGTGCTGCCCGGTGTCGGGTTTGCGTCGATCGGCGCGGCACTGGATTTCATTTCGGGCTATTTCGTGCGCGCGCCGCTCTGGGTGCGCAAGCTGACGCTGGAATGGCTGTGGCGCGTCCTCAACGAGCCGCAGCGCCTGATCGGGCGCTACACGCGCTGCATCTTGGTGCTGCCACGGCAGGTGGTTGCGGCGTTGCTTTTGCGGTGGTCGGGTGCATCGCGTGCCACATTGCCCAGCGTATCCCACGTCACGGTGCCCGCGCGCGCATCCGAGGCGTCTGCCGGGTGCCGCCAAGGCGAAGGCTGAGCGGCTGTTGAGTGATGGTTGAGGACCGGGGGCCACACGCGCGGCCCGGCTTCCCCGGGCTGGTTGTGAAATTTCCGGATCGGTGAAACCATGGCGCTGTTGCAGGGTAGCGGGGGCATATGCGGGTCATGGGCGCGCGATGAGTGGGGGCGATGCGCCGCAATGTCCGGTCTGCGGCACGGCCGCGGCAGAGGGGTTCCTTGTCATTGGCAGGCTGCGCTATTTCCGATGCCCGGTTTGCGCGGTGCGCTTCTTGCACCCGGACGGCTACCCGGACCGCGCGGCGGAATATGCGCATTACCTTCACCATGAAAACCACCCCGACGACCCCGACTATCGTCAGTTTCTGTCGAAACTGGCGGTGCCTTTGCTGGACCGGCTTTCATCTGGTGCGTGCGGGCTGGATTATGGTTGCGGTCCCGGCCCGGCGCTGGCGGCGATGCTGCGCGAGGCCGGGCATCCCATGGCGGTCTATGACCCGTATTTCCACCCTGATGCCGCAGCGCTGCGGCAAATCTACGATTTCGTCACCTGCTCTGAAACTGCCGAGCATTTTCACGCCCCGGCCCGGGAATTCGCGCGCCTGATGCGGCTGGTCCGTCCCGGGGGCTGGCTGGGGGTGATGACTTGCTTTCAGACCGATGATGACCTTTTCGCGGGCTGGCACTATCGCAAGGATCCGACGCATGTTGTTTTCTACCGCGCAGAAACCTTCCGTTGGCTGGCCCGGGCGGCGGGCTGGTCGTGCGACTTCCCGGCCAAGGATGTGGTTCTGATGCAGCGCCCGGCAGGGTGATCGGGGTATGATAGCAGTTCAAATGGGGCGGCTCAGACCCCGTCAGCCGCCACGATGATCCGGGTGCCCCAGGTCTGGCAGGCGGCTACGATGCTGGCGGGCGGGGCCGTATCGGTGAAAAAGGTATGCACCTGCCGCAGTGACGCGATGCGCGCGGGCGCGCGGCGCTGAAACTTCGACTGATCGGCCACCAGAAAGGATTTGCGCGCCTGTTCGATGATGGTCTGGCTGACGCCTACCTCGTGGATGTCGAAATCCAGAAGATCGCCGTCTTCGTCCATTGCCGAACAGCCAATCACCGCCAGATCGAACTTGAACTGTCGGATGACTTGCGTGGTGATATTGCCCACCAACCCGCCATCGGACCGGCGCAGGGTGCCGCCCGCCACAATGACCTCGCATCCCGGGTTCTCGGCCAGAATGTTGGCGACGTTCATGTTGTTGGTCACCACCATGATGTTGCGGTGCTTCGACAAGGCGCGGGCGACGGCTTCGGTGCTGGTGCCGATGTTGAGGAAGATACTGCTGTCTTCAGGGATCTCGGCGGCGCAGGCTTGGGCGATGGCGTCCTTGGCGCCGTCATTCAGGCCGCGCCGGTCTTCATAGCCGATGTTGGCCACGCCGGAGGGTACGATCGCGCCGCCATGCACCCGCTCTAACCGCCCGGCATCGGCCAGTTCCGACAGGTCACGGCGGATCGTCTGGACGGTGACCCCGAAATGCGCGGCCAGTTCGTCAACGGTGACGCGCCCATTCTTGCGCGCGATGTCCATAATCTCGGGGTGCCGGAAGGTTTGCGACATGGGCGCGGTCCTTTGCGCGAGTTTGTTCGTCACTATGTTCGAATCTGATCGCGCGCGCAATAATTGCCCCAGGAAAAGCAAAAATGCGGCCAGATCCGGGATGTACCACGGACCGTCGGCGGTTCAAAGCGCTTTGGAATGTTCTTTTTCTCGCCTGTTTGCCGAATAACGTAAAAAAACGAAAATAATTCTTGCCCAAAGATGCGCGTTATGGTTCGTTATGCCCAGAGATTGAAAATGTGGCATCATGATGACGGAGGGGGCAAATGTCGGCACATTCATCACAGACCGCCGTGCGTGACCTGTTTGTCATCGGGGGCGGGATCAACGGCTGCGGCATCGCGCGGGATGCGGCGGGGCGCGGCCTGTCGGTGACGCTGGCCGAAATGAATGATCTGGCCAGCGCGACATCTTCGGCTTCGACCAAGTTGTTCCATGGCGGATTGCGGTATCTGGAGTATTTCGAGTTCCGGCTGGTGCGCGAGGCGCTGATCGAACGTGAAACCCTGCTGCGCGCCATGCCGCACATCAGCTGGCCCATGCGCTTCGTGCTGCCCTACCACAAGGACATGCGGTTCGAGGGGGATACACCCACCTCGAAACTGCTCAGCACTTTCATGCCCTGGATGAAGGGGCGTCGCCCGGCCTGGCTGATCCGGCTGGGGCTGTTTCTTTATGACACGTTGGGCGGGCGGAAGATCCTGCCGGGCACCAAGACGCTGAGCCTGCCGGGCACGGTTGAGGGCGCGCCGCTGGAGGACAAGTTCACCCGCGCCTATGAATATTCAGATTGCTGGATCGAGGATTCGCGGCTGGTCGTGCTGAATGCCCGCGATGCAGAAGCGCGCGGCGCCCAGATCCTGACCCGCACCAAGGTCGTGTCGGCGCGCCAGACGGACGGCGTGTGGGAGGTTGCGGTCGCGGGTCCCGACGGGCAGACGACCCACCACCGAGCGCGGATGCTGGTCAATGCGGGCGGGCCTTGGGTTGGCGATCTGATCCATGGCAAACTGGGGCTGAATTCGACCGAAGGCGTGCGGCTGGTACGCGGGTCGCACATCGTGACCAAGCGGCTGTTTGACCACGAAAAATGCTATTTCTTTCAAGGCACCGATGGCCGGATTATCTTTGCCATTCCTTATGAGACGGATTTCACCTTGATCGGCACCACTGACGCCGAGCACCCCGACCCGTCACAAAAACCGTTTTGCACCGATGAAGAGCGCGAGTACCTGTGCCGCTTCGCTTCGGCCTATTTCAAGCGGCCGGTGACGTCGGCAGATGTGGTCTGGTCCTATTCCGGTGTGCGGCCGCTTTATGACGATGGTGCCAGCAGCGCCACGGCGGCCACGCGGGATTACACGATCAAGATCGATAATTCGGCCGGTGCGCCGGTGCTGAATATCTTTGGCGGCAAGATCACGACCTACCGGCGCCTGGCCGAGGCCGCGCTGGCCAAGATCGGCACCGTCCTGCCGCTGAAGAAGGAGGCTTGGACCGCAGGTGTGCCGCTGCCAGGCGGGGATTTTGCGGTCGATGGCGTGGCCGATCTGACCGCATCGCTCATGGCGCGCTACCCGTTCCTGACCGATGCCTGGGCGCAGCGCATGATCCGCGCCTATGGGACCGAGGCGGCGGTGTTGCTGGGCGATGCGCGTCAGCGTGATGATCTGGGTAAGAATTTCGGCGCGACGTTGACGGGGGCAGAAGTCATCTGGCTGATGACCCGCGAATACGCACAGCGCGCCGAAGATGTCGTGTGGCGGCGCAGCAAGCTGGGCCTGCGCATGACGCTCGAAGAAATCGCGGCGCTGGATGAATGGATGCAATCCGCGCCACAGGCAAAGGCTGCCGACGGCGCCGGGTAATTTGGCGCCGGGTAATTTATTGCCGAATGTCTGTCTGACGTCCGGGGGGGAACGAATGACACTGATTCTGGAAGGGGTCTCGAAGGTCGTGAGCGGCCAGACCCATATTCACAAGACCGATCTGACCTTGCAGAAGGGCACGATGAACGTGCTGCTGGGGCCGACGCTGTCGGGCAAGACCTCGATCATGCGGCTGATGGCTGGGCTGGATGTGCCCAACACCGGCAAGGTATGGTGGAACGGCAAGGATGTCACCGGCATGCGGGTGCAGGACCGGCGTGTCGCCATGGTCTACCAGCAATTCATCAACTACCCGTCGATGACTGTCTATGACAACATTGCCAGCCCGATGAAGCTGTTGGGCAAATCCACAGCCGAGATTGATGCGGCGGTGCGCAAGACTGCCGATCTGATGCAGCTGTCCCCGATGCTGGATCGCAAGCCTTTGGAGCTGTCGGGTGGGCAGCAGCAGCGTTGTGCGCTGGCCCGGGCTCTGGTGAAGGATGCGGGGCTGGTCTTGCTGGATGAGCCGCTGGCCAACCTCGACTACAAGCTGCGCGAGGAATTGCGCGCCGAGATCCCGAAGATCTTTGCCGAGGCGGGCTCGATCTTCGTCTATGCCACCACCGAACCCGAGGAAGCGCTGCTGCTGGGCGGCAATACCGCGACGTTGTGGGAAGGGCGCATCACGCAATTTGGCCTCACGCCTGATGTCTATCGCCGCCCCGTTGATGCGACGACCGCACGGGTGTTCAGCGACCCGCCGATGAACTTTCTGCGCGTCACCAAATCTGGTGCGGCGCTGCGCTTTGGCGAGGGGCAGTCCCTCGCAATCGCGGGCGATATGGCCGCGCTGCCCGATGGCGATTACACCGCCGGGTTCCGGCCAAACCATCTGGCGCTGGAAGCGCAGGGCGCGGACGCCATTGGGTTCAGCGCCAAATTGCGGGTGACGGAAATCACCGGTTCCGAGACGTTCATCCACCTCGACCATCACGGCGACCGCTGGGTGGGGCTGATCCATGGCATTCGTGATTTGTCGATCGGCAAGCCGCTGACCGCGTATCTGGACCCGAAACATCTGTATCTGTTCAGCGCCACCGGCGCGCTGGCCGCAGCTGCTACTTACGCGGCAGCGGCCTGAGGGGGGCGACATGGCAAAAATCACACTCGATAATCTGGCGCATTCCTATCTGCCCAATCCGAAATCCGAAGGCGATTACGCGCTAAAGGAGCTTAACCACGATTGGGCCGATGGCGAGGCTTATGCCTTGCTGGGGTCGTCTGGCTGCGGCAAGTCCACACTGCTCAACATCATCTCGGGGCTGTTGTTCCCGTCGCAGGGGCGCATTCTGTTCAATGGGCAGGACGTGACGCATGCGCCCACGGCGGAACGCAACATCGCGCAGGTGTTCCAGTTTCCGGTGGTCTACGACACGATGACGGTGCGGCAAAACCTGGCCTTTCCGCTGCGCAACCGGGGCAATGATGCGGCCTATGTCGCGGCGCGCGTGCAGAAGATCGCCGAAATGATCGGGATGGAGGCGGTGCTGGACCGTGCGGCGCGCGGGCTGACGGCGGATGCCAAACAGAAGATCAGTCTGGGCCGGGGCATGGTGCGTGAGGACGTCAACGCGCTGTTGTTCGATGAGCCGCTGACCGTGATCGACCCGCACATGAAGTGGGAATTGCGCACGCAGTTGAAATCGCTGCACCACGAATTCGGCCATACCATGATTTATGTGACGCACGATCAGACCGAGGCGCTGACCTTCGCTGACAAGGTGGTGGTCATGTATGATGGCCGCGTGGTGCAGATCGGCACGCCCCAGGACCTTTTCGAGCGGCCCGAGCATACGTTTGTCGGCTACTTCATCGGCTCGCCAGGGATGAACCTGCTGCCCGCGCAGGTGGAAGGTACCACCGCGCAGATCAGCGGTCATCAGATCGACCTGCCGCAGGGATATGCCGCGCTGTCAGGCAAGGTGGAACTGGGCGTGCGCCCCGAATTCGTGCGCCTGTCCACCACCGAGGGCCTGCCCGTGCGGATTGTGCGGGTCGAGGATGTGGGGCGGCACAAGATCATCCGCGCGGAGCATGACGGCCACGCCATCAACATCATCGCGCCGGAAGGCGAGGGTGTGTCGCCCGACGCAACGCGCGTCACCTTCGACGCCCGGGGCATCAACATCTACGCTGATGATTGGCGCGTCGCGCCCATGGGCGATCTGTCGGAAAGGGCTGCGTGATGAACAAGACCGTCAACCAAAAAGCGTGGTTTCTGATCCTGCCGGTGCTGGCGCTGGTGGCGTTTTCCGCCGTCATTCCGCTGATGACTGTGGTGAATTACTCGGTCCAGGACACGTTTGGCAATAACGTGTTCTTCTGGGAAGGGCTGGGCTGGTTCGAGCAGATGCTGAACTCGCCGCGCATGTGGGACGCTCTGGGGCGTCAGGTCATGTTCTCGCTCATCATTCTGGCGATCGAGGTGCCCTTGGGCATCTTCATCGCGCTGAACATGCCCAAAAGCGGGTTCTGGGCGTCGTTTTGTCTGGTGCTGATGTCGCTGCCGCTGCTGATCCCGTGGAACGTGGTCGGCACCATCTGGCAGATCTTTGGCCGCGTCGATATCGGCCTTCTGGGCTATACGATGGACATGATCGGGGTGGATTACAATTACACCCAGAACGCCACTGCCGCCTGGATCACGTTGATCGTCATGGATGTCTGGCACTGGACATCGCTGGTGGCGCTGCTGGCCTATGCGGGGCTGCAATCCATCCCGCAGGCCTATTATCAGGCGGCACGGATTGACCAGGCCAGCCGCTGGGCGGTGTTCCGTTTCATCGAGCTGCCGAAGATGCAGGGTGTCTTGATGATCGCGATCCTGTTGCGCTTCATGGACAGCTTCATGATCTACACCGAGCCTTTCGTGCTGACCGGCGGCGGGCCGGGCAATGCCACCACCTTCTTGTCGATCGACCTGGTGAAAATGGCTCTGGGGCAGTTCGACCTTGGCCCGGCGGCGGCATTCTCGATCATGTATTATCTGGTGATCCTGCTGGTTTCCTGGGTGTTTTTCACCGTGATGACGAACCTTGATAAACGGGATGGTGTGTGATGGCCCAGTCAATGACGAATACAACCGCAGCCGCAATGCCCAAGACGCGTGCGCGCACCAAGCCGCTGATCAAGGGCTCGGTTATCGTGATGGGCCTTTATCTGTTGTTCCTGCTGTTGCCGATCTACTGGTTGGTGAACATGAGCCTGAAGACGAATTCGGAAATCCTGTCCACCTTCTCGCTCTGGCCGCAGGACCTGACCTTCGCGAATTATGCGCAGATCCTGACCGATCCGTCGTGGTACATGGGCTATGTGAACTCGCTGATCTATGTGGTGATGAACACCATTATCAGCCTCGCGGTGGCGCTGCCGGCCGCCTATGCCTTCAGCCGCTACAACTTCATGGGCGACAAGCATCTGTTCTTCTGGTTGCTGACCAACCGGATGGCGCCGCCCGCAGTTTTCGCGCTGCCGTTCTTTCAGCTTTATTCATCGGTCGGGCTGTTTGACACGCATATCGCGGTGGCGCTGGCGCATTGCCTGTTCAACGTACCGCTGGCGGTCTGGATCCTGGAAGGTTTCATGCGCGGTGTCCCCAAGGAGATCGACGAGACCGCCTATATCGACGGCTACAGCTTTCCGCGCTTCTTCGTGAAGATCTTCATGCCGCTGATCGCCAGTGGGATCGGGGTCGCGGCGTTCTTTTGCTTCATGTTTTCATGGGTGGAACTGCTGCTGTCGCGCACACTGACCTCGGTCGACGCGAAATCCATCGGCCTGACGATGACCCGAACCGTGTCGGCGTCAGGGCTGGACTGGGGCGTGCTGGCGGCGGCGGGTGTGCTGACCATCGTGCCGGGCGCGCTGGTGATTTATTTCGTGCGCAACTACATCGCCAAGGGCTTTGCCCTGGGCCGCGTGTAACAACAGGGAAGGGACCGGATAATGTTGCAATGGATGGCATGGACGACACCCACCGCGATCTTCTTTGTGGTGATTGCGGTGATCCTGATCACCTTTAGCTTACTTGCGATCAAGTTTCCTGAAACGCCGCGTGTCGGTATCCTCAGGATAGAAACGACCCGTGGTGACCGAGTGTTCATCACGCTGCTGGGTTCGGCCTTCATCAATCTGATCTGGCTGGGCCTTGAGGTCGCGCCGCAGCCCTATGCGCTGTTGGCCTGCCTTGTCTATGCTGCGGCGGTCTTTCGCTGGGTATAGCCGGGGTGAAAAGCGGACGACCCGCCTGCATTTGGGAAACCTGCGGGCCGTCCATGACGCCACCAAAGTGAAACCGTCTGGGAGGACATAATGACTTTGAACTTGAGATCAACAACTGCGATGGGACTTGCCCTGACCTTGCTGTCAGGCCCGGCCTTTGCCGATATGGACGCGGCGCGCGCGTTTCTGGACGAGCATATCGAACGATCTGCCCTGACGCGGGCCGACCAGGAAGCCGAGATGCAGTGGTTCATCGACGCGGCAGAACCCCTGCGCGGCATGACCATCAACATCGTTTCCGAGACGATCACCACCCATGAATGGGAATCCAACGTGCTGGCGCCTGCCTTCACCGCGATGACCGGGATCACGGTGAACCACGAGCTGATCGGCGAAGGCGACGTGGTTGAGCGTCTGCAAACTCAGATGCAGACCGGCGAGCCGGTCTATGACATGTACATCAACGATGCCGACCTTATCGGTACGCACTGGCGCTATCAGCAGGCGCGCAACATGACCGACTGGATGGCGGGCGAAGGTGCGGACTTCACCAACCCGGGCCTGGATCTGGACGACTTCATCGGGCTGGCCTCGGCCACCGGGCCGGATGGCAAGCTGTACCAGTTGCCGGTGCAGCAGTTCGCCAACCTCTACTGGTTCCGCTATGACTGGTTCACCGACCCCGAAATCATGGCCGATTTTGAAGAAGAATACGGCTATCCGCTGGGCGTTCCGGTGAACTGGTCCGCCTATGAGGACATCGCCAAGTTCTTCACCGGCCGTGAGATTGACGGGCGCACCGTCTATGGCAACATGGATTATGGGCGCAAGGATCCCAGCCTTGGCTGGCGCTTCACCGATGCCTGGCTGTCAATGGCCGGTGCGGGCGATGCGGGCCTGCCGAACGGCTACCCCGTGGATGAATGGGGCATTCGTGTGAATGAGAACTATCAGCCCGTCGGCTCGTGCATGTCGCGGGGCGGGGCCACGAACTCGCCTGCCGCAGTCTATGCGATCGAACGCTATACCGATTGGCTGACCAATTACACGCCCCCCGCAGCCGCAGGCATGACATTCGGCGAGGCGGGCCCGGTCCCTGCGCAAGGCGCCATCGCCCAGCAGATGTTCTGGTACACGACGTTCACCGCCGATATGGTCGGTGAAGGTGCCGAAGCGGTGCTTTATGATGACGGCACGCCGCGCTGGCGCATGGCCCCCAGCCCGGCGGGTGCGTATTGGGAAGAAGGCATGAAGGTCGGATATCAAGATGTGGGTGCCGTCACGCTGATGGAATCCGTGCCTGTCGACCGCTCGCAGGCGGCATGGCTTTATGGGCAGTTCCTGACGGCGAAAACCGTCGATGTGGAAAAGGCCCATTACGGTCTGACCTTCATCCGTGAAAGCACCATCAACCACGACAGCTTCACCGAGCGTTCGCCGCGTCTGGGCGGTTTGGTCGAATTCTATCGCTCGCCCGAGCGTGAGAAATGGACCGACACCGGCCTGAACGTGCCGGACTATCCGCGTCTGGCGCAACTGTGGTGGCAGAACATCGGGGATGCATCCTCGGGGGCGAAAACCGCGCAGGACGCGTTGGACACCCTGTGCGAACAGCAAGAGGCCATCATGGACCGTCTGCAACGCTCTGGCGTGCAGGGCGATCTGGGGCCGCTTCTGAACGAGGAAATGGGCGCCGAACATTGGCTGGCCCAGCCCGGCGCACCCAAGCCCCGGCTGGAAAATGAAAAGCCCGAGCCGGTGACGATCGCCTATGAAGAGCTGATCAAGTCCTGGCAGTAAGCGCGCTTTGGGCCGGGGCTGTCATGGCCCCGGCCCATCCCCCAGTGTTGCCCCCGCCGCGTCGGGGGGCTAACCTTTGACCATAATCTGAACCAACCGGGGGCGATTGCATGACCCATATTCTGGCCATAGATCAGGGCACGACCTCCAGCCGGGCGATCATCTTTGACGGCGCGATGCGCGTGGTTGCCAGCGCGCAGGAGGAATTCCCACAGTATTACCCCGCCAGCGGTTGGGTAGAGCATGACCCCGCCGATCTGTGGTCCACAACCGCAGGCACCGCGATCCAGGCTTTGGAGCGTGCCGGGTTGCGTGCAGCCGATATCGCCGCCATCGGGATCACCAATCAACGCGAAACCACCGTGGTCTGGGACAAGACCACCGGCCAGCCCATCCACAACGCTATCGTCTGGCAGGACCGCCGCACGGCCGATTATTGCAAGACCCTGCGCGATGCAGGCGATGATGCGATGATTACCGCGAAGACCGGGCTGCTGGCAGACCCGTATTTCTCGGGCACCAAGCTGAAGTGGATCCTCGATAATGTCGAGGGCGCGCGCGCCCGTGCGCAGCGGGGTGAGCTGCTGTTTGGCACCGTCGATACCTATCTGATCTGGAAGCTGACCGATGGTGCGGCCCATGTCACCGACGCCACCAATGCCGCACGCACCCTGCTCTACGACATTCACAAGGGGCGGTGGAGCACGACCATCTGCGACCTCTTTGATATTCCAATGGCCATGCTGCCCGAGGTGAAGGATTGCGCCGCCGATTTCGGCATGACCCGCGCCGATCTGTTTGGCCGTCCCATCCCCATTCTGGGTGTGGCGGGCGATCAACAGGCGGCGACTGTCGGACAGGCGTGTTTTCAGCCTGGCATGGTGAAATCCACCTATGGAACGGGGTGCTTCGCCCTCTTGAACACCGGCGATGTGCCGGTGACCTCGAAGAACCGTTTGCTTACCACCATCGCCTATCAGTTCGATGGCAAGCCGACCTATGCCTTGGAAGGCTCGATTTTCGTGGCTGGTGCCGTGGTGCAATGGCTGCGCGACGGGCTGAAGATTATCCGTGATGCGAAGGAAACCCAGCCCCTTGCCGAAACCGCCGACGCGGGGCAGGAGCTTATTCTGGTGCCCGCCTTCGTTGGCCTTGGCGCGCCCTATTGGAACGCCGAATGTCGGGGCGCGATCTATGGGCTGACCCGCAATTCAGGCCCGGCGGAATTTGCCCGGGCGGCGTTGGAAAGCGTCGGCTTCCAGACCCGCGATCTTTTGGAGGCGATGCATGCCGACTGGGCCGGGACCGACACCGACCCCACCTTGCGCGTGGATGGCGGGATGAGCGCGTCTGACTGGGCCATGCAGTTCCTGTCCGACATCATCGGCGCCCCGGTGGACCGTCCGACCGTGCGGGAAACCACCGCACTGGGGGCCGCCTGGCTGGCCGGGATGCGCGCGGGCCTCTACCCTGATCGCGACGGTTTTGCGCAAAGCTGGGCGTTGGAGCGGACATTCACGCCGCAGATGGACGCCGCCACCCGCGATGTGCGGTATGCGGCATGGCAGCGCGCGGTGAAGGCCACAATCAGTGTCTGAACGGGTAGTGCAGGCCCCCACCACGCCCTTCACGCTGCTGACGCCGGGCCGCATCGTCTTTGGGCGCGGTGCCGCGGATGGGGCGGCGGCGGCGATTGCCGCGATGGGCCTGCGCCCGCTGGTCGTGCGGGGGCAGTCGGTGGCTTGGGTGGATACGCTGATCGCTGATCTGACCCGTGCCAGCATCCCGCCCCTGGTCATCACCGCGCGGGGTGAGCCTGATTTGCCGGGCCTGATCCAGCATCTGGCGGCTGCCCGCGCGCAAGGCGTGGATGTGGTGGTCGCGGTTGGCGGTGGGTCGGTCATTGACCTGGGCAAAGCGCTGGCCGCGCTGTTGCCCGCGCCGCAGCCTCCGTTGACCTATCTGGAGGTTGTGGGGAAGGGTGAACCGCTGACGGCATCACCGCTGCCCTTCATCGCCATCCCCACCACCGCAGGCACCGGGGCCGAAGCGACAAAGAATGCCGTCATCGCCGTTCCCGAACATGGCCGCAAGGTCAGCCTGCGCGATGACCGGATGCTGCCAGACCTGGCGCTGATCGACGCTGGCCTGACCGACGGCGCGCCGCGCGAGGTCACGCTGGCCTCGGGTCTCGACGCGATCACGCAGGTGATCGAGCCCTATCTGTCGGCCCGCGCCAACACCCTGACCGACGCGCTCTGCGTTGATGCGATCCCGCGCGGGCTCGCAGCTTTGGTCCGGCTGATGGCGTGTGAAGACCCCGGGGCGCGCGATGCACTGGCATATGTCTCGCATGTCAGCGGCATCGCGCTGGCAAATGCCGGGCTGGGCGCGGTGCATGGGTTTGCGGGGGTGATCGGCGGGCGCACCGGGGCGGCGCATGGTGCGGTCTGCGGGCGTTTGCTGGTGCCGGTGTTGCAGGCCAACCGTGCCGCGCTGCTGGCGGCGGGGCGCGATGTGCGGCGCTTCGATGATGTTGCGGGCTGGATCGGTCAGGCACTGGGCGTGCCCACGTCGGCCGCCGTGGCCTGCCTTGGCGCGCAAGTCAGCGCATGGGGCCTGCCGGGGCTGGGCGCGTTGGGCGTCGATGCGCAAGAGGCAGGCCAGATCGCGCAGGAGGCGCGGGTGTCGTCGTCGATGAAAGGCAACCCGGTCGCCCTGCCGCATCTGGCGTTGATGGATATTCTGGCCGCTGCGGCCTGACACAACGACAGGCCGCGCCTTTCAAAGCGGCAAGCCGGTTTTCATGCCCGCGCGCAAGTTGCGCTAGTCGCAGATACCTTGCAGGCTGACCCATGCGCCATCGGTCATCACCGGGCGGCTGGCGGGGGTTTGGGCGAAGGGATCGCGTTCGGTCAGCACGCGGGCCAGTTCCGGCCCGCCGCCAAGCGCGCTTGCATAATCCTGCGATGAGATTTCCGCCTGCTCGAACCGCAACAACAGCGCGTCGGCGTCGATGGCGGTCTTCGGACGCTGAACCAGCGCCGGGCCATAGCCCGCAGCTGCATCCGCCGGCAGATCGCCCGTGGTCAGCAGCCGGAAGGTAGCCCTCACGCCCGCATGGCGCAGCACCGGCAGCAGCGGGTCATGCTGCGCGGTGCGCAGCCCCTCGGCCAGCAAGAAGCCCGCCAGTGCCGCGGGGCTGTCAAGTTGCTGGATCAGCGCGGCATTTACCACCACGATCCGCCCCGGCAGATGCGCGGTCTGAAACGCGGCAAACCGTTCGGTCCCGGCGCCCGAGACGACGACCATGCGCTGCGCAGCAGGCAGCACCCTGGCCTGCAACTGCGTCAATGCAGCCGCGCCCTGCGGATTGCGGCATTGCGTCAGGCCCGCCCGCCCGAGATCGTCCAGCACCATCTGCCCGATCTGTGCGCGCTTTGCCGAGGGCACAACCGACGCGGTATGCTGATAAAGCTGTCCCGGCAGCAAGAACACCACCGCCAGCACCAGTAGCGCCAGGCTGCCGCCCAGCACCAGCCTGCGTGCCCGTGTCTGCCAGCTCTGCGGCGTGGTCAGCGCCGCATGGATGGTACTGATCGCCTCGATCAGGGTTTCATCCTCGAGCTCCAGCACCTCACTCGCATCGTCGCCGGGGCTGTAGAGGCCGGGCATCTCGCCGGGGTTCAGGTGAATGATGGCGGGCAGCGACCAGTGGCTCAGCACCTTGTCCGCGCGACTGTCGAGGATGATAAGCGTGGCATCGCCGAACTTCACCGTCACATCGCGGCGCTGATCTTGAATCGAACCGGACCAGAGGCCCGACCCTTCCAGCCGTTCATATTTCGTTATCGCAGTCATCCTGCGCTTCCTGCCTGTGTCTGGGCCTGTGTCCGGGCTTGCGTCTGGGCCTGCGCCGCTGGCTGCCCGTCGGGTCACTGGTGAAAGGGTACACCAGCGCACGCAGGACCACAATTCGGGCAATGCTGCAAGCTACAACCCATGCGCGACACGAAGTCGCGAGTTTGCGACCCGCGACCCGGCTTGCCGCTGTGGCGGCCCGTGGCCCGCGACACGTCGCCAGATGACGCCCGGACCTAAGCGTCAGGCGCTGTCGGCGGGGGCGTTTGGCATCAGGTCATAGGGCGCGGCCCAGCCGTCCAGCCCTGACAGGCGCGACATCCAGGCATCGATCGCGGGCCAGTCGGACCGGACAAAGCCGAAGGGTTCCGGGTAGTAGAGGTAGCCGCAGCAGGCAGTATCGGCGATCGTCGGCCCGTCGCCCACGATCCAGGACCGCCCCGTCAGATGGGTTTCGAGGATCTTGTACGACGCCGCCAGCCGCCCCTGCTGGTACGGAATGACGCCTGCGGGGCGCTTTTCTTCGGGCAGGAAGTTCATCAAGAAACGGGTGGACCCGGCCAGCCCCGACAGTTTGTGGTTGTCCCAGAAGATCCAGCGCAGGATCTCGCGTCGTTCTGCCGCCGAACGCCCGCCCAATTTCCCGGTTTTGGAGCTGATGTAATCCTGGATCACCCCCGACTGGCTGAGGGTCGTATCCCCGTCCACGAAGACCGGCACCTCGCCCATGGGGTTCAGTTCGCGGAATTCGGGCGTGCGGGTCGCGCCGTTGAAGAAATCCACATAGACGGGTTCCCATTCGCTTTTGGTCAGGGTCAGCGTCAGGGCGCATTTATAGGCATTGCCGCTTTCGCCGAAGCAATAAAGCTGTGCTGTCATGGGGGAACCTGTCGGTTGGGGGGCGTGCCGTCAGCCCGTGTCTGGCATGGGTAGGGGCGGGGCGCGCGCGCCCTGCACATTGAATGGCGGGACCATGGCGCAGCGCCGCCCCGACTACAAGGGGCAGTGACTGCGGGGGCAAGTGATGAGGCAGGTCGTCGGCGTAGGGCAGGCGGCGCTGGGACGAGCGACGGCGGCCGCCTTGGGTGAGGGGGCAGCAGCCCCTTGCCAACCGGGCAGCCTGACGTGCGCAGGGCGTGAAAGACAACTTTTGTTGGGCGTATTGGTGCAAACGAAGGTTTGCAGGCGAGCGGCACCCAGACCCCGGGACCAGAGGATTGGCGCCAAGATACTTCCCCAGACGGCCAAGACCAGACGGCCAAGACCAGACGGCCAGGACCGGACAGCCGACACGGGCAGGCCGGTGCCAAAATCGCGCTGCTCAGGTCAGCAGGGTGCCCGGCGGCAGGGGCAGGCCGCGCCGCAGTTCATCCACCTGCATCGGGCGTTTGCCTTCGCGCTGCGCCAGGGTGATTGCCACCGCGCCGGAACCGCAGGCAATGCGCAACGTGCCTGCGCCGTCCCCGTCCAACACCACACCCGGCGCGCCCGCGCCCTGTGCCACCTGCGCGCGCAACAGCTTCAGCCGCCCGCCGGGGCTGTCGCACCATGCACCGGGAAAGGGCGACAGGCCACGGATCTGCCGGTCGACGACTTCGGCGGGCTGGGTCCAATCGATCCGCGCCTCGGCCTTGTCGATCTTGGCGGCATAGGTCACGCCGTCATCGGGCTGGGGCAGGGGTGCCAGGCTGTGCAGCTCTGCCAGCGCCTGCACGATCAGCCCCGCCCCCATCGCCGACAGCCGGTCATGCAGATCGGCGGTGGTGTCGGTGGGCGAAATCGGCGTGGCCTGACGCAGCAGTACCGGGCCGGTATCCAGCCCGGCCTCCATCTGCATGATGCAGATGCCGGTTTCATCATCCCCCGCAAGGATCGCCCGGTGGATCGGCGCCGCCCCGCGCCAGCGCGGCAGTAGCGAGGCATGGATGTTCAGACACCCCAGCCGTGGCGCGTCCAATATCGGCTGTGGCAAGATCAGCCCGTAGGCCACCACCACCGCCACATCGGCGCCCAGTGCCGCGAATGCCGCCTGGTCGTCGGCACTGCGCAGCCGGGCGGGGTGGCGCACCGCCAACCCCAGTTCCCGCGCGCGGGCATGGACCGGGGTGGGGCGGTCACGCTTGCCGCGCCCGGCGGGGCGGGGCGGCTGGCAATAGACCGCCACGATGTCATGCGCGGCATGCACAGCCTCCAGCACCGGGACCGAAAACTCCGGCGTGCCCATGAAGATCACCCGCATCAGCGCCCCCGCAACTTTGCTGCACGTTTCAACAGCATCTGCCGTTTGACCGGGCGCAAGTGGTCGAAATACATCCGCCCGTTCAGATGGTCGATCTGATGCTGTACCGAGGTCGCCCAAAGGCTGACGAAATCCCGTTCCTCTGCCGCGCCTTGATCGTTGAGGAACCGCACCGTCACCGCGCGCGGGCGCTCAACCTGCGCCCAGACGCCGGGCAGGTTGGGGCTGCCTTCATCATGGCTGCGCATCTGCGCGCTGGCGTGCAGGATCTCGGGGTTGGCCATGCGCACCGCTTGGCCCCGCCCTTCGGACGCATCAACCACCGCCAGCCGCAGCATCACGCCGATCTGTGGCGCCGCAAGGCCGACGCCGGGCATCGCCTCCATTGTGTCGATCATGTCAGCCCAATGCGCGCGGATGGCATCGGTAATGCCATCGACCGGCGCAGCAGTCGCCCGCAGCCGTTTGTCGGGGTAGGGGATGCACAGGCGCGCGGTCACGCGCTGCGCGCCCGGTCGCGTTTCAACTTTTGCATCTTGCGGGTAATGATCTGGCGCTTCAGGGGGCCCAGGTAATCAATGAACAGCTTGCCGTTCAGATGGTCCAGTTCGTGCTGCGCGCAGGTCGCCCAGAGGTCCGCGAACTCATCCTCGTGCACCTTTCCATCCAGCCCGGTCCAGCGCATGCCGACACGGGCAGGGCGGGTGACATCGGCAAATTGCTCGGGGATCGACAGGCAGCCTTCCTCGTAGACATTCACGTCATCCGAGGTCCAGAGGATCTCGGGGTTGATCAGCACCATGGGTTTGGGGGCGGCCCCCTCTTCCTTCACGCAATCCATCACGAACAGGCGCTGCATGACGCCCACCTGCGGCGCGGCAAGGCCCACGCCCGGCGCATCATACATGGTGCGCAGCATATCCTCGGCCAGCGCGCCAACCTCTGGCGACACCTCGGCCACCGGGGCGCAGGCCTTTTTCAGGCGGGGATCCGGATGGATCAGGATGGGTCGAATGCTCATGCCCGTGGATTTAAGCGATGCGCGGGGTCAGCGCAATCACCCGCGCGGCAAAGTCGGGGCGTTCTGCGCAATTTCCCCTTGCGACCCGCGCCCTGATCCGCAACCTTGCGTCCCAAGTCAGCAGGAGAGACGCATGAACTTCGACCAGATCATTGACCGCCGTGGTACCCATTCGATGAAATGGGACATGATGCAGGCCCGTTATGGCGTGTCGCCCGACACCGGCGTGTCGATGTGGGTGGCTGATATGGATTTCTACCCGCCGCAGGCCGTGCAAGATGCGGCGCAACGCGCGGTGGATCATGGCGTCTACGGCTATTTCGGCGATGACCGTGCATATCTGGAATCCGTGCAATGGTGGATGCAAACCCGCCATGGCTGGCAGGTCCCGTCCGAGGCGATCTTCACCACCCATGGGCTGGTCAACGCGGTGGGACTGTGCGTGCACACGTATACCGCCCCGGGCGATGGGATTGTGGTGTTCACGCCGGTCTATCACGCCTTTGCCCGCGTCATCTCGGACGCGGGGCGGCGGGTGGTGGAATGCCCGCTGGTCGAGGATGCTGGGCGCTATGCCATGGATTTTGACGCCTATGACGCGATGATGACAGGGTCCGAAAAGATGCTGATCCTGTGCTCGCCGCATAACCCCGGCGGCACCGTCTGGACCGAAGCCGAGTTGCAGGGCATCGCCGATTTCGCCACGCGCCACGACCTGATCGTTGTGTCGGATGAGATCCACCACGATCTGGTGATGCCCGGCCAGCGCCACCACGTCATGGCGCGCGCCGTGCCCGAAGTCGCCGACCGGCTGATCATGCTGACCTCGGCCAGCAAGACCTTCAACATCGCGGGCGCGCATGTCGGCAATGTCATCATCACCGACCCTGCCTTGCGCGCGCGCTTTGCGGCGACGATGGGGGCGATGGGGATTTCGCCCAATTCCTTCGGGCTGCACATGGTCACGGCGGCCTATTCGGCGGACGGGGCAGAATGGGTCGATGCTCTGTGCGCCTATCTGGAGGGCAACCGCGCCGTGTTCGACGCGGGCGTGAATGCCATCCCCGGCCTGCGGTCGATGGATTTGCAGGCGACCTATCTGGCCTGGGTGGATTTTTCCGGCACCGGCATGGCGCAGGACGAATTTACCGCCCGGGTCGAGAAGTCGGCGCAGATCGCCGCGAACCACGGCCCCACCTTTGGCACAGGCGGCGCGGGGCACCTGCGCTTCAACCTTGGTGCGCCGCGTTCGGTGGTCGAGGATGCGGTGGCGCGGCTACAAGCGGCGTTTGCCGATCTGCAATAGGGGGGCTTTGCCCCCCCCCCGGGCGCGCAAGATTCCCGTCAGCCGCCGATCATCTCGGACTGGCGTACGATCACTTCGGCCTGTTTGATCGACGCGATGTCGACCAGCCGGCCCTTGTAGACTGTCGCCCCTTCGCCGCGTGTCGATGCTGCTTCCATCGCGGCCAGAATCTCGCGTGCCTCGGCCACAGCTTCGGCCGAGGGGGTAAAGACCTCATTTGACAGCGCGATCTGTTTGGGGTGGATCGCCCATTTGCCCACCATGCCCAGCGTCGCCGACCGGCGGGCCTGCGCGCGGAACCCTTCATCATCGCTGAAATCGCCGAAGGGACCATCGACCGGCAGCACGCCATGGGTGCGGCAGGCGGCGACAATCGCTGCCTGCGCCCAGTGCCAGGGGTCGGACCAATGCTGCACACCGCCTTGAAGCATGTAGTAGTTTTCCTGTGTGCCACCGATGCCTGTGGTCTGCATCCCCATGCTGGCTGCGAAATCGGCGGCGCCAAGGCTCATGGCTTGCAGGCGCGGGCTGGCAGCGGCGATTTCTTCCACATGGGCGATGCCGGCGGCGGATTCGATGATGACTTCGAACGTGATGGGTTTCTTGCGGCCCTTGGCCCGCTCCACCGCCGTGACCAGCGCATCCACGGCATAGACATCGGCGGCGCAGCCCACTTTCGGGATCATGATCTGGTCCAACCGGTCGCTGGCCTGCTCCAACAGTTCCACCACATCGCGATACCAATATGGCGTGTCCAGCCCGTTGATGCGCACCGACAGATGCTTGGTGTTCCAGTCGACATCATGTGTCGCCTGGATGATATTCGCCCGCGCCGTATCCTTGTCGCCCGGCGCGACCGAGTCTTCCAGATCCAGGTTGATCACATCCGCCGCGCTGATCGCCATCTTTTCGAACAAGGCTGTGCGCGATCCGGGGCCGAACAATTGGCAGCGATTCGGGCGTGCGGGCGGGGTGGGCTGGATGCGAAAGCTCATGGCGGAACCTGCTAGTTATGATATTGCGTTTGGTGCTTCCTGTTTGGTATTATGTTGCGTAACGGCGCGCAAGGCGAAATTCTGCGCTTGCAGTATGCAGTGCCGCAACGCAGCGCCCTCCGCCGGAAAACGGCGGCGATCCCGGGCCGCGTTGCAAGAATACGGCGCATTTATCGGCATTCACCCACTTTTCTTGCATGAAGTGCGCCGGGACGGCTCAACAAACTCAGGACATTCGACGGCAGGTACGGCACACTAGGCCGAAATCAACCCGCGAATGCAGGAGCTGCGCCATGATCAACACCCCCTATCTGCTGTTTCTGGGCGACGCCCCCGATGGTCTGGCCGCCAAGGTCGCGCAGGGCATCAAGGACTGGCGCCCGGAATACGCGCTGGGGCAGTTGCGGCTGGAAGGCTGCAAGGCCGATATGAAATTGCCCGACATGACGCTGGAAGAGGCCCGCGCCGCAGGCGTGCAGACCGTGGTGATCGGCGTGGCCAACCGGGGCGGTATCATCGCGCCCGCGTGGAAAAAGGTCCTGATTTCGGCGCTGGAGGCAGGTTTCGACCTGGCATCCGGCCTGCACAACCTGCTGCGCGACGAACCCGAACTGGTGGCTGCGGCCAAGGCCAACGGCCGCACGCTGCATGATGTGCGTGTGCCGGTGGTGCAATACCCGATCGCCAACGGCGAGAAACGCACGGGCAAGCGCTGTCTGGCCGTCGGCACGGATTGTTCGGTCGGCAAGATGTATACCGCGCTGGCGATGGACGCTGAAATGCGGGAACGCGGCCTGAAATGCAGCTTCCGCGCCACGGGCCAGACCGGCATCTTGATCACCGGCGAAGGCGTGCCGCTGGATGCGGTGATCGCCGATTTCATGGCTGGATCGGTGGAATGGCTGACCCCGGACAACGACGCCGACCATTGGGACCTGATCGAGGGGCAGGGCTCGCTGTTCCACGTTTCCTATTCGGGCGTGACGATGGCGCTGATCCATGGCGGCCAGCCCGATGCACTGATCTTGTGCCATGAGCCGACCCGCGCGCACATGCGCGGCCTGCCGGGCTACAAGCTGCCCTCGTTGGAGGCCGTGCGCGATCTGGCGCTGCAGCTGGCGCAGGTGGCAAACCCGGCGTGTCAGGTGGTCGGCGTTTCCGTCAACACCCAGCACCTGAGCGATGATGACGCCAAAGCCTATTGCGCGGATGTTGAGGCGCGGCTGGGCCTGCCCACGGTTGACCCCTATCGCCACGGTGCCGCGCGTCTGGTCGATGCGCTGGCCGGGATCTGATCGGCAATGATCACGGTTCATCCTGATACGTTCAAACTGGCCGAGGTCTTCACCATCGCCCGTGGATCGCGCACCCATGCGAAGGTGCTGACCGTGCGCATCGCCCGCGATGGCATGACCGGCTGGGGCGAATGCGTGCCCTATGCCCGCTATGATGAGACGTTGGAGTCGGTCACCGCCCAGATCAATGGTCTGCCGGGTGACGTGACGCGCGAAGCGCTGCAGGGCCTTCTGCCCGCCGGGGCCGCGCGCAACGCGGTCGATTGCGCCCTGTGGGACTGGGAGGCAAAGCGCGCGGGTCTCCGCGTCTGGGAACTGGCCGGGCTGCCCGCGCCCGGGCCGGAAATTACCGCCTTCACCCTGTCGCTGGACACGCCCGAAAAGATGCAGGCGGCAGCCCAAAAACACGCCCACCGCCCGCTGCTGAAGATCAAGCTGGGTACGCCCGATGACATGCCAAGGCTGGAGGCCGTGCGCCGTGGCGCGCCCGACACCCGCATCATCATCGACGCGAATGAGGGCTGGACCGCAGAGGTTTACGCCGACCTCGCGCCGCATCTGCTGCGCCTTGGCGTGGCGCTGGTCGAACAACCGCTGCCCGCCGGGGCTGACGACATGCTGGGCGAAATCGCCCGCCCTCTGCCGGTCTGCGCCGACGAATCGTGCCATGATCGGGGCAGTCTGGCCGGTCTGCGCGGCAAGTATGACATGGTGAACATCAAGCTCGACAAGACCGGTGGCCTGACCGAGGCGCTGGCGCTGAAGGCCGAGGCCGAGGCGCAGGGCTACAGCGTGATGGTGGGCTGCATGGTCGGCTCTTCCCTCGCCATGGCGCCCGCTGTTCTGGTCGCGCAGGGTGTGGCAATCACCGATCTTGACGGCCCGCTGCTTCTGGCCCAAGACCGGGAAAACCCGCTGCATTTCGACGCCGCTGGCGTTCATCCCCCTGTCGCCGCCCTTTGGGGCTGAAAGGACCGCATCATGACCCGCACTGTCTATGTGAATGGCAGTTATCTGCCCGAAGATCAGGCCAGCGTTTCGATCTTTGATCGTGGCTTCCTGATGGCCGATGGCGTCTACGAGGTTACCTCTGTGCTGGACGGCAAGCTTATCGATTTTGCCGGGCACGCCCGTCGCCTGCAACGCTCTCTCTCCGAACTCGATATCGAAAACCCGCTGAGCGATGATGAATGGCTGACCATTCACCGCGAGCTGGTGCGGCTGAACGATATCGACCAGGGCATGATCTACCTGCAAGTCACCCGTGGTGCGCCCGGCGACCGGGATTTCGCTTTCCCCGACCCTGCCGTGACCAAACCGACCGTGGTGCTGTTCACGCAGAACAAACCCGGTCTGGCCGACACCCCGATGGCGCAAAAGGGCCTGAAGGTGATTTCGATCGAAGACATCCGCTGGGGCCGCCGCGACATCAAGACGGTTCAGCTGCTTTACCCCTCCATGGGCAAGATGATGGCGAAAAAGGCCGGGGCGGATGACGCATGGATGACCGAGGATGGCTTTGTCACCGAGGGCACGTCGAACAACGCCTATATCGTGAAGGGCGGCCGCATCATCACCCGGCATCTGGGCAATGAGATCTTGCATGGTATCACCCGCGCCGCCGTCCTGAAATTCGCCGCCGAAGCGCAGATGGAGGTGGAGGAACGCAGCTTCACCCTGGCCGAGGCTGCGGATGCGGATGAGGCGTTCATTACCTCCGCCTCCATGTTCGTGATGCCGGTGGTGGAACTGGACGGCGCGGCGATCGGCACGGGCAAGCCGGGGCCGGTGGCAACGCGCCTGCGAGAGATCTACCTGGACGAAAGCCGCAAACAGGCGATCTGAGGCAGGACGATTTAAGGCGGAGCGCGCGTTGGCGCCCCCGCCGCTGACGCTACAGCATTGACGGCACAACCTGATCGGGCGGGCGGTGGCCGTCGGCGAAGGTCTTGATGTTGATGATGACCTTCTCGCCCATCTCGACCCTGCCTTCCAGCGTGGCTGAGCCCATGTGCGGCAACAACACCACATTGGCCAATTCGCGCAGGCGCGGATTGATCTGATGGCCGTGTTCAAACACATCGAGGCCCGCGCCCGCGATCTCTCCGGCGCGCAGGCCGCGGGTCAGGGCATTTTCGTCGATCACCTCCCCGCGTGAGGTGTTGACGATCACCGCGGTCGGTTTCAGCAGCTTCAGCCGCCGGGCGTTCAGCAGGTGGAAGGTTGACGGCGTATGCGGGCAGTTGACTGAAATCACATCCATCCGCGCCACCATCTGGTCAAGGCTTTCCCAATAGGTGGCCTCCAGCCCCTCTTCGATCTCGGGGCGCAGGCGTTTGCGGTTGTGGTAATGGATCTGCATGCCGAAGGCGCGCGCCCGGCGCGCGACCGCCTGACCGATCCGGCCCATGCCCAGGATGCCCAACCGCTTGCCGCCGATCCGCACGCCAAGGTTGGCCATCGGCGACCAGCCCGCCCATTCGCCCGCCTGCATCTGCGCCAGGCCCTGCGGGATCTTGCGCGTGACCGCCAGCATCAGCGCCATGGTCATGTCGGCGGTGTCATCGGTCAGCACGCCGGGCGTGTTTGACACCAGAATGCCGCGCTGCCGGGCGGATGCCACGTCGATATGGTCCACACCTGCGCCGTAATTGGCGATCAGCTTCAGCTTTTCTCCCGCCTGCGCCAGCATCGCCGCGTCGATCTGGTCGGTTACGGTGGGCACCAGCACGTCCGCGCGGCGCATGGCATCTGCCAGTTCCTCGCGCGTCATCCGTGTGTCGGGGTCGCGCAATTCGACGTTGAACAATTCCTTCAGCCGGGTCTCCACCGCGTCGGGCAACCGTCGCGTGACAACAACACTCAGGCGTTCAACTGGCATGGACGGCTCCTATCTGCTTGCAATTGGGTCACACACTGGCAAGGTGGCGCAGAACGGTCGCGTCTACAAGCGCCGCAGGCAATAAATACCAGAGTGCAGGAAAGCAGAATGATGCGGAAATGTCTTTTACGGGGCATCACTGGCCTATGGGTCGGGGTGGCTGCGGTCGCCGTCGGCGCGTCGGGCACCACGGCAACAGAAGCCACCACGGGCGCTGTACCTGAAGGCAAGCGCGGCCCTGTCACCAATCTGCCGCTGCCGCGCTATGTCTCGCTCAAGACATCGGAAGGCAATGCGCGGCGTGGCCCGGACACTGACCACCGCGTGGACTGGGTGTTCACCCGGCGCGACATGCCCCTGCGCGTCACGGCCGAGTTTGAGCACTGGCGCCGGATCGAAGATGCCGAGGGCGCAGGCGGCTGGATGCACTACGCCCTGTTGTCGGGCGTGCGCACGGCGACGATCATGGAAGACATGACACCGCTGCATCAGCGTCCCGAGGCCGCGTCGCTGACACAGGCGTACCTGGAGGTCGGCGTGATTGCGCGCATCCTGTCGTGCGAGGTTGAGTGGTGCGAACTGGGCGTGGATGGCGTGCAGGGCTGGACCTTGAAGGCCAATCTATGGGGGGTAGAGCCCGACGAGGTGCTGGACTGATTACATGCTTTCCAGCCGTTCCTTGGACAATTCGCCTGGAACGATGGTGATGGGGATCGGCAGCGTGCCTGAACTGCGCGACAGTTGCGTGACCAGCGGGCCGGGGCCGCTGTTGTCCACGCCCGCACCAAGCACCAGGATGCCGATGTCGGGGTCGTCCTGAATCTGGGCCAGGATCTCATCCACGGCCTGTCCTTCGCGGATGACCAGCTCCGGTTCGATCCCTTGGCGGTCGCGCATCCATTTGGCGAAAACGGCGAAATGCGCCTCGATCCGCTCGCGCGCTTCCGCACGCATGATGTCGGCAACGCCCATCCAGTGCTGGAACTCTTCCGGTGGAATGATCGACAGCATCTGCACACCTGCGCCGGTCTTTGCCGCACGGATCGCGGCAAAGCGGATTGCGTTCAGGCATTCGCGGCTGTCATCCAGCACGACCATAAATTTCAGCATCACCCTATCCCCCGTGTATGCGCCGCGCGCGACGGCGCAGTTTTGCGCAACGGCCCCCCCGATGGCAAGCCCTTGCTTCCACATCGGGGCGCGTTGGATTATGCGCGGTCGCTCAGGCCGCGAGCCCGCGCCCTTTCAGCAATGCCTCCACCCCCGGCATCCGGCCCCTGAAGGCGGTATAGAGTGCCTCAGCCTCGTCACTGCCGCCGGCCGACAAGATGTGGCGTTGCAGCAGCGCGGCGGTTCCTTGGTCGAACGGATCGCCGGTTTCAAGGAACGCGTCGAAAGCATCGGCATCCATCACCTCGGACCACATATAGCTGTAATAGCCGCTGGAATAGCCGTCGCCGGAAAACACATGCGCGAAATGCGGCGTTGCATGGCGCATACGGATGGCGCGCGGCATGCCCAGATCTTGCAAGATTTCCTCTTGCCGCTGCATGGGGTCTTGCGGCGCGGGGCCTTCATGGAAACCAAGGTCCACCAAGGCTGAGGCGATGTATTCCACCGTGCTGAACCCCTGATCGTAGGTCTGCGCGGCCAGCAGACGGTCCAGCATGTCACGCGGCATCGCCGCGCCGGTTTCGACATGGCGGGCGTGGGTTTCCAGCACTTCGGGTACCTCAAGCCAATGTTCAAACAACTGGCTGGGCAGTTCGACGAAGTCGCGCGCGACCGAGGTGCCGGAAATCAGGCCGTAGGTCACATCCGACAGCATCTGATGCAGCGCATGGCCGAATTCGTGGAACAGCGTGCGCGCATCGTCATAGGCCAGAAGCGCCGGGTCGCCCTTGGCGAAGTTGCAGATGTTCAAGACAATGGGCCGCGTGTCTCCGCCCAGTTTGCGCTGGCTGCGCATCGCCGAACACCACGCGCCCGACCGTTTGGAGGACCGGGCGAAGTAATCACCGATGAAGACCGCCAGATGCTGCCCGTCGCGCGTCACCTCCCACGCCCGGGCGTCGGGGTGGTAAAGTGCGGTGTCCAGCGCGCGGAATTCCAGTCCGAACAACCGCTGCGCGCAATCGAACGCGGCTTCCAGCATGTTGTCGAGCGACAGGTAAGGCTTCAGCGCGGCCTCATCCAGATCATGCTCGGCCTGTCGCCGTTTCTCGGAATAATGGCGCCAGTCCCAGGGTTCCAGCGGGCCGGGGGTGCCATCGGCGTGCAGCATCGCTTCCAGTACATCGGCATCCGCCATGGCGGCGGCGCGGGCTGGTTGCCAGACCTGCATCAGCAGGTCGCGCACAGCGTCCGGCGTGCCGGCCATCTCGGTTTCCAGCTTGTACTGCGCGAAACTATCATAACCCAGCAGCCGGGCACGGGTGGCGCGCAGTGCCAGCACCTCGGCCGCAATGGCGCGGTTGTCAGTCTCGCCACCATTCGCCCCGCGCGATGTCCAGGCATTATAGGCCTTTTCGCGCAGCGCCCGCCGTTTGGAAAACTGCAGGAAGGGCACGATAAGGGAACGGTTCAGCGTGATGACATGGCCCGCCACGTCACGCTCTGCCGCTGCAGCCTTGGCCGCGCGCAACACGAAATCGGGCAGGCCCGCCAGATCCTCCGCGCCCAGTTCCATGAACCAGGCGCGTTCATCGGCCAGCAGATTCTGGGTGAATTGCGTCCCCAGGGTGGCCAGTCTGGATTTCACCTGCGTCAACTCCGTCGCCGCTGCCCCTTCCAACGCCGCGCCCGCGCGCACGAAGGACCGGCGGTACAGCATCAGGACACGCGCCTGTTCATCGTTGAGGCCCAGCGTGTCGCGCGCCTGCCACAGCGTATCGATCCGGTCGAAGAGCGCGCGGTTGTTGGTGATCTCGGACGAATAGGCCGATAGCTTTGGCGCCAGGTCGCGCTGCAACACCTCGCGCGCAGGGGTCGAATCGGCGCCTGCAAGGTTGTAGAACACACCCGCCACGCGGCTCAGCGCGTCATCGGCCAGTTCCAACGCCTCGATCGTGTTGGCGAAGGTGGCGGCTTCGGGGTTCTCCGCGATCACGGCAATAGCCGCGCGGCCCTGTTCCAGCCCGGCCTCGAACGCGGGCGCGAAATCGTTGTCGCGGATCTGGTCAAACGGTGGCAGGTCGAATTCGGTGTGCCATTCGGCCAGAAGCGGGTTGTCGGTATGCGTCATGATGCCCTCGATCCAATGCTTCGACGAACATAAGCTGTTTTGCCGGAAGTACGAGGTCAGGGCGTGACTTTCCGTGGCTTTCCGGCGCAAACTGCCGCCAGAAAAGGACCGGAGGACCACATGAACCGCACCTGTATTCTTATCGGCGCACCCGTGGACAGCGGCCAGCGCCGCCCCGGCTGCCTGATGGGTCCCGCCGCCTACCGCGTGGCCGGGCTGGCCGCAACGCTGCAAGGGCTGGGCTGCACCGTGCAGGACCGCGGCGATGTCGCGCCCGCGCCGGTTGGCGATGTAAGCTGTGACAACGCCGCGGTGCACCATCTGTCGGAAACCATCGGCTGGACCCGCGCGCTGGCAGAGGCTGGGCAGGCCGCGATGGCCGACGGTATGCCCGTCTTCATGGGCGGCGATCACAGCCTGTCGCTGGGGTCGGTCGCGGGGGTTGCGGCCCATGCGGCGGCGGTAGGCCGCCCGCTGTTTGTGCTGTGGCTGGACGCGCATTCGGATTTCCACACGCCGCTGACCACATCCAGCGGCAACCTGCACGGCACGCCAATGGCCTATATCGCCGGGCGCGCGGGCTTCGATGCCTTTCCGCCCTTTCCCGCCACGGTGCCGGAATCGCATATCTGCCTGTTCGGCATCCGCTCGGTCGATCCGGCCGAAGGGGCGGCGCTTTATGATTCCGAAATCACCGTCTGCGACATGCGGGTGCTCGACGAATTCGGGGTCGTCGTGCCGCTCCGGCGCTTTCTGGACCGGGTGCGCGCGGCGGACGGGTTGCTGCATGTCTCGCTCGACGTGGATTTCCTCGACCCTGCCATCGCGCCGGCGGTCGGCACCACGGTGCCCGGCGGCACTACGTTTCGTGAAGCGCATCTGGTGATGGAGCTGTTGCACGATAGCGGGCTTGTCACTTCGCTCGACCTGGTGGAGCTGAACCCGTTTCTGGACGAACGCGCCCGCACCGCGCAGCTTATGGTGGATCTGTGCGCAAGTCTGATGGGGCGCAAAGTGTTTGACCGCCCGACGCGCGGTTTTGTCTGACCCGGCCTTGCCTGCGCGAACCGGCCTGATAGGCTGAGGCCTTTGAGATGGCACATAAGGCGGGCATCATGAAACAAGCGGGCTTCGACATGCGTGGACCCTTGCTGGCGCTGCTGGCATTTGCGATCTTTTCCGGGCATGATGTCGTCGTGAAGTACCTGGGCGGCGGCTATGCGGCGTTCCAGATCGTGTTCTTCAGCGTGCTGCTGGGCCTGCCGCTGGCAATGCTGATGCTGATGCGCGACCAGACCGATGGCACGCTGCTGCCGCGACACCCCTGGTGGACGGCGCTGCGCACCACGGCGGCGGTGGCCACAGGGGTTTGTGTTTTCTTTTCGTTTTCAATGCTGCCGATGACGCAGGTCTATGCGATCCTGTTCGCCGCGCCCTTGCTGATTACCGTGTTGTCGATCCCCATTCTGGGTGAGAAGGTGGGCATCCGGCGTGGTGCTGCGGTCTTGGTGGGGCTGTGCGGCGTGTTGATCGTGCTTCGTCCCGGATCGGGTGACGCGCTGAGCATCGGTCACGCGGCGGCGCTGGTTGGCGCGGTCGGCTCGGCGGTGTCGTCGATCATCGTGCGCAAGATCGGGCAGGATGAGCGCAACGTGGTGCTGCTGCTCTATCCGATGATGGCCAACATGGTGGTGATGGCTTGCGCGCTGCCTTTCGTCTATCAGCCCATGCCGCTGCTGGATTTCGCTGGATTCGCGGCGATTGCCGGGCTGGCCTTCGTCGCCAGCCTGTGTCTCATCGCGGCCTACAAGATGTCCGAAGCGGCGATAATCGCGCCCATGCAGTATTCACAGATCATCTGGGCCGCTATCTTTGGCTTCATCTTTTTTAATGAGACCCCTGACTTGCCGACGATTATCGGCGCGGCGGTCATCATCGGCAGCGGCCTTTACATTCTGTTCCGCGAAGGCAGCGCGAATGTCTCGGAAAACCGCCCCGTGTCGCAGACCAAGGGCCGGGCCGAGACCGGGACCGTCCCGCGCATGAGCGCGATCAGCCAGATCGAGGAAGACCGGGTAGAGGACGCCGAACCGCCGGTACGCTAGGGCTGGGCCCGGCCTTGCGCGTCGGCGTAGTTCTTCGCGTGAAAACATCGCGACATCGGTGGGCGGGGTGATGATCCCGCCAAGCGGTGGCGCTGTGGCATCGCCATGAAAAAGGCCGCGTCCCTTCCGGGCGCGGCCTTCCAATTTCCGTGTCGACTGGCTCAGGCCATTGCGGCTTTCGCCTGGCTGACGATCTGACCGAATGCCTCGGGCTCATGCACGGCCAGGTCGGCCAGAACCTTGCGGTCCACTTCGATGCCGGCCAGCGACAGCGCGTTGATGAAGCGCGAGTAGGTCAGCGCCGGGTCGATTTCACGCACGGCGGCGTTGATGCGCTGGATCCACAGGGCGCGGAAGTTGCGCTTGCGCACTTTCCGATCACGGGTCGCATATTGGTTTGCTTTATCAACCGCTTGCGTCGCTGTGCGGAAGTTGCGCGAGCGTGCGCCATAATAGCCCTTGGCGGCCTTGATGACCTTGCGGTGGCGGGCGTGGGTAACGGTACCTGATTTAACGCGTGACATATTCCGGCCTCCTTAGCGGTCGTAGGGCATATATTTTTTGACGATGCGCGCATCCGGTGCGGACAGGGTGGTGGTGCCCCGTGCGTCGCGGATGAACTTGGTCGTCCGTTTGATCATGCCGTGGCGTTTGCCGGCCTGACCTGCCTTGACCTTGCCAGTCGCAGTCATCGAAAAGCGCTTTTTGGCGCCTGATTTGGTCTTCATCTTGGGCATTTCCGTCTCCTCTGGATCGGTGGGCGGTAAAACGCGCGACTCGGCATGCCACTGTGGCCGGACGCGCGGGCGGTAAAGCGTGGTCTATAGACCGGGCGCGAAGGTGCCGCAAGGGGGTGCGCACCGGGCAAAGCGGCTTTGTGCGGGGGGAGCAGCAGCAGAAGTTGGGGCTTAGCGGAAGAACGTGGCCGCGATGATCCCCAGCGCCAGATCGGGCAGGTCGGCCAGCGCATGCCCACCGTCGGGGTGGAGCAGTTGCACATAGCCGATCAGCCCTGCCGCAAGGATCAGCAGCCCGGCGCCCGTGTACGGCAGCCGCCCGTCGATCCATGCCGCGAGCATGCTGACAAGGGCCAGCGGCAGCAAGAGAAAACCCAATACAAACAACGTGCCACTGGCCATGCAGCCCCCGGGGTCCGGCACCCGCCTCAGCCCATGTGGAAGGCGCGGCAGGAGTGATATGAAATGCCGCCGCCCCCTTGGGGACGGCGGCACGATAGATGTCAGTATAGCGTGCAGACGCGCCGTTCGTATACGGGGCAACCACCGGTGTGGACGGGGTTATTCCGGTTCGGTCTGCTTGATCAGGTATTCGGCGCAGGGCGCGACGCGCAGGATGTTGGTGGTGCCGGGCTGGTTGAACGGCACCCCTGCGGTCACCACGATCATGTCGGTTTCCACGGCGAAACCGTATTTCAGCGCGGCGCGTACGGCGTGGATCACGGCGGATTTGAAGCGGTCGACTTCGGACACCATCACGCAATGTGTGCCCCATGTCAGACACAGGCGGCGCGCGGCGGATTCGATGTTGGTCAGCGCGATGATCGGCACGTGCGGGCGTTCGCGCGCGACAAGGCTGGCGGTCGTACCGCGCTGCGTGAAGCAACAAATCGCAACGACATCAGTCGTTTCCGCGATTTCGCGCGCCGCCGACACGATGCCGTCAGCGATGGACGTGTGCTTGATGCGGCGCGAGGAGTCGATGACTTCCTTGTAGGTCGGGTCGCTTTCAACCTCGATCGCGACGTTGTTCATCGTGGTCACGGCTTCGATGGGGAATTGGCCCGCAGCGGATTCAGCCGACAGCATGATGGCATCGGCGCCTTCATAGATGGCGGTGGCGACATCTGAGACCTCTGCCCGCGTGGGGACGGGGCTTTCTATCATGGATTCAAGCATTTGCGTGGCCACGATCACAGGTTTCGCGGCGGCGCGGGTGCGGCGGATCAGGCGCTTCTGGATCGGGGGCACGTTCTGGACGGGCAGTTCCACGCCCAGATCGCCGCGCGCGACCATGATTCCGTCGGACACGGCCAGGATTTCATCAAAGGCTTTGACGGCGGCGGGCTTTTCGATTTTCGACAAGATCGCGGCGCGGCCCTTGGCAAGGTCGCGCGCTTCGGTCACGTCGCTGGCGCGCTGCACGAAGGACAGGGCCAGCCAGTCCACGCCCAGCTCGCAGGCGAATTCCAGATCGCTGCGGTCTTTTTCGGAAAGGGCTGCAACGGGCAGCACCACGTCGGGGACGTTCACGCCCTTGCGGTTGGAAATGATGCCGCCGACCATCACGGTGCAATCGGCGAAATCGGCGCCGCATGTGTCAACGCGCAGGCGGATTTTTCCGTCATTTATCAACAGGCTGGCGCCAGGTTCCAGGGCTGCGAAGATCTCGGGGTGGGGCAGGCGCACGCGGGTTTTGTCGCCCTCGGTGTCATCGAGATCGAGGCGGAAGGGCTGCCCCACGACAAGCTCTTCCTCGCCATTGGCGAAGGTGGCGCAGCGCAGTTTCGGACCCTGAAGATCGGCCAGGATGGCGATGGGGCGGCCCAGATCAGCCTCGACCTGGCGGATGATGGTGTGGCGGGCGCGGATGTCGTCCTGCGTGCCATGGCTCATGTTCAGGCGAAACACATCGGCACCGGCTTCAAACAGCGCGCGGATCATCGCGTAGTCGTTTGAGGCCGGGCCGAGGGTTGCCACGATTTTAACTTTGCGAAGACGTCTCATGCCGCTATCCCTTTGAATTTCGGTGCTAATATAGACCATACACCTGAGAGTGAGAAGGCTGTGTGAAAACACGCCCCTGTTAGCGCCAACACATACCCGGATTTGGCAAAACTACAAGTCCGTTGCCCCTTGACCGGGCGGATTTGCAGCGGCACGGTGCCGATCTGCAAAGCCCGCAGACAGGAGGCGCGCCCATGGATGACATAACCCGAACCAATGTGGAAGCTGCGGCGTTCCGGCGTTTATTGCAGCATTTACAAGAGCGTACTGATGTCCAGAACATCGACATGATGAACCTGACGGGGTTTTGCCGCAATTGCCTGTCGCGCTGGTACGCCGAGGCTGCGGGCGCGCACGGTGTCGAGATGTCAAAGGATGATGCGCGGGAGGCGGTTTACGGGATGCCCTTTGAAGTGTTCAAGGCGCGCTATCAGACCGAGGCATCGGGCGATCAGAAGGCGGCATTTGATGTCGCGTTCCGCGAAAATGTCGCCGATCGCGCCAAGGACGGCGAATCATAGGTTAACGCGCTGATTTCCCCCGATTTCCCGAGTCTGGAAACGGTATGGAAACAGTATGGGTTTGGTATGGGTCGGATAAGGCCCGTCGCGTGGTTAACGTAGCGTGCGCCGGTTCAGCGGATCATGCGCAAAAAGGGGGCAGGCACTGGCGCCCCCCCCCTTGTGTCCCCCGCCTGTGCGGTCAGCCTTGTTCCGGCACCAGAACCCGTGCGGCATCTTTGACGGCCGCCAGAAAACGCTCGGCATCCAGCGCGGCCATGCAGCCCATGCCCGCCGAGGTCACGGCCTGACGGTACACATGGTCGGTCAGGTCGCCCGCAGCGAAAACGCCGGGGACCGAGGTTTCGGTGGTGCCCGGTTTCACCTGCACATAGCCGCCGTTGTGCAGGTCCAACTGGCCTGCCACCAGTTCGGAGGCCGGCGCATGGCCGATGGCGACGAAAAAGCCGGTGCAGTCGATATCCGTGATCTCGCCGGTGTCGACATGCCGGGCGCGCACGCCGGTCACGCCAAGCGGGGTGTCGGTGCCCAACACTTCGTCGACGCTGTGATTCCAAAGCACTTCGACCTTTGGGTGTTTGAACAGGCGGTCTTGCATGATCTTTTCGGCGCGCAGGCTGTCGCGGCGGTGGACCAGCGTGACCTTGCTGGCGAAGTTGGTGAGGAAAAGCGCCTCTTCGACTGCGGTATTGCCGCCGCCGATCACCACGATTTCCTGCCCGCGATAGAAGAAGCCGTCGCAGGTGGCGCAGGCTGAGACGCCAAAGCCCTTGAACTTCTCTTCCGAGGGCAGGCCCAGCCATTTTGCCTGTGCGCCGGTCGCCAGGATCAGCGCATCGGCGGTATAGGTGGTGCCGCTGTCGCCGATGGCGGTAAAGGGCCGCTTCGACAGGTCGAGCGCGGTGATGTGATCGGTAATCACCTCGGCCCCCATGCTTTGCGCGTGGGATTCCATGCGCACCATCAGATCAGGGCCCATGACAGAGGTGTCGCCGGGCCAGTTTTCCACATCGGTGGTGGTGGTCAGTTGCCCGCCGGGCTGGATGCCCTGTACCAAAATGGGCTCCAGCATTGCACGCGCGCCATAGACTGCTGCCGTGTAGCCGGCAGGCCCCGAGCCGATGATCAAAAGCGCGGTGTGGCGGGAATTCGTCATGTGATCTGTCCTTCGTTTCGGCGGCGGCGCGGCGCAGTTGGCGCCCGTGACTCGTGGGGGTTGGACGTGCCCGCGCAACCCTTACGGGATAACCGCTTGCCTGAAAGGCGTTCAATTCGCAAGCCACATAAAATTGTTGCGCGTTTGCGTAATATTGTTGCGCGGCGTGGGGCAAGGACATACATATCCGCAAACCAAAACAGGAGTTTTCACGATGTCGGCGTCAAAGCTGGATCCGATCGACCGGATGATTCTGGCCGAGTTGCAGGCAGATGGTCGTATGACCAACGTGGAGCTGGCCCGCCGGGTGGGGATTTCTGCCCCGCCGTGTCTGCGCCGGGTGCGCACGCTGGAAGAGGCTGGGTTCATCAAGGGATATCACGCTGATGTGAACGTCCGCGAATTGGGGTTCGAGGTGCAGGTCTTTGCCATGGTCGGGCTGCACAGCCAGGCCGAGGCTGATCTGTCGGCATTCGAGGCGCGCTGCCGCGCCTGGCCGCTGGTGCGCGAGTGCCACATGCTGAACGGTGAGATTGATTTCATCCTGAAATGCGTGGCGCCCGATCTGTCGGGGTTCCAGCGGTTTCTGACCGAACAACTGCTGTCGGCACCGAATGTGGCGAGTGTGAAGACCTCGCTGGTGATCCGCTGTGCCAAGAGCGAGCCCGGCGTGCCGTTCGATGTGCTGGAGGCCCGGCAGGCGCAGATTTCCTGAGGGCTGAGGGTTTCAAGGCTTTAGGGTTGAGTGCTGAGGGTTGAGTGCTTTGGCGCTGCCATGGCTTGGCCGGGCGCCTTTGAACGCCCGGCGGGGTGGCTTGCAGCGCAGCGCCTGACCCTGGACCATATTCCGGGTTTTAGCGCGCGCGCAAAGCACAGGTGCCTTGGTCCAAGGCCGGAAGATCCGTAAAGACCGTGCTTTTCCCCGCCCTGCTACAGACGGATGGTCGAGATCAGGCGCCCGTAATCGGCCTGTCCTTCGTGGACCGAGCGGCGGTAGGAATAGAAGGAATCGGCGTCCGAATAGGTGCAATGGCGTGTCCATTCGGCATGCCCGACCCCGGCACTGCGCAGGCGGTACAGACCAAAGCCCGGCAGATCGAATTGGTAGCGATCGCCGATGCCCTGCGCGAAGAACCGGGAGAGGCCGGGATCCTCGGCGAGGAAAGTCTCCATGAACTCGGGCCCGACTTCGTAGGCAAGCTGGCTGATGCAGGGCCCGATGACGGCGGTGGTGTCGGCGCGGCGGGCGCCCAGGCGTTCCATCGCGTCCAGCGTCGCTTCCAGCACGCCATCGAGCGCCCCGCGCCAGCCCGCATGGGCCGCGCCGATCACGCCGGCGGTTGTGTCGGCAAAGAGCACGGGCTGACAATCGGCGGACAGCACCGACAGCGCGAGGCCCGGCGTGGCGGTGACCAGCGCATCCGCCCGGGGCCGCGCCGCGCCGATGGTCGCTGATGCGCCGTTTGCGGGGGGCTCAGGGGGCAGCAGGCGTGGTGACGTGGCGGGGCCGCTGACGGTGACGACATCGGCGGAATGTACCTGATGCACCGAGACCAGCGCGGGGAGGGCCAGGTGCATCGCCTCGGCCACCCGGGCGCGGTTGATGCGCACCACGTCGGATTGATCGCTGGAACCCGCGCCGCAGTTCAGGCCTGCGAAGATCCCTGACGACGCCCCGCCGCGCCGGGTGAAGAAGCCGTGGCGCAGGGGCGCGAGGGCATCGGCGGTCAGGATCAGGAGCGTCATGGGGCAAATCCCGGCGGCTGGGGGGCTGAGCGCGGATAGAGCGCGATTGCTTTGAACAGAGTTCCCATTTCTGCGGGGTGGGTCAAGCGGCGATGTGCGCGGATATGGCTGTCGAGCGCGGCACCGGTCAGGGGCTGGGCCAGCGCGCGGGCGCGGGCGGTGATGCCCAGTCGTTCGAGCAACATGCCCTGCGGAGTGACGGGGGTGACGCTGACCCCGGGGCGGGTTGGCGGCGCGTCTGCGGCGGATTGTGTCGGGGTGCGTGTGGCGCGTGGTCCAGAAGTGCTTGAGGCGGCCGGTTCCGTGGTGGCTGCGGCCGGTGGGGTTGGCGCGCCGCGGGGATGAGGCGCGGGGGGCTGGGCGCCGCTGTGCGGCGCCGCGCCTGCGGCGGGCGGGGGGCGCTTAGCGGCGGTGTCTTGCTGGGTATCTTTGTCGGGGGCGGCTTTGGTTGGGGCGGGCGCGGTTGCCGCGCGGCGGATCGCGTCGAAATCCACATGCGCGGTCAGATCTGCCTGGCCGGGATGGGCGAGCGGGTCGTCGGCGGCGTGGTGGCGCAGGGCCTGAAGGGTGTCGCCCAGGCTGACCTCATCGCCATAATCCACGATCAGCGCGACGCCGCCGTGGCGTGCGATGCGGTCGGCGATGGCGGAAACGATCCCGGGCAGGGCGGGGCAGATCTCGACCAGATCGCCGGGGCGGGTGTTTTGCAAGCGGTGTGCCAGCCCGGCGCGCGGGGCGGCGGGTGTCAGACCGAAGCAGAGCGCGGGCGGGGATGTGGAAACAGTCGCGTCGGGCGCTGCCGGTTCGGGTGTTGCTGCGGGATCGGGCATCGCGTGCTGTGCTGCGGACGTCGGGGGGGCCGGTGTCGTGTGCTGCGGTGCTGTTGTGCCAGTGGATGCGGGGGCGGATGCGGGTGCGGGGGCTTCGTCCTGCGGGCGCAGGCCTATGACGCGTTCGTGCCACAGGTCGGGCGGCAGATTGGCCCCGCCACGTCCTATCCCATTGTCGGGGATACCTTCGGGGGCAGCCTGCGCGCCATCGGCCTTGGTGGCATATGGCGTGGCGGCGGTGGCATACCGCGTGGCGGCGCCGTGGCTGTCATCCTTTCCGGCGCGGATGAATTGCCGGACCGGCAGGGCATCGAAGAACTCATTCGCGATCAGGAACAGGGGCGCATCGGGCAGGGTGTCGATGGTGTCGTGCCAGACCGGCGTGGCGCAGGTGGTGGAGAACGGTGCCAGGGTTTGCGCCTGAAGCGCGCGCAGGGGGGGCGATGCCTCGACCAGGTGCAGCCGGGCGCCTGCGTGGAAGCCCGGCACCCGGGCCGTGGCGCGCAGGATGTCGGCCATCAGCGTGCCGCGCCCCGGCCCGGGTTCCGCCAGGGTGAAGGGGGCAGGGGCACCCTGATCGAGCCAGCTTTGCGCCAGCGCAAGGCCCAGAACCTCTCCGTACATCTGGCTGATTTCCGGCGCAGTGGTGAAATCGCCCGCCTGCCCGAAGGGATCGCGGGTCGAGTAATAGCCGTGCTGCGGGTGCAGGAGACATTCGGCCATATACTCGGCGACGCTGATCGGCCCGGTCGCGCGGATGCGCCGGACCAAGATGTCGGCCAGCGGCGTAGGGATTTCAGGGGAACGCGGCGGGGCCGATGCGGCGTTGGGGTGGTTGGGGGCGCGCGTATCTTGGACCGCAGCGGGCTGGCGGCCCTGCGGGCCTTTGGGATTGGTGGGGTCTGATGGCGTCACGGTTGGCGGGCCTTCTTCGGACGGGGCGTCTGGGTAAAGGGTCGTCTGGTGTGGCGAGGGGTCAGGGGTAGCGGACCCTTGGGGCGGAGGCAAGGCACAGGGCAGTGAGGGGGCGGGGACGTTGTGGGCGCGGGTGCTGCGATGCTGCGGGGGGGGTGATGTCCGTGCGTTGCGTGAGGGGTGCTGGGTATTGGGGGATTGCAGCCTTCGGCGCGGCGGGGCGGTCAGGGTCTTTGATCTTTGTGGTGGGGGCGGGGTGTTGGTTGCTTAGCGAGGGAGGGGGGGTTGTTTTCCGGGGCATGAGACTGTCGCCAGTGTCGTGGGATCCAGCGTACTTGGGTCCAGCGTTGTGGGGCCCGGCGTACTTGGGTCCGGCGTACTTGGGTCCGGCGTTCTGGGGGGCTATCGCCCCCGCACCCCCGCGCTGCGCCTGAGACCTGCGCCCCCGCCCGCCGCCGTGCCTCAGACCTGGGCGGGGGTGCGGCGGCGGGCCTGCCACAGCAGCGCCAGCCCCACCGCGATCATCGGCAGTGACAGCACTTGCCCCATGCTGAGGCCCAGCGGCCCGACCTGGACGACATAGCCCATGGGGTTCATCGCGGTGATGAATTGCGCGTCGGCCTGACGCCAGATCTCGACCGTGAAGCGGGCCGCGCCATAGCCTGCGATGAAAAGGCCGGTGATCTGGCCGGGGCGTTTCAGCCAGCCGCGCCGCCAGACAAGCCAGAAGAGGACCGCCCCGAGCAACAGACCTTCAAGCGCGGCCTCGTATAATTGCGTGGGGTGGCGGGCGCACAGGCCGGTTGCGGCATCGTGCAGCGCGGGCGCGCAATCCTGCGCCGCCGCGCCCGGAAAGATCACACCCCAGGGCGCGGTGGTGGCGCGGCCCCAAAGCTCGGCGTTGATGAAATTCGACAGCCGCCCCAGCCCGATACCGATGGGGGCGACCATGGCCATGGCATCCCCCAGACGCATCGGGGGCACCGCGTTGCGGCGGCAGAACAGCAGGCCCGCGACGACAACGCCGAGGAAGCCGCCATGGAAGGACATGCCGCCCTCCCAGATGCGCAAGATCTCGGCGGGGTAGGTGGCATAATATTGCGGCTGGTAGAACAGCACGAAACCCAGCCGCCCGCCGAGGATGACACCGAGGATCACGTGGGTCAGGAGTGATTCCACCAAGGCCGGGGCCATGGGCGCGGTGTCGCGCGGCCACAACGTGGGGCGGCGCATCAGCCGCACGACCGCCCACCAGCCGAGCAGCAGCCCCGCGACATAGGCCAGCGCGTACCAGCGCAGCGCGAAGGTAAAGGCGCCGAGGTCGATCGAGAAAATCTCTGGCGCGATGTCGGGGAAGGGAATTGCGGCGAGGGTCATCGGGATCCTTGCTGGGGTTGATGGCCCGGGGTTGAGTGCCGGGGGTTGATTGCCGGGGCTTGCGGGGCCGGTCTTGGGTGCGGGGACCCCTGCCGCACGGGGCGGCGGCGGACGGGAAAGCGGGCGTTGCGCTAGATGCCCGCGCGGGTGCGGCGAAGTCAACCTTGTGCAGGCGGCGCCGGGTCACATATAAGAGAAAGGGCAATGATGGAGAAACCCGATGCAAAGCCGCAACCGCTTGATGGACGACATGTCGCAGCTGATGACCAACGCCATGGGCGTGGCGCAGGGCGCGCGGCAAGAGGCCGAGACCGCGATGAAAAGCCTGATGGACCGCTGGCTGGCGGACCGGGATTTCGTGACGCGTGAGGAATTTGACGCCGTGCGCGGCATGGCGCAGAAGGCCCGTGAAGAGAATGAAGCGCTGAAAGTGCGGATCGCCGCGCTGGAAGCCGGTCAAGGCAAGTGACGGCCCGGGCGGTGTGATGGCAGGCGGCGCGTTGCGGGTAGATGCCGCGCGTGTTTGGCCTGTGGCGTGCCGGAAAACCACGCCGGTTCAGGTCTGGCCCAGCCAAGTCTGGCCCAGCCAAGTCTGGCCCAGTAGGTCTGGCCCAGACCGCTCAGGCGCTGATGTTCGCCGCGCCAGGCGGGTTATGATCTGAGCGAGCCGGCTTTGCCGATGGTGCGGCCTGCCCTGGTGCGATCCGCAGGGCACGCAGGGCGTTCAGGATCACCGCCACGTCGATGACTTCTTGCAGCAGGGCACCCTGAACCGGCGTCAGGTAGCCAAGCGCTGCCGCGATCATCCCGAGGACCGAAAGCCCGATGCCCGCCGCCACGCTTTCAAGCGCGATGCGGCGCGCGCGCTGTGCGACCTCTATCCCGGGCAGCAGGCGATCCAGATGATCGACCAGCAGCACCACATCCGCCGCCTCGGCAGAGGCCGCAGCGCCGCGCGCGCCCATGGCAACCCCGATGTCGGCGGCGGCAAGGGCGGGGGCGTCGTTCACGCCGTCGCCCACCATCATCACCGGCCCGTGCTTGCGTTCGCTGAGCACCAGAAGCACCTTCTGATCGGGCGTCAGTTCGGATTGCACCGCGTCCAGCGCCAGCCCTTCGGTCACGGCCTCGGCCACGGCGCGGCGGTCGCCGGTGGCCAGCACGATGCGCGCAACCCCAAGGCGGCGAAGGCCTGCCAGAAGCTCTGCCGTGCCCGACCGCAGGGTATCCGCCATCACCACATGCCCCATGAGCGTCCCGTCAACGCCGACCGACACGACAACCGACCCTGCGGCGGCGACCGTGTCGTCCACTTGCGCCGCGCCGACCGTTGCCGCCACAAAGCCAGCGCCGCCGACGACCACCTTGCGGCCCTCAATGATGCCGGTGACGCCTTCGCCGGGGGTTTCGACCACGTTTTCGGGCACCGGCAACGCGATGCCACGCTGCCGGGCCGCCGCCACGATTGCCTGCGCGATGGGGTGTTTCGATGCCTGATCGAGGGCCGCAGCAAAGCGCAGGACATCCCCTTCGGCCAGATCGCCCCGCACGTCGATGGACACGATCTGCGGGCGCCCGTCGGTCAGCGTGCCGGTCTTGTCCAAGATCAGCGTCTTGATGCGTGCCAGCCCTTCCAGTGGTTTGGCACCCTTGATCAGCACGCCGAACTGCGCCGCGCGCGACACGCCCGCCACCAGCGCCACCGGCACGGCAAGGATCAGCGGGCAGGGCGTCGCCACGACCAGCACCGCCACCGCGCGGATCGGATCGCCGGTGAACCACCAGGCGGCTGTGGCCAACGCAACGGTGACGGCGAGGAACAGCAGCGACCAGCGGTCTGCCAGCCGGGCCATCGGCGCCTTGGATGCCTGCGCGGCCTGGACCAGCCGCACGATCCCGGCATAGGTGCTGTCCGCCGCCGCGTGCGTCACCCGCAGGTCGAAGGCATCGCCCGCGCTGGTAGAGCCGCTCATCACGTCGTCGCCATGGGCCAGACGCACGGGCATGGATTCGCCGGTCAGCGCCGATTGGTCGAGGATCGCCCGGGCGCTTTCGACGGTGCCATCCACGGGGGCCACGTCGCCTTGGCGGATCAGCAGCAGGTCGCCGGGGGCGATGTCATCGAGTGGCACCTCATCCAGCACGCCGTTGTTGTGCCGCGTCGCGGTGCGCGGCACGCGGGACAAAAGCGCGCTCATCTCGCGGCGGGCGCGGCCCTCGGCGAAGCTTTCAAGGAAGGTGCCGCCCGAATACATCAGTGCGACCACGGCGGCTGCGAGCGTTTCGCCAAAGAGCAGTGCCGCCGACATCGACAGCGCCGCCACGATGTCGAGCCCGACCTCACCTTTGGCGAGGCTGCGAATGATCTCGACCACGAGGGCGGCAAGCACCGGCAGGACGCCCGCCGCAAAGGCGACGCGCGCGGGATCGGGCTGGCCCGCCAGCATGAGGGCCAGCCCCCCCACCAGCCCAAGCGCCGCGATCCCCGGCAGAAGCATTTTGAGACGATCTTGGGAAAACAGCGTCATGGTGGCGGCACCTTCAGGTGGAAACGGTTTGGCGCTTGGAAACGATTTGGCACTTGGAAACGGGCTGGCACTTGGAAACGGTTTGGCACTTGGAAACGGTTTGGGGCGTCGAAACGGAGTGGCATGTCAAACCAGGCTGAGGTGTCAAAGCGGGCCGGTTGTACGAGACGCCGCCACCTGAGACGCCGCCCCTTGAGACGTCGATCCTTGAGACGCCGATCCTTAGGAAGCAGGCCCTCAAGACGCCAATCCTCAAGACGCTGGCGGGCAAGGCTTTGGTGGCCATGGCTCTGTCCCGCATGGCGCAGGCCAGCCGCGATTCTGGTGTGCAGGGGATGCAGAGAGCGAGCGAGGGGCGCATTCGTGGTTCTTTCCGTTCAGCGGCCGAAGAAAGTGCCAGCCTGTTCACGCTGGGCCGAAAGCGGGCGCGATGTATTGATCTGGATCAATCAGATTGGCGTCGCACACGCGCTTTGCCAGATGGGGGGCGTTTTCGTTCAGCGAATGGTGCGGGGAACGGACGGCTGTGGCTTCTGCCTGCCCTTGGCTATGGGCGGCGCAGGCATCGAGATATGCGGTGGCTGAAGCGGGCTGCGGTATCTTCGGGGAGCGCGGGGCGCTGCCCGGGGCGGTGCAGATGGCGCACAGATAACGGCTTTGGTCTTGTCGCGTCAGCCTTGCCAGAGGCGTCGGGGGGCGGTGCCTCCGGCGCTGTTGGGGGGCGCTGATATGGTTTTTGCCTGCTGGGGGTGGCAGCAAACCGGGCGGCGCCCGCCGTGGTGCAAAGGTGCGAATTGGCTGGCTATTGATCGTTCGGGGTGCCGCTTTTCGGTGCCTTTGGGGTTGGCCTGGCCTCGGCGTGTTCTTGTGGATGCGTCGGGGTTTCGGGTTTTGCAACCCGCCCTGCCGCTGGCGCTGCCTTTGGCTCTGCGTCTGCCTTTGGCGGTGTCTCGGCTGTGGATACCGTCAGTTTTGATGCCTGCGCCTGCGCCTGAGCCTTGGTGCTGGTCGCTACGTCGGCGGGTTTTGCTGATGTCGCGGCGGCCCCGGCTTTTCCCGGGGCCTTCACCGTCGCCCCAGAGGGTGCCGCCGGTTCTGTCGCCTTGGGCTGCGTTTCCATGTGCTGCGTTTCCATGTGCTGTGTTTCCATGCGCTGCGTTTCCATGTGCTGCGCCGCCTCAGGGGCGGTGCCAGAGGGGCCGGGCAGCGCCTTGCGCGGGCTGAACGGGTGCGGCGCGGGGGCGGTGCGCGGCTTGGGCGCCCCGGAAATCTTGCGCCACAGCCGTTGCAGCGCCGTGTCGCGCGGGGATGGCGGGCTGAGCATTTCGTCGGTCAGCGTCACGCCGCGCTGGGCGGCGGCGGCGGTGACTGCCTTGCGCAGGGTCGGGCTGGCCTTCAGCAGCCGCAAGAAACGCGTGTCGTCCAGCGTCAACAGGGTCGAATGGCTGAGCGCGGTCACATGGGCGTTGCGGCGCTGCCGGGCAAGCACGGCGAGGGAGCCGAACATCTCGCCCCGGCCCAGTTTTTGCTTCTGGCTTGCGATTTCCATCTCCATCGCGCCAGAGGCGATGAAGAAAATCTTGCGTGCAGCATCGCCCTTGCGCATCACCACGTCGCCCGGGGCGACATAGACGGCGCGCAGCGCGCGGGCCAACCGCTTTTGCTGGGCGGGCGTCATCTTGGCGAAGAGGTCGAAGCGGCTGACCATTTCGGTTTTTTGCAGCGCGAGGTCCAGTTTGGGCCGGATCTCGATCCCGGCGCGTTGCTGGGCGAGGCGGGTCTTCAGCGTGGTATAAAGCTCTGGCCCGATCAGGCCGTCGGCGCGCAGGGTGTCATATTCGCGTTCTTCGAAACGCAGGGCGGTGCGGCGGATGAACCGGCGCTCCAGCTCTTCGGCATAGCCGGGGTATTGCAGGCGCAGGCCTTCAAGCGCGTTCTCGGTTTCCTCGGTCCGGCGGTCGAGGAGTTCGTGCAGCAGTTCGGCGACGCGGCGGCCATGAATGCGCCGGATCTTGCTGTTGATGTAGCCGTGCAGCGCGCGCAGGATCAGGCGCTGGTTCAGCAACATCTCGAACCGTTCCGCCGACAGGCGCGCCAGCGAGCGCGACAGGCGCAACCGGTTGTTGAGGAAGACCGCAAAGCGGTAGGGCCGCCCCTGCCCAAGGCTTTGCCGCCCCGCGCGCCGGTATTCGGTACGCCCGCCGTGGCGCGTCCGCTCGATCAGCCGGTCCACATCGGACAGCATCTGTTCCACCAGCCGGGTCGAGATGATCTGCTGGCGGAAATGGTCGAGGATCAGATCACGCTCGCGACCGGCGAGGGCGACGAGGCCCAGGGTGATGCGGTCGCGGTCAAGGATCTCGGCCCCGGTTTCCGCGGCGGTGACGGCAGAGTTCAGGCGGTTGGCGAAGGATTTGGCCTCGACCCGGACGATGTCGCGGTTGAGGTTGTTCTTCTGCGCCAGATCGGCCACGTCTTCGCGCACGGTTTGCAGGGCGACGGCGATCACCTGGTTGGACAGCGCGGTGTCCAGCGGCGACAGGCGGTCCAGCCCCAGCCATGCGATGACCATGCGCAGTGTCGTACCCTGCACAATCAGGGTGAAGAGCGCAAAGCCGGTGGCGAGGATGCCGACCAGGCGCTTCACCTCGGCGGGCACCAGCGGGTTTTCGGTGACCGCCAGCGCCAGCGCCAGCGTGACCGCGCCGCGCAAGCCCCCCCAAAGGATGGCAAGGCGGTAAGGCCGGTCCACCCGGGGCGACAGGCTGAGCATGGTCAGAAGCGGCAAGATGAGGAACAGGACCATCAGCCGCGCGGCAAAGGCCGCCCCCACCACCACGGCCAGCAAGCCAAGGTCGGACCAGCGCACCCCGCCCAGCAGTTGCGGGATCAGCAGGGCCGCAAGGATGAAGATCAGCGCGCCGGACCAATGCGCCAGCAGGTTCCACACCTCGCGCAGGTAGGTCCAGGTGGCGGGGGTCAGGCGGCCCGGGCCGGTCAGGTTCAGCGTAAGCCCCGCCGCCACCACGGCGATGACGCCCGAGGCCCCGAACACCTGTTCCGCACCCAGGTAGGCCAGATAGGGCAGCGCGACCGAGATCGAGACCTGCGCCAGCGGGTGGCGCGGGGTCAGCGCCATCAGCCAGACCGCCAGCCGCGCGATGAACCAGCCCACCAGCGCGCCGCCGAACACGAGCACCGGCAGTTGCGTCAGCGCCTGCCGCACGCCGGGCACCGTCTGGCCGGGGATCAGGGCGGCGATGAACAGGCCGAAAAGCGCGATGGCGGCGGCGTCGTTCAGCAGGCTTTCGCCTTCGACAATCCGGGTCAGGCGTTGCGGGGCGGCGATGTTGCGAAAGATCGACACCACGGCCGAGGGGTCGGTGGTGGACACGATCGCGCCGATCAGCAGGCAGGCGACCAGCGACACCTCGGCCACCATGGACAGGGCGTAGCCGATGCTGAAGGTGGCGATGATGACGGCCAGCACCGCCATGACAAGGATGGGCACCCAATCATCCAGCATGCGCCGGACATTCAGCCCCAGCGCGACCTGAAACAGCAAGGTGGGCAGGAAGACATAGAGGAAGGTATTGGCGCGGATCGGGATATTGGTGATCGCCGCCGCGACCGGGTTCAGCGCATCGGTCAGCGTGGTCGCCAGAAAGAACGCCGCCCCCGCCCCCAGCAAGACGCCGATGCCTGCCAGCATGACCGTGAACGGCAGGCGCAGCCGGCTGGCCAACGGCTCGGCCAGTCCGATCAGCACGAAGAGTGCGGCAAGGATGCCGATGAAGGTGATAACGGTCATGACATCCAGCTTATGCCGAAAAGTGCGGTGGGGGAACGCTGTCGCGCCCGATGCGGGGCAAAATTAATGTTACAATTCGCAGATTTGCGTGATGCGGGCAGGGATGGGCAGGGGCTGCGCGGGATGGGATGCCCCGCCGCACCGGGTGCCGTGGTTTTGCTGGACCCTGTGCGCGCATCGCTTGGCCCTGGCCGTTGTGCGTATCTGAATGCCAGTTTGCCGGATGCCGGACCGTACACCTGTGGCGCGAGGGGTCTTCCGGCACCCTTGCCCGAAAGGGATGGGGACCTCGACGTCCTGCGCGGATGGCGGATTTTGGCGCGCCCCGCGCCCGCGTCTTAGCAGATCTGGCGTGCCGCAGAGCCGTCACGCTGCAGACCCGTCACGCCGCAGACCCGTCCCAAGGCAGATCCGCGCGACAGCGGACCCCGGCGCCCGAGTCAACCCTGCCCGAGCCAACCCTGCCCGAAGCAAGCCGGGCCTGCGTCCGGTGGACGGCATCTTTCGGGCCGGACATAAAGCCCGGCCCGGGTTCGCTTAAAGCCTGCCCTGCATCAGCCGCCGATAAGGGCGCGCAGGTCGCTTTGCCGCGCGGCCTGACGGTCCGTCAGGGTCTTGCGTTCGGCGGCGAGCGCCATCAGCTCGGCGTCGATGGCATCGACCCGGGCGCGGCGGTCGGTATTCGCGGCGCTGTCATCGCCCAGTGCCACGATCAGGTCCACCAGCCGCGATTGTTCGGCCTCCAGCGCCTCGGCTTGCGCCGCGTCGCGTTCGAGGGTGACGCCGATCTCGGTCAGTTCGCTGCGCAGGCTGCGGATTTCGCCCAGCAGCGCCTGTGTCTCGGCGTCGGGCGCCATGTCTTGCCAGCGCGCCAGTGTGGTCGCGTCCATGCCGGTCAGCGCGACTTCGCGCCGTTGCGGGCGGGTTTCCACCACGTCAAAGCCCATCTGGGCATCGGCGGCGACGCTGAGGGTCCAGCGGGTGTCGTCCAGCGTGGTTTCGCCGCCCTCGGTGGTCACGGTCCAGCCGTCGCGCAGCGGATGCGCGAGGGTCAGGTCGCGCGCGCCATCCGCCGCGCCGGTGATATTGTAGGTGGTGGTGGTGCGCAGATCCTCGGTCAGGGTCAGGATGCCGTTCGCGATGCGCATCTGGGCGATCGTTTCGGTCCGCGCGACCTCTTCGCGCACGGAAATCGCGGTGTCTGTGGCGAAATCCACCGTCTCGGTCGCCATGGGGGCCAGTTCGGGGATCAGCGCGTCGCCGGCATGGCCGCGCCCATCCTCATAGAGCGTCAGGATGCCCGCAGGCAGGCGCAGTGGCAGCGGGTTGGTCAGCGTCAGCGCGATCTGCGGATGCTGCGTGCCGGTGCCACCCCGATAGAGGGTGATGCGCGCGTCGGTCAGGGTTTCCTGAAGGAAGGGCAGGCTGAGCATTTGCCCGGGCGCCAGCGTCACCGGGTCTTCCAGCGTGAAGCGGCTGAAGCTTTGCCCGTCATCGGCCTTCATGGCGGCGGGCGCCGTATTGGCGAATTGCGGGGCGCTGTCGGCCATGCCGCGCGCCATTTGGGTGCTCATCTCCATCACCGGTGCGGGCATCCCTTCGTCGCGCGCGGGCATGGTGCGGCCATAGAGGTCAGCCGACAGGGCGCGCACCGATCCGGTGGCGAGGGTCAGGGTGACGTCGTCCCAGTCATGCCCGGTGGCGTTTTCCACCACGGCCCAGCCGGTCAGTTGCAGCCCCTCAGGCGTGTCGACGGCGCGCCAAGCGGTTTTCCATGTCGGCGCGGCTTGCAGCCATGTCAGATCCAGATCGCGGGTCGCGGTATCGGCGCTGCCAATCTGCACGGTCAGGCGGCGCGGGTTGGCCTGCCCGCGAAACGCGGCCAGCGCGGTTTCCAGCATGGCGCGGTCCGTGGCCTCGGCAAAGCGGAAGGTCACGGCATCGGCGAGGTCGAATTGCACCACCGCGCCGGTGTCGGTCTGCACCGCCAGCACCGGGCAGGGGCCATGTTCGCAGGCGCGGTCGCTCACACCCATGATGGTGCCTGTCGTTTCAGTTCCGCGCCGGTCCACGATCACGGGCGCGCCGGTCATGGCGCGCAGCAATTGGGCGGGGTCGGTCACCTCGTGCGGGGAAAGGGGCAGGGTGGCGAAAGCGTCCTCAAAGGCGCCCGGGCCGCGCAGCCGCAAGGTGGGTGTGGCCGCTGCCGGGTCGCTGATCCAGACGGATTTCAGAAAATCGTCGATATCGTCGCGGCTGAGCGTCAGCGACAGGCCGTCCGGCCCGGTTTCGCCAGTGGCGTCGATCATTGCGATCCCTGCGGTGGACAGGGTGATGGCCTGCACGCGCGGGTCGGCGGCGGCGGGCAGCGTCAGGGCGGCCAGCGTCAGGGTGGGCAGGGCCAGCGTGGCCGAGAGGATAAGCGGGGAGATCAAGCGCATTTGGCACCTTTGGACTGAGCAAAGTGGATAATTTGTCGCACCTTATCGCCGCGCCTTGGGCAGGTGCAAGGCACTGGCGGGGCTGCTGGCGGTAACCCGCCTGCACAGCTGCGTTACCGGGTCGCGGGGCGTGTGGTGTGTCGCTGCGGTGCATCGCCCATAGGCTGGACGAAAAGCCGGGGCTGGACGCCCCCCGGCACGCCCGCTAATAGGGCAGGATGGCGCAAGATGATGACACCCCCCTCCCCCCGATCGACCCCGTAGCCGCCCCGCTGGCCGAACCCCTGCGCCGTGCGCTGGGCGAGCGGTATCTGCAGTACGCGCTGTCGACCATCATGCACCGCGCGCTGCCCGATGCGCGCGACGGGCTGAAGCCGGTCCATCGGCGCATCTTGTTTGCGATGCGCGAATTGCGCCTGTCCTCGACGGGCGGTTTCCGCAAATCCGCCAAGATCAGCGGCGATGTGATGGGCAATTATCACCCGCATGGCGACGCGGCGATTTACGACGCGATGGCGCGGCTGGCGCAGGATTTCAACGTGCGCTACCCGCTGGTTGACGGGCAGGGGAACTTTGGCAATATCGACGGCGACAACCCCGCCGCCGCCCGGTACACCGAGGCGCGCATGACCGCCTGCGCCGAGGCGCTGTTGGAAGGCCTGGCCGAGAATGCCGTGGATTACCGCGAGAATTATGACGGCACCCTGACCGAGCCTATCGTGCTGCCCGCCGCCTTTCCGAACCTGCTGGCCAATGGGTCCAGCGGGATTGCGGTGGGGATGGCCACGAATATCCCGCCGCACAACCTCGATGAATTGATCGACGCCTGTGTCGCGCTGATCGACCGGCCCGATCTGTCGGATGACGAACTGGTGACGCTGATCCCCGGCCCCGATTTCCCCACGGGCGGTGTGATCGTCGAGCCGCGCGCCAGCATCATGGAGGCCTATCGCACCGGGCGCGGCGCTTTCCGGCTGCGCGCGAAATGGGAGATCGAGCAACTGCCGCGCGGGCTGTGGCAGATCGTCGTCACGGAAATCCCGTTTCAGGTGCCCAAATCGCGGCTGATCGAAAAACTGGCCGAGGTGATCCAGACCCGCAAGGTGCCGCTTCTGGCTGATATCCGCGACGAATCCGCCGAGGATGTGCGCATCGTGCTGGAACCGCGCGCCAAGACCGTGGACCCCGAATTGCTGATGGGGATGCTGTTCAAGAACTCGGACCTTGAGACCCGCTTCAGCCTGAACATGAACGTGCTGATCGACGGGCGCACGCCGCGCGTGTGCAGCCTGCGCGAAGTGCTGCGCGCCTTCCTCGACCACCGGCGCGAGGTGCTTTTGCGCCGCAGCCAGCACCGGCTGGACAAGATCGACCACCGGCTGGAAGTGCTGGAAGGTTTCATCACGGCGTTTCTGAACCTCGACCGCGTGATCGACATCATCCGCTATGACGATACGCCGCGCGACGCGCTGATGCGCGAAGTCTGGGGCCGCAAGGTTGCGCGCGCGATGAATGAGGCCGATTATGTCGCCCCCGCCCCCGGTGAGGGCGAATTGTCCGAGGTGCAGGCCGAGGCCATCTTGAACATGCGCTTGCGCTCCTTGCGCCGCCTGGAAGAGATGGAGTTGCGCCGCGAACGTGACGCGCTGATGGCGGAACGCGCCGGGCTGGAGGATCTGCTGGCATCGGGCAACCTGCAATGGCAGGCGATCACCGGGCAGTTGCGCGAGGTGCAAAAGCAGTTCGGCAAGGGCACCGAGCTTGGCCGCCGCCGCAGCCAGTTCGCCGAAGCGGGCAGCGTCGAGGATGTGCCGATGGAGGCCATGATCGAGCGTGAGCCGATCACCGTTGTCTGTTCCAAGATGGGCTGGGTCCGGGCGATGAAGGGACATATCGCCCTCGATTCAGAGCTGAAGTTCAAGGACGGCGACGAAGGCCGGTTTGTGTTCCACGCCGAGACGACCGACAAGATCGTGCTGTTCGGGTCGAACGGGCGGTTCTACACGCTGCTGGGCGTCAACCTGCCCGGCGGGCGCGGCATGGGCGAACCCGTGCGGCTGATGGTCGACCTGCCGAATGAGGCCGGGATCGTCGATCTGTTCGTTCACAAGGCCGGGGGGCGGATGCTGGTGGCCTCGAACGCCGGGGACGGCTTCATCGTCCCCTCCGACGAGGTGATCGCCCAGACGCGCGGCGGCAAGCAGGTGCTGAACGTGCGCGACGATGTGCGCGCCGCGATCTGCCGTGATGTGACCGGCGACCATCTGGCGGTGGTGGGCGACAACCGCAAATTGCTGGTCTTCGCGCTGGATGAACTGCCGGAAATGGCCCGCGGAAAGGGCGTTCGGTTGCAAAAGTACAAGGATGGCGGCCTGTCGGACGCGATGTGCGTGACCTGGGACATGGGCCTGAGCTGGAAAGACCCCGCTGGCCGCACCCGCCATGAGCCGGACCTGACCGAATGGCTGGGCAAGCGCGCAACCGCCGGGCGGATGGCGCCGCGTGGCTTCCCGCGTGACAACAGGTTCGGCTGAGGTTCAGGCATCCGATCCCTGATTGTCGGTCCCTAACCCCGCAAACCGACACTGCCGTCGCCGCGCATCGCACGCGCCCGTGATCGCTGGCCGGGGCCGCCTGTGCTGTGATTGTCAGCCCGGCCCATGTGGGCTATGCAGAAGCTGCCCCAACAGACAGGTGTTTTTCTGATGTCGACTGCCCGTTCCACCACCGCCCGTACCTCTCTGGCCCCTGCCAAAGCTGCTTCTGCCAAAGTTGCTTCTGCCCGCCCCGGGCTGCGCGCTGCGGGAACATCGCCTTCGCCGGTGCTGGGGCTGTTGCCGGTGCTGGGGCTTTTGGCGGTGATCTTGCTGTCGGCCTGCACCAGTGGGCGCGAGTTGGGCGTAGAGCGCACGGAACTGGGCGATTTCCGCCTGGGCCACAACATTGTGGTCGAGGAAAACGCCCAGATCGGCCCTTTGTCGCGCACCGCCGAACCCGGCGCCTGGAAAGAGGCGTTGACCGCCGAGATCGACCGCCGCTTCAGCCGGTATGAGGGGGGCAAGCTTTATCACATCGCGATCAACGTGCAGGCCTATGTGCTGGCCGTGCCCGGGGTGCCGCTGGTCCTGTCGCCGAAATCGGCGCTGATTCTGGGTGTGACGGTCTGGGATGACGCGGCGGGCGGCAAGCTGAACGACACGCCGCACCGCATCACCGTGCTGGAAAGCCTGTCGGCGGAAACGGCCGTCAGCTCGGGCCTGACGCAATCGGCCGCAGAGCAGATGCAGAACCTGGCCGAAAATGCCGGCGGCGCGATCGAACGCTGGATGTCGACCAAGCCGGAATGGTTCAGTGCCACCGCCGATGCCGCTGCCGCCGCGGCGGCAGCCGCGCCCATGTCTGTTGGGCCTACCGTGATCACGCCGGGTATGGTGACGCCCGCGCCTGTCACGACAGCGCCCGTCACGACAGCGCCCGTCACGACCACGCCCGGCACGACCAATCCTGCCGCGCCCCGGGTCATCATCGCCGAAGGCGCGCGCTAGGCGGGGTTTGCGCGGTGGATTGTAAAAGGCGCGCGCAAAACGGCCTGCCCATGTCAACTGCCGCTTGATTTTTCCGTTCCGGATGGATAGACGGCCCGCGATGAAGATCGGGGCCAGCCCTTGGCCCCATAGACACAGGGTGCGAGAGCGATGGCGAAGGCAAAGTTTGAACGGAACAAACCGCATGTGAACGTCGGCACGATTGGCCACGTTGACCACGGCAAGACGACACTGACGGCAGCGATCACGAAGTATTTCGGCGATTTCAGAGCGTATGACATGATCGACGCGGCGCCTGAAGAAAAAGCGCGCGGGATCACGATCTCGACCGCGCACGTGGAATACGAGACCGAGGCCCGTCACTATGCCCACGTCGACTGCCCCGGCCACGCCGACTACGTCAAGAACATGATCACCGGTGCCGCCCAGATGGACGGCGCGATCCTGGGGTGAACGCGGCTGACGGCCCGACCGCAAACGCGCGAGCACATCTTGCTGGGTCGCCAGGTTGTATTCCCTTCATGGTTGTGTACATGAACAAGGTCGACCAGGTCGATGACGAGGAACTGCTGGAACTGGTGGAAATGGAGATCCGCGAGCTTCTGTCGTCCTACGATTACCCGGCGACGATATTCCGATCATCCGCGCTCTGCTTTGCACGCGATGAACGGCACGCAGCTGAAATCGCGAAAACTCGATCCGCGCGCTGCTGGAACTGTCGACACCTATATCCCGACGCCTGCACGCCGATCGACCAGCCGTTCCTGATGCCGATCGAAGACGTGTTCTCGATCTCGGGTCGGGGTACGGTTGTGACCGCCGGATCGAGCGTGGCTGATCAACGTTGGCGACAGCATTGAAATCGTTGGTATTCGTGACACGAAAACCACGACCTGTACCGGCGTGGAAATGTTCCGCAAACTGCTGGATCGCGGGAAGCCGGCGACAACATCGGCGCGCTGCTGCGTGGTATCGGCCGTGAGTGTTGAGCGTGGTCAGTTCTGTGCAAGCCGAAATCGGTGCAACCGCACACCGAATTCGAGGCCGAAGCCTACATCTTGACCAAGGAAGAGGGCGGTCGCCACACCCCGTTCTTCGCGAACTACCGCCCGCAGTTCTACTTCCGCACGACGGACGTGACCGGCACGGTGATGCTGCCCGAGGGCACCGAAATGGTGATGCCGGGTGACAACCTGAAGTTCAACGTTCAACTGATCGCGCCCATCGCGATGGAAGAAAAACTGCGCTTCGCCATCCGCGAAGGCGGCCGCACCGTCGGTGCAGGCGTCGTGTCGAAGATCATCAAGTAATGATCCCGAGGCGCGCCCTGAGGGTGGTGTCGAAGATCATCAAGTAATGATCCCGAGACGCGCCCTGAGGGTGGTGTCGAAGATCATCTGATGGTTCCGCCTCATGCAGGGTGGCGCCATTGTGAAAACGCGGAAGGGGCGCGCCGGATCATCGGCGCGCCCTTTTCCTTTGCGACGGATGGAACATTCCCGTTGCGCTGTGCAGATTTTTCACCCACGAATGCCGCAGGGCATGCACATTCGCCGGGCCCTGAGTGCTTCAGGTTCCTGATTTCGCGAAAGGCCCGGCCCGGTGAAAACCCCGCACAAGAATTCTGTTTCTGGCAACATGGCCCCCGGGGTGTTGCTGATCCCATTGGTGTTGGCGGCCTGGGCGGTATCTGGCGCGCAGGCGGCGACCAGGGAGGGCGATTATGCCATGGTCGGCGCAGGGGCGCTGACCTGCCGCACCTATATGCTCGCCTCGACCGAGGAGCGCACCTTTGCCGAGACCTGGTGGGCGGGCTACATGTCGGCGATGAACCGGGTTACCGATGACACCTATGACCTGCTGGGCGACTATGAGGTCGCGGATTTCAACGCCTATCTGGACGATTACTGCCGCGACAATCCGTCGGTCCTGTTCGGCCTGGCCGTGCATGATGCGATCGAGGCATTCTATCCCGAACGCATACGATAGGGGCGGCGATTATCTGACGGCGGAAGGTCCGTGCGCGTGCGATTCGCCTCTTGATCTTGGCCGGGCTCTGCCGTAACCACCGGGTGCAGTAGGGGTATAGCTCAGTTGGTAGAGCGACGGTCTCCAAAACCGTAGGTCGTGGGTTCGAGTCCCTCTGCCCCTGCCATTTCCATGACAGCGCGCTGCGGGTTTGGTCGGTTTCGTCTTCAGGCGGGTTGGCCGCAAGCGGGCTTGAATTCTGCGGGCGCAGCGCGTAACTGCATCCAAGACCGATTTACCAGGTGAGAATGATGGCAAAAACCAATCCCCTTCAGTTCATTCAGCAGGTGCGCGCCGAAACCGCCAAGGTCGTCTGGCCGACCCGGCGCGAGGTTGTGCTGACCACGGTGATGGTATTCATCATGGCAGCCCTGACATCGGTGTTCTTCTTTGGCGTGGATCTGGCGATCCGCAGCGGCCTGTCGGGCCTGCTGGGCCTGTTTGGCTGATCGCGCGCGCGGCTCTGCCTTTACGGGTTTTCGCCGCGCCGGTCTTGAACTGTCCGCATTGGCGCTGTATGCGGAGCGTTAATATCGCAGCGGCAGGCGCGCACCGATTCGGTGCGCCTTTTGCTTTGCGGATAATGCGTTCGGAAATTCTAATAATTCCCCGGACATTTCAGAAGCACAGGCGCCAGATGGTCGGTCTGGTTGGCATGAGGTAGGTAACGCATGGCGAAGCGCTGGTATTCTGTAAGCGTTCTGTCGAACTTTGAGAAAAAGATCGCCGAGCAGATTCGTACATCCGTCGCTGAGGCCGGTCTGGAAGATCAGATCGAAGAAGTTCTGGTGCCGACCGAAGAAGTGATCGAAGTGCGGCGCGGCAAGAAGGTGACATCGGAGCGGCGATTCATGCCCGGCTATGTGCTGGTGCGGATGGAAATGTCGCCGCGCGCCTATCACCTGATCAACTCGATCAACCGGGTCACCGGCTTTCTGGGTCAGCAGGGCAAGCCGATGCCGATGCGCGATGAAGAGGTCAACGTGATCCTCAACCGCGTCGAGGAAGGCGAAGTCGCCCCGCGTTCGCTGATCGTGTTCGAGGTTGGCGAAGAAGTTAAAGTCACTGACGGCCCGTTCGAGGGTTTTGCCGGATCGGTCGAGGAAGTGGATGATGCCCATTCCCGCCTGAAGGTGATGGTGTCGATTTTTGGCCGGGCAACCCCGGTCGAACTGGAATTCACGCAGGTGTCCAAGGGTACCTGATCGTGATGGCCGTGGGAGGCTGGTGGGGCGCGCCCCGTCATCCGTACCACGAAACCGCAAGACTGTCGGCCTCGCGTGGTTTGGCAGGGTTATATAAGGAGAGGCCACATGGCCAAGAAAGTTATCGGGCAGCTGAAGCTGCAAGTTGCGGCGGGCAAGGCGAACCCGTCCCCGCCCGTTGGTCCCGCACTGGGTCAGCGCGGCATCAACATCATGCAGTTCTGCAAGGATTTCAACGCCAAGACCGCTGATATGGAGCCGGGCGCCCCTTGCCCGACCATCATCACCTATTACCAGGACAAATCCTTCACGATGGAAATCAAGACGTCCCCGGCGTCGTATTTCCTGAAGAAGGCCGCCAAGCTGAAGTCGGGCTCCAAGACGCCTGGCCGCGCAACGGCAGGTACTGTGACGGTGAAGCAGGTCCGTGAGATCGCCGAGGCGAAGATGAAAGACCTCAACGCCAATGATATCGAGGCTGCGATGCAGATCATCCTGGGTTCCGCCCGGTCGATGGGTATCGAGGTGAAAGGTTAATCTGATGGCAAAGTATGGAAAACGCACCACCGCCGCACGCGCCGCTGTTGCTGGCACCGCGGATCTGACGGTCGAGGCAGCGGTCGAGCTGCTGAAAGCCAACGCCACGGCGAAATTCGATGAAACCATCGAGATCGCACTGAACCTAGGTGTGGACCCCCGCCACGCGGACCAGATGGTCCGCGGCGTGGTCAGCCTGCCCAACGGCACCGGCAAGACCGTGCGCGTCGCCGTGTTCGCACGCGGCCCGAAAGCCGATGAAGCGACGGCTGCAGGCGCCGACATCGTGGGCGCTGAGGACCTGATGGAAACCATCCAGTCGGGCAAGATCGAGTTCGACCGTTGCATCGCAACGCCGGACATGATGCCGATCGTCGGCCGTCTGGGCAAGATCCTGGGCCCGCGCAACCTGATGCCGAACCCCAAAGTCGGCACCGTGACCATGGACGTGAAAACTGCCGTGGAAGCTGCCAAGGGTGGCGAAGTCCAGTTCAAGGTCGAAAAAGCCGGTGTGCTGCACGCAGGTGTTGGCAAAGCCTCGTTCCCGGCAGAAGCCCTGGCCCAGAACATCCGCGCTTTCGTGGAAGCGGTGTCCAAAGCCAAGCCGACGGGATCGAAAGGCGCCTACATGCGCAAGGTCTCGCTGTCGTCCACCATGGGCCCGGGTGTCACCGTGGCGCTGGATTCGGCGACTGGTAACTAAGAATTCACTGGCCTCCGTCACCGGGGGCTGGTCGAATGGCGGGGCGGTCCGCAGTTTGCGATCCGCCCTGTCCTGTCCGAGACGGTGGGTGCCCGAAAGGGCTTAATTTCCTGCCTGAGACGGGGAACGAGACGAAAGATCCGGGGTTTTCCTCGGGTGGTTTTGGCCTCGGGGCCCCGAAACGGACCCGAACGCCCGCGGCATAGGCCGGGGGCAAACATGAGCCGGGGGGCAACCCCCTGAACTGGAGTAAACCTGTGGATAGAGCCCAAAAAGAGAAATTGGTCGATGAACTCGGCCAGATCTTCGAAAGCTCTGGCGTGGTTGTGGTTGCACACTACGCTGGTCTGACGGTTGCTGAAATGCAGGGCCTGCGCGCGCAAATGCGCGAAGCTGGTGGGTCCGTACGCGTTGCCAAGAACAAGCTCGCCAAAATCGCCCTTGAAGGAAAGCCTTGCGCAAGCATCAGCTCCCTTCTGACGGGCATGACCGTGATGGCCTATTCCGAAGACCCCGTCGCTGCGGCGAAGGTCATGGAAAAATTCGCCAAAGATAACAAGAAGCTTGTTATCCTTGGTGGTGCAATGGGCAACTCGGAACTGGACGCCGCTGGTGTTACTGCCGTGGCCGCAATGCCGTCCCGCGAGGAGCTTATCGCTTCCATCGTGGGTTGCATCGGGGCACCGGCCAGCAACATCGCGGGGGCCATTGGCGCGCCTGCTTCCAACATCGCTGGCATCCTCTCCACCCTGGAGGAGCGGGAAGCCGCATAAGCAATCCTGGACCGGCATGGAATCATACCGATCCGCGCTGGAAACAAACCCTTGTTAGAATGGACCGATAAAATGGCTGATCTGAAAGCACTTGCTGAGCAAATCGTGAACCTCACGCTGCTGGAAGCACAAGAACTGAAAACCATCCTGAAGGATGAGTATGGCATCGAGCCCGCCGCTGGCGGCGCTGTGATGATGGCTGGCCCGGCTGCTGGCCCGGCTGAAGCCGCAGAAGAAAAGACCGAATTCGACGTGATCCTGCTGGAAGCCGGCGCCTCGAAAATCAACGTGATCAAAGAAGTTCGCGCGATCACGGGTCTGGGTCTGAAAGAAGCAAAAGACCTGGTCGAAGCCGGTGGCAAAGCTGTGAAAGAACAGGCGCCCAAAGCTGAAGCCGAAGAAATCAAAGCGAAACTGGAAGCCGCTGGCGCCAAGGTTGAGCTGAAGTAATCGGCCCCGTGCGCCACAGCGCGCCAGGCTAACGTAAAATGGCTGGGTCCGGACGCGTGTCCGGTCCCGGCCAAAGCTGTTTCTGGACAGGGTTCCCGCGCGGAGCCTTGTCCAGGGACAGTTGCGGGCTCGGGAGCAGGCCGGTGGGACGGTTTGCATGAATAGGGCCCAAACCCCGTTTCGCAAAAGGGTGCGACAGCTGACGCCCAACAGTTGTGCCACCCGCGAAAAATTGAAAGGTGACGACGAGCATGGCTCAGACCTATGTAGGCCACAAGCGCATCCGCAAGATGTTCGGTAAAATCCGCGAAGTTCAGGAAATGCCGAACCTGATCGAAATCCAGAAATCTTCCTACGACCTGTTCCTTCAGTCCGGCGATGCGGCCGTGCCGACGGAAGGCGAAGGCATCATGGGGGTGTTCCAGTCGGTATTCCCGATCAAGGATTTCAACGAGACTGCGCATCTGGAATTCGTCAAGTACGAGCTGGAAAAGCCGAAATACGACACCGAGGAATGTCAGCAACGCGACATGACCTATGCGGCACCTTTGAAGGTGACGCTGCGGCTGATCGTGTTTGATGTGAATGAAGATACCGGCGCGAAATCCGTCAAGGACATCAAGGAACAAGACGTGTTCATGGGCGACATGCCCTTGATGACCAATAACGGTACGTTCATCGTCAACGGGACCGAGCGGGTTGTCGTCAGCCAGATGCACCGCAGCCCCGGCGTGTTCTTCGACCATGACAAGGGGAAAACCCATTCCTCGGGCAAGCTGCTGTTCACCTGCCGGATCATTCCCTATCGCGGCTCGTGGCTGGACTTTGAATATGATGCGAAAGACCTGATTTTCGCGCGGATCGACCGTCGCCGCAAACTGCCGGTGACGACCCTGCTCTATGCGCTTGGCATGGATCAGGAAGGCATCATGGATGCCTATTACGACACGGTCGACTACAAGCTGGAGCGTAATCAGGGCTGGGTCACCAAATTCTTCCCCGACCGGGCACGCGGCACCCGCCCGACCCGCGATCTGGTCAATGCCGCCACCGGCGAGGTGATCGTCAAGGCGGGCGACAAGGTCACCCCGCGCATGGTCAAGCAATGGCTTGACGGCGAGGCGGTCGAAAACCTGCTGGTGAACTTTGACGATATCGTCGGGCGTTTCGTGGCGCGCGACATCATCAACGAGGAAACCGGCGAGATCTATGTCGAGGCCGGCGATGAGCTGACCTGGGAACTGGACAAGGACGGCGAAGTCAAAGGCGGCACGCTGAAGGTGCTGCTGGACAACGACATCACCGACATTCCGGTGCTGGACATCGACGGCGTGACCGTGGGGCCGTACATCCGCAACACCATGGCCGCCGATAAGAACCACAGCCGCGACGGCGCCCTGATGGATATCTACCGCGTCATGCGTCCGGGTGAGCCGCCGACCGTAGAGACCGCTTCGACGCTGTTCAACTCGCTGTTCTTCGACAGCGAGCGTTATGACCTGTCCGCCGTTGGCCGGGTGAAGATGAACATGCGCCTGCAACTGAACGCGCCTGACACCCACCGCACCTTGCGCAACGAAGATATCGTGGCGTGCATCAAGGCGCTGGTGGAACTGCGCGACGGCAAGGGTGCCATCGACGACATCGACCACCTGGGCAACCGCCGCGTGCGGTCCGTGGGCGAACTGATGGAGAACCAGTACCGCGTGGGCCTTCTGCGGATGGAACGCGCGATCCGCGAGCGGATGTCCTCGGTCGAGATCGACACGGTGATGCCGCAAGACCTCATCAACGCCAAACCGGCGGCGGCTGCGGTGCGTGAATTCTTCGGCTCCAGCCAGTTGTCGCAATTCATGGACCAAACCAACCCGCTGTCCGAAGTGACGCACAAGCGTCGCCTGTCTGCGCTTGGGCCGGGCGGTCTGACGCGCGAACGCGCGGGCTTCGAGGTGCGCGACGTTCACCCGACCCACTATGGCCGGATGTGTCCGATTGAAACGCCGGAAGGTCAGAACATTGGTCTGATCAACAGCCTTGCCACCTTTGCGCGGGTCAACAAATACGGCTTCATCGAAACGCCATACCGCAAGGTGATCGACGGCAAGGTGACCGATGAGGTTGTCTATATTTCGGCGACCGAGGAAATGCGCCACACCGTGGCGCAGGCCAACGCGCAATTGGACGAAGAAGGCCGGTTTGTGAATGAAATGGTCTCGACCCGCCGGGCCGGGGACTTCATGCTCAACCCGTCTGAAGCGGTCGATCTGATCGACGTTTCGCCCAAACAGCTGGTGTCGGTTGCGGCCGCGCTGATCCCGTTCCTGGAAAACGACGACGCCAACCGCGCGCTGATGGGGTCCAACATGATGCGGCAGGCGGTGCCTTTGCTGCAATCTGACGCGCCGCTGGTCGGCACCGGGATCGAGGGCGTCGTTGCCCGCGATTCGGGCGCTGCGATCATGGCGCGCCGGTCGGGTATCGTCGATCAGGTGGATGCACAGCGGATCGTGATCCGCGCGACCGAGATGATGGAAACGGGCGAGCCGGGGGTGGATATCTACCGCCTGCGGAAGTTCAAGCGGTCGAACCAATCGTCGTGCATCAACCAGCGCCCGCTGGTGAAGGTGGGTGACGTGGTTACCCGCAGCGAGGTCATCGCCGATGGTCCGTGCACCGACATGGGCGAGCTGGCCGTGGGCCGGAACGTCGTCGTGGCCTTCATGCCGTGGAATGGTTACAACTATGAGGATTCGATCCTGATTTCCGAGCGTATTCTGCGCGACGACGTCTTTACCTCGATCCACATCGACGATTATGAAGTTGCCGCCCGCGACACCAAGCTGGGGCCGGAAGAGATCACGCGCGACATTCCGAACGTGGGCGAAGAAGCCCTGCGCAATCTGGATGAAGCCGGGATCGTCTATATCGGTGCCGAAGTGCAGGCCGGTGACATTCTGGTGGGCAAGATCACGCCCAAGGGCGAAAGCCCGATGACCCCGGAAGAGAAACTGCTGCGCGCCATCTTTGGCGAAAAGGCATCGGACGTGCGCGACACCTCGCTGCGGCTGCCGCCGGGTGCTTATGGCACCATCGTCGAAGTGCGGGTGTTCAACCGGCACGGCGTTGAGAAAGACGAACGTGCGCTGCAGATCGAGCGGGAAGAAGTCGAACGCCTGTCGCGCGACCGCGACGATGAGCTGGAGATTCTGGAACGCAACATCTACATCCGTCTGCGCCAGCTGATCCTGGGCAAGGTTGCGGTCAAAGGCCCCAAAGGCGTGCGCCCGAATTCCGAGATCACGGACGAACTGCTGGGCACGCTGTCGCGCGGCCAGTGGTGGCAGCTTGCCCTTGGTGATGAGGCCGAGGCGCAAGAGGTCGAAGGGCTGAACGCACTTTATGACCAGCAAAAACGCCAGTTGCAGGCGCGGTTCGACGACAAGGTGGAAAAAGTCCGTCGTGGCGACGACCTGCCGCCCGGCGTGATGAAAATGGTCAAGGTGTTCGTTGCGATCAAGCGCAAGCTGCAAGCGGGCGACAAGATGGCCGGGCGTCACGGCAACAAGGGTGTTATCTCCAAGGTCGTGCCGATCGAGGACATGCCGTTCCTTGCGGATGGTACCTCGGTCGATATCGTGCTGAACCCGTTGGGCGTGCCGTCGCGCATGAACGTCGGGCAGATCCTTGAAACCCACATGGGTTGGGCGCTGCGCGGCATGGGCCTGCAAATCGACGAAGCATTGCAGGATTATCGCCGTTCCGGCGACCTGACACCGGTGCGCGAGGCGATGAAGCTGGCTTATGGCGATGACCTGTACCAAGAGGTCTTTGCCAATCAGGCCGATGACGCCTTTGTCGAATCCGCTGCATCCGTCACCAAGGGCGTGCCCATCGGCACCCCGGTCTTTGATGGCGCGAAAGAGGCTGACGTGAACGACGCGCTGATCCGGGCGGGCTTCAACCAATCCGGTCAGTCCATCGTGTTCGACGGCCGGTCGGGGGAGCAATTCACCCGTCCGGTTACCGTCGGCGTCAAGTACATGCTGAAGCTGCACCACCTTGTCGATGACAAGCTGCACGCGCGTTCCACCGGGCCCTACAGCCTGGTCACGCAGCAGCCCTTGGGCGGTAAGGCGCAGTTCGGCGGTCAGCGTCTGGGTGAGATGGAGGTCTGGGCACTGGAAGCCTACGGTGCCGCCTATACCTTGCAAGAAATGCTGACGGTCAAATCGGATGACGTGGCAGGCCGGACGAAGATTTACGAATCCATCGTCAAGGGCGAAGACAACTTTGAAGCCGGCGTGCCGGAATCCTTCAACGTGTTGGTCAAAGAAGTCCGTGGCCTTGGCCTGAATATGGAACTCCTGGACGCGGAAGAGGAATAACCGCCCTTAGCGCGGTCGGGGCAGGGCGCAACACGCCGCCTTGCCCCCCTTTTTCTGCCCCTCTTTCAAGGATGACGACATGAACCAGGAACTCACCACCAACCCGTTCAACCCGGTTGCGCCGATCAAGACCTTTGACGAGATCAAGGTATCGCTGGCCAGCCCCGAGCGCATCTTGTCATGGTCCTATGGCGAGATCAAAAAGCCCGAAACCATCAACTACCGCACGTTCAAGCCCGAGCGCGACGGCCTGTTCTGCGCGCGGATCTTTGGCCCGATCAAGGATTACGAATGCCTGTGCGGCAAATACAAACGCATGAAGTATCGCGGCGTTGTCTGCGAGAAATGCGGCGTCGAAGTCACTCTGCAAAAGGTGCGGCGCGAACGGATGGGCCACATCGAACTGGCCTCGCCGGTTGCGCACATCTGGTTTCTGAAGTCGCTGCCTTCGCGCATCGGCCTGATGCTGGACATGACGCTGCGCGATCTGGAGCGCGTGCTGTACTTTGAAAACTATGTGGTGATCGAACCCGGCCTGACCGATCTGACCTATGGTCAGATGCTGACGGAAGAAGAGTTCATGGATGCGCAGGACCAGTATGGTGCTGACGCCTTCACCGCGAACATCGGTGCCGAAGCCGTGCGCGAAATGCTGGCCGCCATCGACCTTCAGGCCGATGCCGACCGCCTGCGCGAAGAGCTGAAGGAAGCCACGGGCGAATTGAAGCCCAAGAAGATCATCAAACGGCTGAAAGTCGTCGAATCCTTCCTCGAATCCGGCAACCGCCCGGAGTGGATGGTGATGACCGTGCTGCCGGTGATCCCGCCGGAACTGCGCCCGCTGGTGCCGCTGGATGGTGGCCGGTTCGCGACCTCGGACCTGAACGACCTGTATCGCCGGGTGATCAACCGGAACAACCGTCTGAAACGGCTGATCGAGCTGCGCGCGCCCGATATCATCGTGCGCAACGAAAAGCGCATGCTGCAGGAATCGGTCGATGCGCTGTTCGATAACGGCCGTCGCGGCCGGGTCATCACGGGCAACAACAAGCGTCCGCTGAAATCGCTGTCGGACATGCTGAAGGGTAAGCAGGGCCGCTTCCGCCAGAACCTTCTGGGGAAACGGGTCGACTTCTCGGGCCGGTCGGTCATCGTGACCGGGCCAGAGCTGAAGCTGCATCAATGCGGCCTGCCCAAGAAGATGGCGTTGGAGCTGTTCAAACCGTTCATCTATTCGCGGTTGGAGGCCAAGGGCCTTTCATCCACGGTGAAGCAGGCGAAAAAGCTGGTCGAAAAGGAACGCCCCGAGGTTTGGGACATCCTGGATGAGGTGATCCGCGAACATCCCGTGATGCTCAACCGTGCGCCGACGCTGCACCGTCTGGGCATCCAGGCGTTTGAGCCGATCCTGATCGAGGGTAAGGCGATCCAGCTTCACCCGCTGGTCTGTACCGCGTTCAACGCCGACTTCGACGGCGACCAGATGGCGGTTCACGTGCCCCTCAGCCTTGAGGCGCAGCTTGAAGCCCGCGTCTTGATGATGTCGACCAACAACGTGCTGTCGCCCGCGAACGGTTCGCCGATCATCGTGCCGTCGCAGGATATGGTGTTGGGCCTGTACTACACCACCATGCAGCGCAAGGGCATGAAAGGCGAAGGCATGATCTTCGCCGATGTCGATGAGGTCGAACATGCGTTGGCCAATGGTGACGTGCACCTGCACGCCAAGGTCACCGCACGGATCATGCAGATCGACGAGCATGGCAACGAGTACATGAAGCGGTTCGAGACCACGCCGGGCCGCCTGCGGCTGGGCGCGCTGCTGCCGAAAAACGCCAAGGCGCCGTTTGAGCTGGTCAACACGCTGCTGCGCAAGAAAGACGTGCAGACAGTCATCGATACGGTCTACCGCTACTGCGGTCAGAAGGAATCGGTGATCTTCTGTGACCAGATCATGACGCTGGGTTTCCGCGAAGCCTTCCGTGCCGGGATTTCCTTCGGCAAGGACGATATGCTGATCCCCGACAGCAAATGGCCGATCGTGAACAATGTCCGCGATCAGGTAAAAGAGTTCGAGCAACAATATCTTGATGGCCTGATCACCCAGGGTGAGAAGTACAACAAGGTGGTCGATGCCTGGTCGAAATGCTCTGATGAAGTCGCGACCGAGATGATGGCGGAGATTTCTGCGGTGCGCTACGACGATGAGGGCCGCGAGCAAGAGCCGAATTCGGTCTACATGATGTCGCACTCCGGTGCGCGGGGTTCGCCTGCCCAGATGAAACAGCTGGGCGGGATGCGCGGGCTGATGGCCAAGCCTTCGGGCGAGATCATCGAGACGCCGATCATCTCGAACTTCAAGGAAGGTCTGACCGTTCTTGAATACTTCAACTCGACCCACGGCGCGCGGAAAGGTCTGGCCGATACGGCACTGAAGACCGCAAACTCGGGCTATCTGACCCGCCGTCTGGTGGATGTGGCGCAAGATTGCATCGTGCGCAGCATCGATTGCGGCACGGACAGCTTCATCACGGCCTCGGCCGGGGTGAACGATGGTGAGGTCGTGTCCTCGCTGTCCGAACGGATCCTGGGCCGTACTGCCGCCGAGGAGATCATCCACCCGGAAACCGGCGAGATCCTGGCGAAACTGAACGAGGCGATCGACGAACGCCGCGCCGATGCGATTGACGCGTCGGGGCTGACCTCGATCAAGATCCGCTCGCCTTTGACCTGTGAGGCCGAAGAAGGCGTCTGCGTCAAATGCTACGGGCGCGATCTGGCACGCGGTACCGAGGTCAACGTGGGCGAGGCCGTGGGGATTATCGCGGCCCAGTCCATCGGCGAACCCGGCACGCAGCTGACGATGCGGACGTTCCACATCGGCGGTATCGCACAGGGCGGCAGCCAGTCATTCCTGGAAGCCAGCCACCCGGGCAAGATCGAATTCCGCAACCCGAACCTTCTGGAAAACGCCGCCGGCGACCAGATCGTGATGGGCCGGAACATGACCATCGCCATCATGGGCGACCACGGGGTCGAGCGTTCGACCCACAAGGTTACCTATGGGACGAAGGTGTTCGTCAAGGCGGATCAGGAGATCGAGCGCGGCGCCAAACTGTTCGAATGGGACCCCTATACCCTTCCGATCATTGCAGAAAAACCCGGCGTTGCGAAGTTCGTCGATCTGGTTGCGGGCCTGTCGGTCCGTGATGAGACCGATGATGCGACGGGCATGACGCAGAAGATCGTGATCGATTGGCGGTCGGTGCCGAAGGGGTCTACCCTGAAGCCCGAGGTCATCATCATGGACCCCGAAACCGGCGAACCCGCGCGGACCGATGCGGGCAACCCGGTGATCTATCCGATGTCGGTGGATGCCATTCTGTCGGTGGAAGACGGGCAAGAGATCAAGCCGGGCGACGTGATTGCACGTATCCCGCGCGAAGGTGCCAAGACCAAGGACATCACCGGGGGTCTGCCCCGCGTGGCGGAATTGTTCGAGGCGCGCCGCCCGAAAGACCACGCGATCATCGCGGAAATCGACGGCTATGTGCGGTACGGCAAGGACTACAAGAACAAGCGTCGCGTAACCATCGAACCTGCCGACAGCTCGCTGGAGCCGGTGGAATACATGGTGCCGAAAGGCAAGCATATCCCCGTGCAGGAAGGCGACTTCATCCAGCGCGGCGAATATGTGATGGACGGCAACCCCGCGCCGCATGATATCTTGCGGATCCTGGGGATCGAGGCGCTGGCCAACTACCTGATCGACGAAGTTCAGGACGTCTATCGTCTGCAGGGTGTGAAGATCAACGACAAGCATATCGAAGTGATTGTGCGTCAGATGCTTCAGAAACTGGAGATCATGGACGGTGGCGAAACGACCCTTCTGAAGGGCGAACACGTTGATAAGGCTGAGTTTGACGAGGTCAACGACAAGGCCGTCGCCAACAACCTGCGCCCGGCACGCGGTGAGCCGATCCTTTTGGGGATCACCAAGGCAAGCTTGCAGACCCGGTCGTTCATCTCGGCGGCGTCGTTCCAGGAAACCACGCGGGTGCTGACCGAAGCTTCGGTTCAGGGCAAGCGCGACAAACTGGTCGGCCTTAAAGAGAACGTGATCGTGGGCCGTCTGATCCCTGCGGGGACGGGTGGTGTGACGACCAAGGTGAAGAAAATTGCGGCGGACCGGGACCAGAAGGTTCTGGACGCGCGGCGCGCTGAGGCGGAAGCCGCCGCCGCGCTGGCCGCACCCGAGCCGGCACCGATGTCCGAGGCCGATGTGGTCTTTGGCACCGGCAAGTCGGACAGCGATAGCTGATCGACCGACCTTCGCGACAAGATCAACCCCCGCCCATGTGGCGGGGGTTTTTTTATGCCTGAAACACTGCCCGCAGATGCGGTTGGGCAAGTCTTGATGAGAGATTAACGCGGATCAGGCCCGAGTGCGGCAGGGGCTGTGAGGGGCGTTGTTTTGTTGGGGATTTGCAAAAAAGCGGTGTCTGGAAACGGTATGGTTCCGGTATGGGTTTGATACATACGCCGGGGCCGAATGGGGCGGTTTGGTGCCAAGGGTCACAGGCCACGGCGCGCGTGACCGGCACGGCAAACAAAAATGCCGCCGCCCGGGTGGGGCGGCGGCGTGTGTGGGGGCTACGGGCAACGGTGGCGCGGGTGTGCTGCCCAGATCGGCGCAGCGTTGGGCGCGCGCGCCACGTCCTCAGGATTTGGTGAGGCGGTTCTTGCGCTGTTGGCGGGCCATGTCTTGCATGTCGACGGTGGTGTCTGTCTCATCCACGATCTCGGCGCCCAGCAGGGTTTCGATCACGTCTTCCATGGTGACGATCCCGGCGGTGCCGCCGTAGCTGTCGACGACCAATGCGATATGTTCATGTTTGACCATGAAGTCGTTGAACAGCTGGAAGATGTTGTACCCTTCGGGCACCACGATGATGTCGCGCACGAAGGTGCTCAGGGGTTTGTCCTGCGCATCGTCGATCAGGTGTTCCAGCACGTCATCTTTCAGCACATAGCCGACGATGGTCTCGGAGTCGGCATCCTCGCGCAGGGGGATGCGCGAATGCGTCAGCTCTTGCTGGTGGTCATAGAATTCCCGCGCGGTCATGGCCTGTAGGGCCGACACGACCACGGTGCGGGGGGTCATCACGTCTTCGGCCTTGACGGTCCTGAAGCGCAGCAGGTTTTCGATGAACTTGACCTCGGCGGGATCCAGATGCCCTTCTTGAGAGCCGATCTGCGCCATGGCGAGAAAATCGGTGCGGCTGAAGATCTGCTTTTCCTTGTCGGCATTGAAAATGCCGGTGACCTGCTGGCACAGCCAGATGATCGGCGCGAGGACTTTCAGCACCAGATGAAGCGAGCGGATGGTGAAGGGTGCCAGTGCGCGCCAGTTGGTGGCGCCGATGGTCTTTGGGATGATCTCCGACAGTATCAAGATGGCGGCGGTCATGGCAACGGGCACAACCAGCCCCGTGACAATGGGGTAGCTGTCGCCCCAGATCAACGTGGCCTGCGCGCCGACACCGATGGCACCCACAGTATGGGCGATGGTGTTGAGCGTCAGGATACCGGCAAGCGGCCTGTCGATGTTATCCTTGAAGTCGCGCAGGATAACGCCGGATTTGCTGCCCTTCTTCAGCTCAATCTGCATGTAGGACGGCGAAATGCTGAGCAGCACGGCCTCCCACAGGGAACAGATGAAAGAGACAGCGATAGATAAGGCAAGAAAAGCGATCAGAAGCGAAAACATGGAATCCTTCAGTTGGCGCACGGTGTGTCCGACGGGACACGGGCCCAACGACACACCAATATAGGGACGGGATGGGGTGTCGCAAGGCTGCTGGCGGCGGAAGGCTGCGGGCTGTGGCCGGATTGTCAGCGCAACCTCTGGCGTGTGGCAGGGCGGCAGCGTAGACCTTCACAGGTGAATCGTTTGCGGGGGAGGCCGGGCGGCAATGGTGAACGGGAATTTGCGCGGCGCGGGGCTGATGCTGCTGGCCATGGCCGGTTTCGGGCTGAACGACGCCTGCATGAAATACCTGTCGGCCGAGCTGCCATTGTTTCAGGCGGTGTTCCTGCGCGGACTGGGCACGGCGGTGCTGTTTGCGCTGATCGCCTGGCGGATGGGGCTCTTGCACCTGCGGCTGTCGCGGCGTGACCGGGTGCTGGTGGTGGCACGGTCGCTGGCCGAGGCGGTGTCGGCCTTCTTTTTCTTCAATGCGCTGTTCAACATGCCGCTGGCCAATGTCACGGCGATCATGCAGGCCCTGCCACTGACCGTGACGCTGGCCGCCGTGGTGTTTTTGCGCGAACCCGTGGGCTGGCGGCGGATGCTGGCGATCTGTATCGGGTTCGTCGGGGTCTTGATGATCGTGCGTCCGGGGTCGGACGGGTTCACGATCTATTCGGTGTCGGCGCTGGCGGCGGTGGCGGTGGTCACCGGGCGCGACCTGGTGACGAAGCAGATCAGCGCGCAGGTGCCATCGGTCACAGTGGCTTTTGCCGCAGCCCTGGGGGTGATGCTGTTTGCCGGGCTGGGATCGCTGGGCGAGGATTGGGTGATGCCTTCGCCTGTGGCCGTTGGCGCCCTGAGTGTGGCCACGTTGTTCATCGTCATGGGGTATCTGTGCGTTGTGATGGCAATGCGGGTGGGCGAGATGGGATTCGTGTCGCCCTTCCGCTATTCGGGGCTGGTCTGGGCCTTTTTGCTGGGCTATCTGGTCTTTGGCGAAGTGCCCGACCTCCTGACGGTCGCGGGCAGTGCGCTGATCGTTGCGACGGGGCTGTTTTCGCTCTATCGAGAGCAACGCGCGCGGCGGCGACTGCAACCAAAGGTGCTGTAACGCGCGGCGCGCCTTGTCGGTGTTGACACCCCCCCCGATTCCCCCTATACGCGCCGGAACTCCACCCGTTCGGGCTGTTGCCCGGGGCTGAGTGTCAGAGATATGAGTGGTCAAGATCCGGGCCCAGTTGCCCCGATCCTCTGGAATTCCACCGCGGCGTTTCCTTTACAGGGGAACGCAGGCGGTTTTGTGCGTTGCATCCTACGGCAACGCAGGTCGAGCGCGGCGCAAAAGCGTCGGGTATATGAACGGGTTGCAACACGGGAAGAACCGGAATGCCAACGATTCAACAGCTGATCCGCAAACCGCGGCAGCCAAAAGTAAAACGCTCCAAGTCCATGCACCTGGAGCAATGCCCCCAGAAACGTGGGGTCTGTACGCGCGTCTATACGACTACCCCGAAGAAGCCGAACTCGGCCATGCGGAAGGTCGCCAAGGTGCGGCTGACCAACGGATTCGAGGTGATCAGCTATATCCCCGGTGAAAAACACAACCTGCAAGAACACTCGGTTGTGCTGATCCGCGGCGGCCGGGTGAAAGACCTTCCGGGTGTCCGTTACCACGTTCTGCGCGGTGTGCTGGATACGCAAGGCGTCAAGGATCGCCGCCAGCGTCGTTCGAAATACGGCGCCAAGCGTCCGAAGTAAGGAGATTAAACGATGTCTCGTCGTCACGCCGCTGAAAAGCGCGATATTCTGCCCGACGCCAAGTATGGCGACACGGTTCTGACAAAGTTCATGAACAACCTGATGATCGACGGGAAGAAATCCGTCGCTGAATCCATCGTGTACAACGCGATGGAGCGGGTTGAGTCCAAGCTGAAACGTGCGCCCATCGAGGTGTTCCATGAAGCGCTGGACAACATCAAGCCGTCCGTCGAAGTGCGTTCGCGCCGTGTCGGTGGTGCCACCTACCAGGTGCCCGTCGAAGTGCGCCCGTCGCGCCGCGAAGCTCTGGCCATCCGCTGGCTGATCACCGCCGCGCGCAAGCGCAACGAGCACACCATGCAAGAACGCCTTGCGGGTGAATTGCTGGACGCGGTGAACTCGCGCGGGACGGCCGTGAAGAAACGCGAAGACACCCACAAGATGGCAGACGCCAACAAAGCGTTCAGCCATTACCGCTGGTAACCCATTAGCCTGAGGACTGACCAATGGCACGCGACTATCCCCTTGAGCGCTACCGCAACTTCGGTATCATGGCGCATATTGACGCCGGTAAAACCACCACGACCGAGCGTATCCTGTTCTACACAGGCAAATCGCACAAGATCGGCGAAGTGCATGATGGTGCGGCCACCATGGACTGGATGGAGCAGGAGCAGGAACGCGGGATCACCATCACCTCGGCTGCGACCACGACGTTCTGGGAAAAGACCCTGACCGGCACCGAGCCGATCAGCGAGAAATTCCGCTTCAACATCATCGACACCCCCGGCCACGTTGACTTCACCATCGAAGTCGAGCGTTCGCTGGCCGTGCTGGATGGCGCGATCTGTCTGTTGGACGGGAACGCCGGTGTGGAGCCGCAGACCGAAACCGTGTGGCGTCAGGCTGACCGTTACAAGGTGCCGCGGATTGTGTTCGTCAACAAGATGGACAAGATCGGTGCCGATTTCTACAATTGCGTCAAGATGATCAAGGACCGCACGGGTGCGATCCCCGTGCCGATTGCGCTGCCGATTGGTTCCGAAGACCAGCTGGAAGGTCTGATCGACCTGATCACCATGGAAGAATGGACCTGGCGCGGTGAAGACCTCGGCGCGACCTGGACCCGTCAGGAAATCCGCGAAGATCTTAAGGATCTGGCGGACGAATGGCGCGCGCACATGATCGAAATTGCGGTCGAGCAAGACGACACCGTGATGGAAGCCTACCTTGACGGCATCGAGCCCGATGAGGCAACGCTGCGCCGCCTGATCCGCAAGGGTACGCTGGCACTGGCCTTCGTGCCGGTCACCACGGGTTCTGCGTTCAAGAACAAGGGCGTGCAGCCCCTGTTGAACTCGGTCATCGATTTCCTGCCCAGCCCGCTGGACGTGCCCGCCTACATGGGTTTCAGCCCGGACGATGAGACGGAAACCCGTAACATCGCGCGGCACGCCGACGATTCCGAGCCGTTCTCGGGCCTGGCATTCAAAATCATGAACGACCCCTTCGTGGGCTCGCTGACCTTCACACGCCTGTATTCGGGCATGCTGAAGAAAGGCGACAACATGCTCAACGCCACCAAAGGCAAAAAAGAGCGTGTTGGCCGTATGATGATGATGCACGCGATCAACCGCGAAGAAATCGACGAAGCGTTTGCAGGCGACATCATCGCGCTGGCCGGTCTGAAGGAAACCACCACCGGGGACACGCTGTGCGCGCCGTCTTCGCCCGTGGTTCTGGAAACCATGACTTTCCCCGAGCCGGTCATCGAGATCGCGATCGAGCCGAAGTCGAAAGCCGACCAAGAGAAAATGGGTCTGGCCCTGGCGCGTCTGGCGGCTGAAGACCCCTCGTTCCGCGTGGAAACCGATTTTGAATCGGGTCAGACGATCATGAAAGGCATGGGCGAGCTTCACCTCGACATCCTGGTGGATCGCATGAAGCGCGAATTCAAGGTCGAAGCCAACATCGGCGCACCGCAAGTTGCTTACCGTGAGACGATCTCGAAGCTGGCCGAAATTGACTATACCCACAAGAAACAGACCGGTGGTACCGGCCAGTTCGCACGGATCAAGCTGATCATCGAACCGACTGCGCCGGGCGAAGGCTATTCCTTCGAATCGAAGATCGTGGGTGGTTCGGTGCCGAAGGAATACATCCCCGGTGTCGAAAAAGGCATCAAATCGGTGATGGATTCCGGCCCGCTGGCAGGCTTCCCGGTGATCGACTTCAAGGTTGCGCTGGTCGACGGTGCGTTCCACGACGTGGACTCCAGCGTTCTGGCGTTTGAGATCGCATCGCGGGCTGCCATGCGTGAGGGTCTGAGAAAGGCCGGCGCGAAGCTGCTGGAACCGATGATGAAGGTCGAAGTTGTGACCCCGGAAGAATACACCGGCGGCATCATCGGCGACTTGACCAGCCGTCGCGGCCAGATCTCGGGCCAGGAAAACCGTGGCAACGCCGTTGCCATCGACGCCTTCGTCCCGTTGGCCAACATGTTTGGCTACATCAACACGCTGCGTTCGATGTCGTCGGGCCGGGCCAACTTCTCGATGCAATTCGCGCATTATGAAGCCGTGCCGCAGAACATCTCGGACGAGATCCAGAAGAAATACGCATAACGGGATGGCGGGGTGAACCCCGCCCTACCCACCATCAGTAGGGCGGGTCACGCACCCGCCGCCCGAAAAGATAAAGGAGCCCACCATGGCGAAGGCAAAGTTTGAACGGAACAAACCGCATGTGAACGTCGGCACGATTGGCCACGTTGACCACGGCAAGACGACACTGACGGCAGCGATCACGAAGTATTTCGGCGATTTCAGAGCGTATGACATGATCGACGCGGCGCCCGAAGAAAAAGCGCGCGGGATCACGATCTCGACCGCGCACGTGGAATACGAGACCGAGGCCCGTCACTATGCCCACGTCGACTGCCCCGGCCACGCCGACTACGTCAAGAACATGATCACCGGTGCCGCCCAGATGGACGGCGCGATCCTGGTGGTGAACGCGGCTGACGGCCCGATGCCGCAAACGCGCGAGCACATCTTGCTGGGTCGCCAGGTTGGTATTCCCTTCATGGTTGTGTACATGAACAAGGTCGACCAGGTCGATGACGAGGAACTGCTGGAACTGGTGGAAATGGAGATCCGCGAGCTTCTGTCGTCCTACGATTACCCCGGCGACGATATTCCGATCATCCGCGGCTCTGCTTTGCACGCGATGAACGGCACGCAGCCTGAAATCGGCGAAAACTCGATCCGCGCGCTGCTGGAAGCTGTCGACACCTATATCCCGACGCCTGCACGCCCGATCGACCAGCCGTTCCTGATGCCGATCGAAGACGTGTTCTCGATCTCGGGTCGGGGTACGGTTGTGACCGGCCGGATCGAGCGTGGCGTGATCAACGTTGGCGACAGCATTGAAATCGTTGGTATTCGTGACACGAAAACCACGACCTGTACCGGCGTGGAAATGTTCCGCAAACTGCTGGATCGCGGGGAAGCCGGCGACAACATCGGCGCGCTGCTGCGTGGTATCGGCCGTGAGGATGTTGAGCGTGGTCAGGTTCTGTGCAAGCCCAAATCGGTGCAACCGCACACCGAATTCGAGGCCGAAGCCTACATCTTGACCAAGGAAGAGGGCGGTCGCCACACCCCGTTCTTCGCGAACTACCGCCCGCAGTTCTACTTCCGCACGACGGACGTGACCGGCACGGTGATGCTGCCCGAGGGCACCGAAATGGTGATGCCGGGTGACAACCTGAAGTTCAACGTTCAACTGATCGCGCCCATCGCGATGGAAGAAAAACTGCGCTTCGCCATCCGCGAAGGCGGCCGCACCGTCGGTGCAGGCGTCGTGTCGAAGATCATCAAGTAATCGAATGGTCGGGTGCGCGCTTTCGCGCACCCACCTTTGCCAGGGATAAGACAATGCAAGGTCAAACGATCCGCATCCGGCTGAAGGCCTTCGATTACCGCGTTCTGGATTCCAGCACGCAGGAAATCGTCAATACGGCCAAGCGCACGGGCGCACAGGTACGCGGGCCGATCCCGCTGCCGAACAAGATTGAAAAATTCACCGTTCTGCGCGGTCCGCACATCGACAAGAAGTCGCGCGACCAGTGGGAAATCCGCACGCACAAACGCCTTCTCGACATCGTCGACCCCACTCCGCAAACCGTGGACGCGCTTATGAAGCTCGACCTGGCTGCCGGTGTGGATGTCGAGATCAAGGTTTAAGGGAGCCCGACAGATGCGCTCTGGAGTAATTGCTAAAAAGCTGGGCATGACCCGGCTGTTCCTGGAAGACGGTCGGCAGGTTCCTGTCACCGTGCTTCAGCTGGACGGGTTGCAGGTCGTTGCCTGCCGCACCGCTGAGACCGACGGATATTCCGCCGTTCAGCTGGGTGCGGGCGCTGCGAAAGCAAAACGCACCACCGCCGCCATGCGCGGCCACTTCGCCAAGGCCAATGTTGCGCCGAAGCGGAAACTGGCCGAATTCCGCGTGACGCCTGACAACATGATCGACGTGGGTGAAGAAATCACCGCCGACCATTACTTTGCCGGGCAGTTCGTGGATATCGCGGGCACCTCGATCGGTAAGGGTTTTGCCGGTGTCATGAAGCGCCACAACTTTGGCGGCCTGCGGGCCACCCACGGTGTGTCGGTCAGCCACCGGTCGCACGGGTCCACGGGCCAGTGTCAGGACCCGGGCAAGGTGTTCAAAGGCAAGAAAATGGCCGGTCATATGGGTTCCGCCCGTATCACCACGCAGAACCTGCAGGTCGTCAAGACCGATAGCGAACGCGGGCTGATCATGATCAAGGGCGCCGTGCCCGGGTCGAAAGGCGGCTGGGTCACGATCAAGGATGCGGTCAAGAAACCGTTCCCCGAGAACGCGATTGTGCCTGCCGCGCTGCGATCCGCTGCCGATGCCGCTGCGAAAGCCGCTGCTGAAGCCGCCGCTGCCGCCGCCGCCGAGGAAGAAGCCGCACGCGTGGCTGCCGCCGAGGCTGAAGCTGCTGCGCAAGAAGCCGCCCTGGCCGATGCCGAGGCGTCGATCGACGCGGACAAGGCTGCTGTGGACCCCAACGCTGCACCTGAAGGGGACGACAAATGAAACTCGACGTAATCAATCTTGATGCGGCAGCCGCGGGTGACATCGACCTCGATGATGCCATCTTCGGTCTGGAGCCCCGTGCAGACATTCTGCACCGGGTCGTCCGCTGGCAGCGCGCCCGCGCGCAGGCCGGGACGCACAAGACCAAGGGCCGGTCCGAGACCAGCTATTCGACCAAGAAGATCTATCGCCAGAAGGGCACCGGCGGCGCACGCCACGGTGACCGGAACGCGCCGATCTTCCGGTCGGGCGGTGTTTACAAAGGGCCGGTCCCGCGCAGCCATGCGTTTGATCTGCCGAAGAAAGTCCGCGCCCTGGGTCTGAAGCACGCATTGTCCGCGAAAGCAGGCAGCGGCAAGCTGATCATCCTGGAATCGACCGACATGGCCGAAGGGAAGACTTCGGTTCTTGCCAAGGCCGCGAAGGAACTGGGCTGGAAAAAGGTCCTGATCATCGACGGCGCCGAGGTGAATGAGAACTTCGCCATGGCCGCGCGGAACATCGAAGGTATCGATGTGCTGCCGACGATGGGCGCAAACGTATACGATATCCTGAAACGTGACACCCTGGTGATCACGCGCGCAGGGATCGAAGCTCTGGAGGCTCGGCTGAAATGAGCGCGAAGGCAGAACAATACGATGTGATCCGCAAGCCGATCATCACCGAAAAGGCCACCATGGCATCTGAAGCCAATGCCGTGGTGTTCGAGGTGGCGATGGACGCGAACAAGCCGCAGATCAAACAAGCCGTCGAGGCGCTGTTTGGTGTGAAGGTCAAAGCGGTCAACACGACGATCACCAAAGGCAAGGTCAAGCGCTTCAAGGGCATGCTGGGCCGCCGCCGTGACGTCAAGAAAGCATATGTCACCCTCGAAGAGGGAAATGCTATCGACGTGAACACAGGTCTTTGATAAAGACCAAGCGACTCAACGGCCCGGGTTTCCGGGCCGTTGATTATTTTGCGGGTCTGGCCCGCATTTGGACGAAACTGGACCACTTGGTCCGAAGCTGACGGAAGACAGAAAGCATGGCACTCAAGTCGTATAAACCGACGACGCCGGGCCAGCGTGGGCTGGTTCTGATCGACCGTTCGGAGCTTTGGAAAGGTCGCCCCGTCAAGGCCCTCACGCAGGGTCTGACGAAATCGGGCGGTCGGAACAACACCGGACGGATCACGATGCGCCGCATGGGCGGGGGCGCGAAGCGTCTCTATCGCATTGTGGACTTCAAACGCACGAAGTTCGGCATTCCGGCCACCGTTGAACGGATCGAATACGATCCCAACCGCACGGCCTTCATCGCACTGATCAAGTATCAGGACGGCGAGCAATCCTATATCCTGGCGCCGCAGCGGCTGGGCGTGGGCGACACCATTGTCGCCAACACAAAAACCGACGTGAAGCCGGGCAACGCAATGCCGTTTTCGGGCATGCCGATCGGTACGATCGTGCACAACGTCGAACTGAAAGCGGGCAAGGGCGGTCAGATCGCACGCGCCGCAGGCACCTATGCCCAGTTCGTCGGCCGCGACGGTGGGTATGCCCAGATCCGCCTGTCCTCGGGCGAGCTGCGCATGGTGCGTCAGGAATGCATGGCCACGATCGGTGCCGTGTCGAACCCCGACAACTCGAACCAGAACTTCGGCAAGGCTGGCCGGATGCGCCATTACGGCATCCGCCCGTCGGTGCGTGGTGTGGTCATGAACCCCATCGACCACCCGCATGGTGGTGGTGAGGGTCGGACATCGGGTGGTCGTACCCCCGTTACCCCGTGGGGTAAGGACACCAAGGGTAAGAAGACCCGCTCGAACAAGGCTACGGACAAATATATCCTCCGTACGCGCCACGCCAAGAAGAAGGGTCGCTGATCCATGTCACGTTCAGTCTGGAAAGGCCCTTTCGTTGACGCTTATGTGCTGAAAAAAGCAGAAAAAGCGCGCGATTCAGGGCGGAATGAAGTTATCAAGATCTGGTCGCGCCGTTCGACCATCCTGCCGCAGTTTGTCGGCCTGACGTTCGGCGTCTACAACGGGAAAAAACACATTCCCGTCAACGTCTCCGAAGATATGATCGGCCAGAAGTTTGGCGAATACTCGCCGACGCGGACCTACTACGGTCACGCCGCCGACAAAAAAGCGAAACGGAAGTAATCGCCATGGGTAAAGAGAAAAATCCGCGCCGCGTGGCCGAGAACGAAGCAATGGCCAAGACGCGCATGCTGCGCACCTCGCCGCAGAAACTGAACCTGGTTGCCCAGATGATCCGTGGCAAGTCGGTGGACAAGGCTTTGGCCGACCTCACCTTCTCCAAGAAGCGGATCGCGGGCGATGTGAAAAAGTGCCTGCAATCGGCAATCGCCAATGCTGAAAACAACCACGGTCTGGACGTTGACGAACTGGTCATCGCCGAGGCGTGGGTCGGCAAGAACCTGGTCATGAAACGTGGGCGTCCGCGCGCACGCGGCCGTTTCGGCAAGATCATGAAGCCGTTTTCAGAGCTGACGATCAAGGTACGGCAACCTGAGGAGCAAGCATAATGGGTCAGAAAGTCAATCCGATTGGCATGCGGCTTCAGGTCAACCGTACCTGGGACAGCCGCTGGTTCGCGGAAAGCAAGGATTTCGGCAACCTGTTGCTGGAAGACCTGAGAATGCGCGAATTCATCAAGGAAGAGTGCAAGCAGGCCGGCATCAGCCGCGTCATCATCGAGCGCCCGCACAAGAAATGCCGCGTCACGATCCATTCGGCCCGCCCGGGTGTCATCATCGGCAAGAAAGGCGCAGACATCGAGTCGCTGCGCAAGAAACTGTCGAAGTTCACCAAGTCGGACCTGCACCTGAACATCGTTGAGGTTCGCAAGCCCGAACTGGACGCGCAGCTGGTTGCCGAAAGCATCACCCAGCAGCTGGAACGCCGGGTGTCCTTCCGTCGTGCCATGAAGCGTGCCGTGCAGAACGCGATGCGTATGGGGGCCCTGGGTATTCGGGTCAACGTCGCGGGCCGTCTGGGCGGGGCCGAGATTGCGCGTACCGAATGGTATCGTGAAGGCCGTGTGCCGCTGCACACCCTGCGCGCTGACATCGACTATGCACATTCCGAAGGTGCCACCGCGTACGGTATCATCGGCGTCAAGGTCTGGATCTTCAAGGGTGAAATCCTTGAGCATGATCCGCAGGCCCGCGATCGCCGTTCTCAGGAACTTCAGGACAGCGGCGGCGCCTCGCGCCCGCGTCGCTGACCGCACTGAAGGAGCAAGACAATGCTGCAACCGAAACGGACCAAGTTCCGCAAGTTGTTCAAAGGCCGGATCAAGGGCGAAGCGAAGGGCGGGTTTGACCTGAACTTCGGCTCGTTCGGGCTGAAGGCGATCGAGCCCGAGCGGATCACCGCCCGGCAGATCGAAGCCGCCCGCCGCGCCATGACCCGGCACATGAAACGTCAGGGCCGGGTCTGGATCCGGGTATTCCCCGACACCCCTGTTACCTCGAAGCCGACCGAAGTGCGGATGGGTAAAGGGAAAGGCTCGATCGATTTTTGGGCCTCCAAAGTTAAACCCGGCCGCATCATGTTCGAGATTGACGGGGTAGGGGAAGTTGTGGCAAGAGAAGCACTACGTCTTGCCGCGATGAAACTGCCGATCAAGACCAAGGTCGTCGTTCGCGAAGACTGGTGAATTTTGCCAAGGCCCCGCAGGTTTCCCCACAGGGATTCATGCGGGGTCTTGGTGTTATTGGAAAAGCGTCAGCGCGTCTGGCGACTTCTGATGAGAGGATGGGCGCATGAACGCCGAGGAATTGAGATCGAAGACCCCCGATCAGTTGCGTGATGCACTGGTCAGCCTGAAAAAAGAGGCGTTCAACCTGCGCTTCCAACAGGCAACGAATCAGCTGGAGAATACCGCGCGCGTCCGCAAGGTCCGCCGGGATGCTGCCCGCGTGAAAACGATTCTGAACCAAAAAGCTGCCGAAGCGGCCGCTAACTAAGGAGCTGGCACATGCCCAAACGCATTCTGCAAGGCACCGTGACGAGCGACCAGAACGAACAGACCGTCACGGTTCTGGTCGAGCGCCGCTTTACGCACCCGGTGATGAAGAAAACCGTTCGTAGCACGAAGAAATATCGTGCCCATGACGCGAACAATCAATTCAAGGTTGGTGACACCGTCCGAATTCAGGAATGTGCGCCCGTCTCGAAAACCAAACGCTGGGAGGTTTTGGCAGAAGCTTCGGCTTAAGCCATAAACCTTTCGGTTTGATCGAAACCCTGGGCATGATGCCCAAAGGTCGGGAGAAACCTAATGATCCAGATGCAGACCAATCTGGATGTTGCTGATAACTCCGGCGCACGCCGAGTTCAGTGCATCAAGGTCTTGGGCGGTTCGCACCGCCGCTACGCATCGGTCGGCGATATCATCGTCGTATCGGTGAAAGAAGCGATCCCCCGTGGCCGCGTCAAAAAAGGCGACGTGCGTAAAGCCGTCGTCGTGCGCACCGCGAAAGAAGTTCGTCGCGAAGATGGCACCGCCATCCGCTTCGACCGCAACGCTGCTGTTATCTTGAACAATAACAACGAGCCGATCGGCACCCGTATCTTCGGGCCGGTGGTGCGCGAGCTGCGTGCGAAGAACTTCATGAAGATCATCTCATTGGCTCCGGAGGTGCTCTGATGGCTGCCAAGCTCAAAAAAGGCGATAAGGTCGTTGTCCTCGCGGGCAAAGACAAAGGGAAATCCGGCGCAATCAGCCGCGTGATGCCCGACGCCAACCAGGCTGTGGTAGAGGGTCTGAACATTTCGATCCGCCACACCAAGCAATCCCAGACGACCCAAGGTGGCCGCATCCCGCAAGCGATGCCCATCGACCTGTCGAACCTGGCGTTGCAGGACGCAAACGGCAAAGCGACCCGTGTCGGCTTCCGCGTGGAAGAAGGCAAGAAGATCCGGTTCGCCAAAACCACCGGGGAGGCGATCTGATGCTGGACACCGCAACCTATATCCCGCGTCTGAAGGCTGAATATCGCGACCGTATCAAAGCGGCGCTGATGGAAGAATTCGGCTACAAGAACGCGATGATGCTGCCCAAACTGGACAAGGTCGTCCTGAACATGGGCATCGGCGAAGCCGTCAAGGACACCAAGAAGATCAAGTCGGCCCACGCCGACATGACCCAGATCGCTGGCCAGCGCGCTGTGATTACCAAAGCCAAGAACTCCATCGCCGGGTTCCGTGTCCGTGAAGAAATGCCGCTGGGCGTCAAAGTGACGCTGCGCGGCGACCGGATGTACGAATTCATGGACCGTCTGATCAACGTGGCCCTGCCGCGCGTCCGCGACTTTCGCGGCGTCAAGGGTTCGTCCTTCGACGGGCGTGGCAACTATGCCATGGGCATCAAGGAACATATCGTATTCCCCGAGATCAACTTCGACCAGGTCGATGAAGTCTGGGGCATGGATGTGATCATCTGCACCACCGCGAAAACCGACGCGGAAGCCAAGGCGCTGTTGAAGCAATTCAACATGCCCTTCAATAGCTGACGCGGAAGGAGAAAAAACATGGCCAAGAAATCAATGGTCGAGCGCGAGAAAAAGCGGCAGGTGCTGGTGGCTAAATACGCCACGAAACGCGCTGCGCTGAAAGCGATCGCTGCCGACGAATCCCGCCCGATGGAAGAACGCTTCAAGGCGAACCTGAAACTGGCGCAACTGCCGCGCAATTCCTCGGCAACGCGCCTGCACAACCGCTGCGAACTTAGCGGTCGCCCCAAGGCTTACTACCGTAAACTGAAACTTTCGCGGATCGCGCTGCGCGATCTGGCCTCGTTTGGTCAGATCCCCGGCATGGTCAAATCCAGCTGGTAAGGAGGAAGCCTCATGTCGATGAACGATCCTCTTGGCGATATGCTGACCCGCATCCGCAACGCACAGTTGCGCGGCAAGTCCAAGGTCCACACGCCGGCGTCGAAGCTGCGCGCCTGGGTGCTGGATGTGCTGCTGGATGAAGGTTACATCCGCGGTTACGCCCCCGGTACGGGCGCCGATGGCCACCCGGAACTGGTGATCGAACTTAAATACGCCGATGGCACCCCTGCCATTCGTGAACTGAAGCGGATCTCGACCCCGGGTCGCCGCGTCTATTCCGGCGTCCGTGAAATCCCGTCGGTCCGTAACGGGCTTGGGGTTTCCGTCGTATCGACGCCGAAAGGTGTCATGTCAGATGCAAATGCGCGCGCAGCCAATGTCGGCGGCGAAGTGCTTTGCCGCGTGTTCTGAGGAGGGCAAGATGTCTCGTATTGGGAAAAAACCGGTCGAGCTGCCCTCGGGTGTCAGCGCGTCGGTGTCTGGTCAGAAGATCGAAGTGAAGGGGCCGAAAGGCACCCGCTCCTTCACCGCGACCGACGACGTGGATATCATTCTGGACGGCAATGTCGTGACCATCAAGCCGCGCGGCTCTTCCAAGCGGGCGCGTCAGCAATGGGGCATGACCCGGTCGATGGTGTCGAACCTGGCGCAAGGCGTCACCGGCGGTTTCAAGAAAGAGCTCGAACTGGTCGGCGTGGGTTACCGCGCCGCGATGCAGGGCAAAGACCTGAAACTGTCGTTGGGCTACAGCCACGAAGTCATTTTCGACGTACCTGCCGGGGTGACTGTTGCCACGCCGAAGCAAACCGAGATCACGATCGAAGGCATGGACCAGCAGGTCGTGGGCCAGGTCGCAGCGAATATCCGCAAATGGCGGTCGCCGGAACCCTACAAGGGCAAAGGCATCCGTTACAAAGACGAATTTATCTTCCGTAAGGAAGGTAAGAAGAAGTAAGGGGCGCGAAAGATGGCGAACACTAAGCTAAAGCTGTTCCAGAAACGCCGCCTGCGCGTTCGGAATAAGTTGCGGGATTTGGCAAACGGGCGTCTGCGCCTGTCGGTCCACCGTTCGAACAAAAACATCAGCGTTCAGCTGATCGACGATGTGAAAGGGATCACTGTCGCCTCTGCCTCCAGCATGGAGAAAGATCTGGGCGTCGTGGGTACCAACAACATCGAAGCCGCGACCAAGGTCGGGGCAGCGATTGCAGAACGCGCCAAAGCAGCCGGTGTCGAAGAATGCTATTTCGACCGTGGTGGGTTCCTCTTTCATGGGAAGGTCAAGGCAGTTGCCGAAGCCGCCCGTGAAGGCGGCCTGAAGTTCTGAGGAGACGATCATGGCAAGAGAAGACAACCGTGGGGGCCGTCGCGACCGCGACGAAACACCCGAATTCGCCGATCGTCTGGTTGCGATCAACCGCGTGTCGAAAACCGTCAAGGGGGGCAAGCGTTTTGGCTTTGCCGCTCTGGTAGTTATCGGCGATCAGCGGGGCCGCGTTGGTTTCGGCAAGGGTAAAGCGAAAGAAGTACCCGAGGCGATCCGCAAGGCGACCGAACAGGCCAAGCGTCAGATGATCCGCGTACCGCTGCGCGATGGCCGCACGTTGCACCACGACGTGGCCGGTCGGCACGGCGCGGGCAAGGTCATCATGCGCGCGGCAGCACCGGGGACCGGCATCATCGCCGGCGGTCCGATGCGCGCCGTGTTCGAGATGCTGGGCCTGCAAGACGTTGTTGCAAAGTCGCTGGGTAGCCAGAACCCTTACAACATGGTTCGGGCCACGATGGACGGTCTGCGCAATGAATCCAGCCCCCGTATGGTGGCACAGCGTCGCGGCAAGAAGGTTGCAGATATTCTGCGCAAGCCTGAAGCCGAAGCTGTTGAAGCATAAGGACTGGATGAAATGGCAAAAACTATCGTCGTGAAGCAGATCGGCTCGCCGATCCGCCGTCCCGCCAGCCAGCGTGCAACGCTGGTCGGTCTGGGCCTGAACAAGATGCACCGCACCCGTGAGCTGGAGGATACGCCTTCGGTCCGTGGCATGGTCAACGCGATCCCGCACCTGGTGCAGATCGTCGAAGAGCGCGGTTAAGCTGACCCGATTTTTACCGGGGGGCGGGGTTTCCCGCCCCTTGGTGCGTTCCGGGGCATGGTGCCCTGCGAGCTACAAGCTGCGTCTGTCCTGTCCGTCGCTGGCGGGGCATTTCCGGCAAAAGGAGAGAGCGACATGAAACTGAATGAACTGCGCGACAACGAAGGCGCCACCAAGAACCGCATGCGTGTGGGCCGTGGCCCCGGTTCGGGCAAGGGTAAAATGGGTGGCCGCGGGATCAAGGGCCAGAACTCGCGTTCGGGCGTGGCGATCAAGTCGTACGAAGGCGGCCAGATGCCGCTGTATATGCGGTTGCCGAAACGCGGCTTCAACAAGCCGAACCGTCTGGAATTTGCCGTCGTCAACCTGGGCCTGATCGAGAAATTCATCGGGCTGGGCAAGATCGACGCGAGCCAGCCGATCACCGAGGACGTGCTGATTTCGACAGGTGTGGTGCGCCGCAAGCTGGACGGCATCCGCGTTCTGGCGAAAGGCGACATCACCAGCAAGGTCACGATCGAAGTGACCGGCGCCTCGAAACCTGCGATCGACGCGGTGGAAAAGGCCGGTGGCTCGCTGAAAGTTGCGGACGTTTTGCCCAAGCCCACCAAAGCGGGCAAGGTGAACGCCTGATTTATGGGTTGTGAGGGCGGCAGAACGCCCTTACATCTTCCTCATGGTTTTCCTGCGCCGCCAACCGGAGACCGGTCTGGCGGCGCTGTCATGAAAGAGTTGAGCATATGGCATCTGCTGCAGAGCAAATGGCGGCGAACACAAGCTGGGGCGCGCTGACCAAGGCCACCGACCTGCGCCGACGTATCATCTTCGCGCTGGGGTTGCTGATCGTGTATCGCATCGGCACGTATATCCCGGTGCCCGGCATCGACGGTCTGGCACTGCGCGAATTCATGGATGAGGCATCGGCCGGGATCGGCGGGATGCTCAACATGTTTACCGGCGGCGCGATCAGCCGCATGGGTATTTTCGCATTGGGGATCATGCCGTATATCTCGGCCTCGATCATCGTGCAGTTGATGGGCGCGATGTATGAGCCCTGGAAACAGCTCAAGAAAGAGGGTGAGCAGGGGCGCAAGAAGCTCAACCAATACACCCGCTTCGGCACGGTTGCGCTGGCCATCGTGCAAAGCTGGGGGCTTGCGGTCAGCCTGGAGGCGGGCGGCCTGGTCACCGATCCGGGGATGTTCTTCCGCGTTGCCTGTGTGATTACGCTGGTCGGCGGCACGATGTTCCTGATGTGGCTGGGTGAGCAGATCACCGCGCGCGGGATCGGCAACGGTATTTCGCTGATCATCTTTGTCGGCATCGTCGCCGAAATTCCCGCCGCGCTGGCGCAGTTCTTCAGCCAGGGCCGGTCGGGTGAGTTGTCGCCGCTGATCATCATCGGTGTGATCGTGATGATTACCGCCGTGATCGCCTTCGTGGTGTTCATGGAGCGCGCGCTACGCAAGATCACCATCCAGTACCCCCGGCGTCAGGTGGGGATGAAGGTCTATGACGGTGGTGCGTCGCATCTGCCGATCAAGGTAAACCCGGCAGGCGTGATTCCGGCGATCTTCGCGTCGTCGCTGCTGCTGCTGCCGGTCACGCTGGCAACGTTCTCGGGGAATCAGACCAGCGATGTCATGGCGACGGTGCTGGCCTATTTCGGCCCGGGGCAGCCGCTGTATCTGCTGTTCTTTACCGGCATGATCGTTTTCTTCACCTTCTTCTACACCGCCAACGTGGCGTTCAAGACGGATGATGTGGCCGACAACCTGAAGAACCAGAACGGCTTTATCCCCGGTATCCGGCCCGGCAAACGAACCCAGGATTATCTGGATTACGTTGTGACACGGCTTGTCACGGTGGGTGCGATCTACCTTGCGGCGGTGTGTCTGCTGCCGGAGATTCTGCGCAACCAACTGGCGATCCCCTTCTACTTTGGCGGCACATCGGTGCTGATCGTGGTGTCGGTGACGATGGACACGATCAACCAGGTACAGTCGCATCTGTTGGCCCATCAGTACGAGGGGCTGCTGGAACGGTCGCAATTGCGCGGCAAGCGGCGGGCCAAACCGGGCGCTCCGCGCAAGGGGCCGGCACGGCGTTAGGCAACAGGCACGGCGTGTCAAGTGGGTTGTTACATGCCACCTCTTGACGCGCCGTGCAAAACGCCATACGCGAGGCATTCCACTAAGGAATCACTAAAGGGGGCGGTTTGCCGTCCCTTTTGATGTTTGAAAGGCACGGGCCACCGGCTTCGTGTTGTGAAAAAAGGTTCTGGCGTTACGGAACCGCAACGAAAGGAAAACCGCGTGGCACGTATTGCTGGCGTAAACATTCCGACGGGGAAACGAGTCCCCATCGCATTGACCTATATCCACGGGATCGGCCCGACCAAAGCGCGCGAAATTTGCGACGCTTGCTCGATTGATGTGACGCGCCGCGTCAATCAATTGTCCGATGCCGAAGTCTTGAGCCTGCGCGAGCATATCGACGCGAACTTCACGGTAGAGGGTGACCTGCGCCGTGAAGTGCAGATGAACGTCAAACGTATGATGGACATGGGGTCGTATCGCGGGCTGCGCCATCGTCGCAACCTTCCCGTGCGCGGTCAGCGCACCCACACCAACGCACGGACTCGCAAGGGCCCTGCGAAAGCCATCGCTGGCAAGAAGAAGTAAGGGGAGCGTTAGACAATGGCACGGGATAAAGTGCGCGCTAAGCGCAAGGAACGTAAAAATATTGCAGCCGGTGTGGCGCATGTGAACTCCAGCTTCAACAACACCAAGATCCTGATTTCGGATGTGCAGGGCAACGCGATTGCCTGGTCGTCCGCAGGGACGATGGGGTTCAAGGGGTCGCGTAAATCGACACCTTACGCAGCACAGCTGGCGGCAGAAGATGCGGGCAAGAAAGCCCAGGATCATGGCGTGAAGACGCTGGAAGTCGAAGTTCAGGGCCCAGGTTCGGGCCGCGAATCGGCGCTGCGTGCGCTGGCAGCGGTTGGGTTCAACATCACTTCGATCCGTGATGTGACCCCCATGGCACACAACGGTTGCCGCCCGCCGAAGCGGCGTCGCGTCTGATCTGCACCACAGGGCTACCGGGCCGCGCGGATTTCGCGCGGCCCGTTTTTCGTCATTTCTGATCCTCGGACGTCGGTGTTTTTGGACATGAAGCACTGGCAAGCATGGAGGCGACATACATGATCCATAAAAATTGGCAGGAATTGATCAAGCCCGCGCAACTGGACGTGAAGCCGGGCAAAGACCCGATGCGGCACGCGGTTGCGGTGGCTGAGCCGCTGGAACGGGGCTTTGGCCTGACGCTGGGCAACGCGCTGCGGCGGGTTCTGATGTCGTCGCTGCAAGGCGCGGCCATCACCAGCATTCAGATCGACAACGTGCTGCACGAGTTTTCCAGCGTTGCAGGCGTACGCGAAGACGTGACCGACATCGTGCTGAACCTGAAGGGTGTGGCGTTGCGGATGGATGTGGACGGCCCCAAGCGGGTAACCATTTCCGCGCAAGGCCCGGCCATCGTGACCGCGGGCGACATTGCCGTGTCCGCCGGGATCGAAGTGCTGAACAAGGATCAGATCGTTTGCCACCTTGATGATGGCGCCGATCTGTTCATGGAACTGACGGTCAACACCGGCAAGGGATATGTCGCCGCTGACAAGAACCGCCCCGAAGATGCGCCGATCGGGTTGATCCCGATTGATGCGATCTTCTCGCCCGTGAAGAAGGTCAGCTACGAAGTTCAGCCCACCCGCGAAGGTCAGGTGCTGGATTATGACAAGCTGACGCTGAAGCTGGAAACCGACGGCTCGGTCCGTCCGGAGGACGCGATTGCCTACGCGGCGCGCATTCTGCAAGACCAGCTGCAAGTGTTCGTGAACTTCGACGAACCCGAGGCTGCGGGCCGCTTTGACGATGACGACGGGCTGGAATTCAACCCGCTCTTGCTGAAAAAGGTCGATGAGCTTGAACTGTCGGTACGTTCGGCAAACTGCCTGAAGAACGACAACATCGTCTATATCGGTGATCTGATCCAGAAAACCGAAGCCGAGATGCTGCGCACCCCGAACTTTGGCCGCAAATCCCTGAACGAGATCAAGGAAGTGCTGTCGGGTATGGGGCTGCATCTGGGCATGGATGTCGAGGACTGGCCGCCAGAGAACATCGAAGATCTGGCGAAACGCTTCGAAGATCAATTCTGATTCTTTGGGGGCGCGCGGCTTCCGTGCGCCCGTCACGACACGACTGGGCATGTTGCCCCAAGGAGAGCGGTGTTCACGCAGGCACCGCCGGACAAAGCAAAAAGTGAAGCTATAGGAGATATGACATGCGTCACGCACGAGGTTACCGCCGCTTGAACCGTACCCATGAGCACCGCAAGGCGCTGTGGGCGAACATGGCAGGCTCGCTCATCGAACATGAGCAGATCAAGACGACTTTGCCGAAAGCAAAGGAACTGCGTCCGATCGTTGAAAAACTGATCACGCTGGCCAAACGCGGCGATCTGCACGCGCGCCGTCAGGCCCGTTCGCAGCTGAAACAGGACGCCTATGTTGCGAAGCTGTTCGACATTCTGGGTCCGCGCTATGCTGACCGCCAGGGTGGCTACATCCGCATCATGAAGGCCGGTTTCCGGTATGGCGACATGGCGCCGATGGCGATCATCGAATTCGTCGAGCGCGACGTCGATGCCAAAGGTGCAGGCGACCGTGCCCGCGTCGAGGCTGAGGCCGGCGCCGACAGCTAAGGGACCCTTGGGGGCGGTGTGCCGCCCCTGTGATGCCCGTCGCCAGATTGTCCATCTGCGACACTGTAGAATTTTACGCAAAAGGCCCGGGGTTTCCCGGGCCTTTTTGCATTGGCGCCCGGGCCTTTTTGCATTGGCGCTGGTCGGAGGTCTTGCGGCCGCCTGGCCCGGCATTTCCCCAAGGGTTTGCTTGCGAAGTATCCCCACGCAACGCCGCCCCTGCGTCAGGGCCAGTCCCGGGATGTCAGGGGTGCGGCACTGGTTCGATATCGGCCATGGGGGGCCACGGGCGCGTGGCGTCGGCGCTGACCCAGCCGCCCACCCAATCGGGCAGGGTGGGCGAGGGGTCGGGCTGGCCCATGGCCGCAACCACGCGGGCGGGGGCGACGATGCCGCCCGCATCCGTCGCGGCGGTGCGCACCAGAATGTGGTTCAGACACTCGCCGTTTCGCCACATGGATTGTTCGGTATACATGAAGCGGTGATCCCAGCCGATGCTGCGGGTCCGCATTTCAAAGCGGTGAAACACCCGCACCCGGCGGCGGTAGCGCACAGAACAGCCCGCGACCGTGATGCCCCAGCCATTGGCGCGCAGCGCCCCCCACAGCCCGATCCGTTTGACAAAGGGCAGGCGGCCCAGATCATACAGCGTCAGTGTGCGCCCGTTGTTGAGTTCGACAAACGGGTCCAGATCCCAGGGCCAGCAGATATGGTGCGAGACATGGGTGTCCAACATACCCAGTTTGGGGGCGTTGCGGAACTTGACCATTTCTTTGGCCAGTCGCAGGAAAGGGTACATGCACGTCTCCCGGTTTTGCAGAGTTCGTGCCGCATTGCAGCACGCGCGTCAATCCGGTCGCAACGTCACATCGGGGGCGCGGGTGTCAGTCGGCGTCGAGGATGTCCAGAAACGCAGCGCCGAAGCGGTCGGCGTGACGTTCGCCGATGATGCGCGCGACGCCTGCCATGTCGCGCGGCGGGTGGTCAGCCAGCTTTGCCAGTTGCGCCGCCGGGCACGACATGGGCTTGTCGGTGCCCATGGTGCCGCGGGTCAGTTCGGCCTGCGCCGCGACCAGCCGGTCATAGAGCGCGCCACTGTCGCGGCCAGCCAGTTTGCGCCGTGCGGGGTGGGTTTCTGCCGCAGCCTCGCCGGTGATGACGGCGAGAAAGCCGCTGCCGTAGCGTTCCAGCTTCGTGGCACCCACGCCGGTGATACGGGCCATGTCGTCCAGTGTCTGGGGCCGGGTCTCGGCCATTTCGATCAACGTGCGGTCGGTGAAGATGACATAGGCGGGCACGCGTGCCTCTTCAGCCAGCGCGCGGCGTTTGGCCTTTAGCGCCGAGAGCAGGGGCGCATCGTCGTCGGACACCAGCGCCTTTACCGTGGGGCGGTCGCGGGCGGATTTGATCGTGTCTTCGCGCAACATGATCTCTGCCTCGCCGCGCAGGATGGGGCGGGCGGCATCGGTCATGCGCAGGGCACCGAAGCGTTCGGGGTCGGGGCGGACCAGATCGCGCCCCATCATCTGCCGGAACACCGCCTGCCATGCGGCCTTGCCCATGTCGCGGCCCACGGCAAAGGTGGGCAGTTGGTCATGCCCGCGTTCGCGCACCTTCGCGGTGGCGTTGCCGGTCAGGATGTCGATCAGGTGGCCCGTGCCGAAGTATTCGCCCGTCCGCAAGATTGCCGACAGCGCCTTGCGTACCGGCTGGGTGGCGTTGAAGATCTTGGCGGGCAGGGTGCAGAGGTCGCAATTGCCGCAGGGCTGCGATTCCTCGCCGAAATAGGACAGCAGCACCTGGCGTCGGCAACTCGTCGCCTCGGCCAACCCCAGCAGGCTGTTGAGGCGCGCGTGGTCGGCGGACTTGCGTTCGGGCGGGGCCAACCCCTCATCGACCTGAGACCGGCGCAGGCGGATGTCATCGGGGCCGTAGAGGGTCAGCGTGTCGGCAGGTGCGCCGTCGCGGCCCGCGCGGCCGATCTCCTGATAATAGCCTTCGATGGATTTGGGCAGATCGGCATGGGCGACCCAGCGGATATCGGGCTTGTCGATACCCATGCCGAAGGCAACGGTGGCGACGACGATCAGCCCGTCTTCGACCTGAAACGCCTGTTCGACGACCCGGCGCTCTATACTGTCCATCCCGCCGTGGTAGGCGCGGGAATTGTGGCCTTCCGCGCTGAGGGCCTGCGCCAGGGTTTCGGTGCGCGCGCGCGTGGCGCAATAGACGATCCCCGATTGCCCGCGCCGCGCGGCGGCGAATTCCGAGATCTGTCGGCGCGGGCTGTCCTTCACCCGGAATGCCAGCCGGATATTGGGCCGGTCGAACCCGCGCAGGAAGGTGGCGGGGGCCATGCCGTCGAACAGGCGGCTGACGATTTCGTCGCGGGTTTCGGCGTCGGCGGTGGCGGTGAAGGCGGCAAGCGGCACGTCGAGCATGCGGCGCAGGTCGCCGATGCGCAGGTAGTCGGGGCGGAAATCATGGCCCCATTGGCTGACGCAATGCGCTTCATCGACGGCGATCAGGGTGCAATTGGCGCGGCGCAACAGCGACAGCGTTCCAGATGCCGCCAGCCGTTCCGGCGCCATGTAGAGCAGTTTCAGCGTACCGTCATCCACGGCGCGGAACACGTCTTCGGTTTCCTCATCGGTGTTGCCAGAGGTCAGCGCCCCCGCTGGCACGCCCAGTTCCTGCAAGCCGCGCACCTGGTCGCGCATCAGCGCGATCAGTGGCGAGATGACGACAGTGGTGCCTTCGCGGCAGAGGGCAGGCAGCTGGAAGCACAGCGACTTGCCGCCCCCGGTGGGCATGATGGCCAGGGTGTTCTGGCCATCCAGCACGGATTGCACAATCTCTTGCTGGCCGGGGCGGAAGCTGGAAAAGCCAAAGACGCGGGACAGCCGCGCGGTCAGATCAGTCATGACGGGGCATGGCTCAGATGAAGGCAGAGGCGTTGTTGATCAGCACGATTCGCAGCGCGTAAATCGCCAGAAGCGCGATCAGCGGCGCAAGGTCGAGCCCCCCCAGATCCGGCAGGAACTGGCGGATGCGGCTATAGACCGGTTCGACCAGCCGGTTCATCCCGTCCCAGATCGAGGCGACGATCGGCTGGCGCAGGTTGAGCACCTGAAAATTGATCAGCCAGCTCAGGATGATATGCGCGATGATGATGAACTGCGCCATGCTGAGGATCAGCAGGAGGATTTGCAGGATCGAGGTCATGGAAGTCTCCGCTTGGGCTTTGAACATGGGTAGAACGCCCGGCGGGCGAGGGCAACTGCTTATGGCCTTAATTGGTCAGACGCGCGGCCCTCAGCCGCGAAGTTTCGCAGGGCTGGGCGGGGGTGTGGTGCCGCATCGGGTTGACCAACCGCTCTGTGGGCGCCCGCGCGGGTCACGAAACGCGGCTTTCGGTGCGATGGCGGCGCTGCGCTGGAAAATGCATCACATTTTAGCCATAACGCCATGGGGCTGCCGTCAGCGCCCCGTGGCCATTTGTTGCTGGCGTTGCAATTCGGCGGTGTTGTCGGCGGGTGCGTCGTGGAACACCTTTTCGGTACGCACGCCCGGCAGGCGGCCAAAGGCTTCCATCAGGTTTTCGGGGTACCAGCCGACCGGGATGCTTTCCAACCCCGGCAGCCCGGATAGCACGGTGCTGGTGACGCGGGCGCAACGGGCGGGGCCGACGGGGCCTGTCTGTTGCACGGCACGCAGCGCCATCTCGGCCACTTCGGGGGTCACGGTCAGGCGCTGGATCACGACGTGAAACGTCTCACGCGCGTGGTAGCGCACATAGAGGTTGAATTGCGGGTCGGTGAAGCCGAAATGCACGTCATGCCGTTCCGGCGTCATGCGATGGAACCAGCTGCCAGCGGGATCGAACAATACCCGCTGCGAGCCGTTGACCACAAGCGCCGTGTGCCCGCCGCGCCCGCTGCGGTTGCTGATCATGGTCAGAAGCGTCAGTTCGGGCGGGCCTGAATGGGTGTACATCGCGGCGCGCACATCCGCCTCGGGGGCGAAAACGACCTCTTGCGGGCCGCATGCGGCCAGTGCCAACGCGGTGACGGCCATTGTGAGGAACAGGGTCAGCCGCGAAAGCGCCTGTCGGCCCAGGGAAATTGGCATGATCTGCGCCGGCCCGGTCAGGCGTTTGTCAAAAGGAGGAACACGAGTACCCCGATTGAGATCCCCGCACCCCAGGTGCTGAGGCGGATGAAGCCTGCGAAAGCCCGCTCTTGCTGCGTGGTGTCCATCTTGCCATGTTCATGTTTGGCCATCGTCATCTCCTGTCGTGCTATTTACCCGATGTGTTAGCCGATTCATCGGAGGCTGTCACCCGCCAAGATGCCGCTGGCGGGCGTTATGCCGCGCGGCCGTAACAGGGTGGTTTCGTGGCACAATATGGCGGCGCGCGTCAGCTTTGCCAGCGCCAGGCACCGTCCGTGCCCATGCTGCGGGTCACTTGGCCGCGTCGGTGCAGGTGGTTGAGATGCGCGACAGTTTCCGCCATGGCGAGCCCGTAGGTTTCTGGCCCGATCCCGCGCCGGAACAGGGGGGCGAAGCATTCGCCGCCCCGGCGGGGGAGGTGCAGGTGGTCGCGCAGCCGGTCCAGCGCGTGGCGGTGGTTGTCGATCATCTGCACCAGCCGCAACGGCAGGCCCGTGAAGGGCAGTTTGTGGCCCGGCAGCACCAGGTGATCGGGGCGGGCCAGCGCCTGAAACCGCGTGCAGCTGTCCAGCCAGTCGGCCACCGGATCGGCGCCGGGTTCGGTAGGGTAGACGCCCAGATTGGCCGAGATTGACGGCAACAACTGGTCGCCGCCCAGGATCAGGTTGCAATCACGGCTGATGAGCACGGCGTGCGCGGGTGCGTGGCCGTGGCCGATGACCACGTCCCAGTCGCGACCACCGGCGCGCAGGCTGTCGCCGTCATGCATGCGGTGAAAGCCCTGCGGCATGGGGGCAACCACGTCGCAGAAGTTGAAAGGCCGTTCCGCGGCGCGCTGCGCGAAGATCGCCTCATCCATGCCAAAGGCACGCCAGAACGCGAGAGCCTGCGGGGTGGGTGCAGCCTGTTCGTCCAGTTGCAGCATGCGCGCCATCAGCCAGGCGGTGCGGGTCATCCACAGGTCTGCGCCGTGGTCGGTCTGGAACCACCCGGCAAGGCCGATATGGTCGGGGTGGTGATGCGTGCCGATCACGCGGGTGACAGGTTTGCCCGCCAGCGGTCCGGCCAGCAATGCCTTCCACGCGGCGCGGGTGGGGGCGGTGTCAAACCCGGTGTCCACCAATGTCCAGCCCGGCCCGTCATCCAGCGCGTAGATATTCACATGGTCCAGCGCCATAGGCAGCGGCATGCGCGCCCACAGGACACCCGGCGCCACCTGCGTTGCCGTGCCGGGCGCAGGCGGATCGGGGAAGGGCGTGCGAATACCCTGATCGGCGCCGTCCCTCATGCGCTGAGGTCCATGTCCGACAGCGCATAAAGGTCGGCGGCCCCGGCCTGTGCTTGCGCCAGCAGGCTGGCATGTTCGGGCAAGATGCGGGTGATGAAGACCCGCGCCAGGGCTGCGCGCGGGCCGCTGCCGCCGCTGGCTGTTGCTGCGGTCAGATGTGCATGGCCGCCCAGCACCCGGGCGAAGGCGCGCAGATAGGCCACAGCGCCCGCGTTGCGGTCATCGACGGACGCTGCGACCAGCCATTCGGTCCCCTCGCGCAAGGATTCTGCGGCGTTCCAGACGGCGCCGGCCAGCGCGGGCAGGGCGGGGCGGGCGGATTCGGCGGCGGTCTGGATTTCTTCCAGCAGGCGGTACGCGGCCTCGCCACCGTCGGCCATCTTGCGGTTCACAAGATCCATGGCCTGAATGCCGTTGGTGCCTTCATAGATCGCGGTGACGCGGACATCGCGCAGGTATTGGGCCGCGCCGGTTTCCTCAACATAGCCCATGCCGCCATGCACCTGGATGCCGGTGTTGGCGACCTCGATCCCCGTTTCGGTCCCATGTGCCTTGGTGATCGGCGTCAGCAGGGCGGCGCGGGCGGCCCAATCGGCCCCGTCGGGTGCGTCGGCCCCGTCAGGCGCGTCGGTTTGCGCGCGCGCCATGTCGATGGCGACCGCGTTCCACAGGGCAATGGCGCGGGTGGCGAAGATTTCGGCCTTCATGTGCGTCAGCATGCGGCGCACATCGGCGTGGCCGGTGATCGCGCCATCGGCTGCCTGCGGCGTGCGGCCCTGCCTGCGGTCGCGCGCATAGTAAAGCGCGTGCTGATACGCCCCTTCGGCCACGCTGAGGCCCTGCACGCCGACGCCAAGGCGGGCGTTGTTCATCATGGTGAACATCGCCGCCATGCCCTTGTGCGGCGCGCCGACCAGCCAGCCGGTGGCATTGTCATAATCCATCACCGCCGTGGGGCTGCCGTGCAGGCCCAGCTTATGTTCCAGCGAGACCACGCGCAGGCTGTTGGCCTGCCCGGCATGGCCGTTCGCATCGGGCAGGAATTTCGGCACCATGAACAGGCTGATCCCGCGCGTGCCGGGCGCGCCATCCGGCAGGCGGGCCAGCACCAGGTGGCAGACATTCGTGGCAAAGTCGTTATCGGCCCAGCTGATATAGATCTTCTGACCGCTGACTGCATAGGTGCCGTCAGCGTTTGGCGTGGCGCGGGCGCGCAGCGCGCCGACATCCGATCCGGCCTGCGATTCGGTCAGGTTCATCGTGCCGGTCCATTCGCCACTGATGAGTTTCGGCAGATACAGCGCCTTGATCGCGTCCGAGGCATGGTGTTCCAGCGCCTCGATCTGTCCCTGGCTCATCAGCGGGTTGAGTTGCAGGGCAAGGCAGGCGCTGCCCATCATCTCATTCACTGCGGTGGTCAGGGTCATCGGCAGGCCCATGCCGCCATGCGCGGGGTCGGCGGCCATGCCGAGCCAGCCGCCTTCGGCAATCGCGCGGAAACCTTCGGCAAAGCCGGGCGACGTGCGCACCACGCCGTTTTCCAGCCGCGCGGGATGCAGGTCGCCCGCGCGTTGCAGCGGCGCAAGCGTGTCGGCGGCAAGCTTCGCGGCCTCGGCCAGGACCGCCGTTGCGGTGTCGATATCGGCATCGGCAAAGCGGTCGGTGGCCGCCACGCGGTGGTAGCCCACGATATGGTCGAGCAAGAAGCGGAAGTCGGACAGCGGGGCGGTATAGGGCATCGCGGGAACTTTCATGGGACGGCATCGTGGGACGTATCGGATCTGGCGCGGCTTGGCATGGCTTGGCAAGGTGTTGCGGGCCGCGTAAAAGCCACGCCATGCCGCACGTCCCTTCAAGCTATCTCATCCGGGCCGTGTGGCAAAACGAAACGCCGCGTCACCGAGGGGCGCGTTCATGTCCCAAAGCCAGCGCCGCAGGCCCCGCCCAATGACAATGCCCATTCCACCGGCCGAGTCGCCACAGCTTCAGACCGAACGGCTGCGCGCCGATCCGGCGGGCATTGCCCGGGCGGCGGCGCTGCTGGCTGCGGGCGGGCTGGTCGCGCTGCCCACGGAAACCGTCTATGGGCTGGCGGCGGATGCGCGCAGCGATCTGGCGGTGGCGGGAGTTTTCGCGGCCAAGGGGCGGCCCCGGTTCAACCCGCTGATCGTGCATCTGGCCGATGCCGCGCTGGCCGATCAATACGGGGTGCTGGATGGCGTGGCGCGGCGGCTGGCGCAGGCTTTCTGGCCCGGACCGCTGACGTTGATCGTGCCCCTGCGCGACGGGCATGGCCTGTCGCCGTTGGTTACTGCGGGGCTCGCATCCGTGGCGCTGCGCGTGCCCGCCCATGGCACGGCGCGGGCGGTGTTGGCGGCGTTCGGCGGGCCGCTGGCCGCGCCTTCGGCCAACCCCTCGGGCCGGATCAGCCCGACGACGGCGGCGCATGTGCTGGCGGGGCTGGACGGGCGGATCGCGGCGGTGCTGGACGGCGGGGCGTGTGGCGTGGGGGTGGAATCGACGATCATCGGGCTGACGGATGGCGTGCCGCGCCTGCTGCGCGCGGGGGGGCTGGCATCTGAGGCGGTCGAGGCCGCGATGGGTGCGCGGCTGCATCCCGCGTTGCCCGTTGATGACACGCGGCCCACCGCGCCCGGGCAGTTGTCGTCGCATTACGCGCCGGGGGCGGCGGTATTGCTGGGCATGCGCGCCCCGCGTGCGGGTGTGGTATGGGTGGGCTTTGGCGCGGGGTGCGACGCTGCCGATATGACGCTTTCTGCGTCGGGTGACCTGACCGAGGCGGCGGCGAACCTTTTTGCGACGCTGCATCGCGCCGATGCGCTGGCGCGGTCGCGGGGGGCTGTTGCCATCGGTTTCGCACCGGTGCCTGACACGGGCCTTGGCCGGGCGATCAACGACCGCTTGTCGCGCGCTGCTGCCCCGCGGGGCTGAGCGTAGGGTCAAGCGCTGCGGCCCACGGCCAAACGCGCGAAATCCGGGGGGATGGAATGTGTGTGTGTGACCTGCGCCCAGCCGCTGCCAAGCGTGCGGCGCGTTACCCCTCAGGCATGCCCGGCGGTGGCGGACAGGCTGAGCGGGTCTACGCCCAGTTCGGCCAGTGCCGCAGTCCATTTGTCGCTATCCGGCCCGGTGAACACAAGCGCGGGGGTCGCGTCGGTTGTCAGCCAGGCGTTCTGGCTGATTTCGGCCTCCAGCTGCCCCGGCGCCCAGCCCGCATAGCCCAGGGTCATTACCGCCTGTGCCGGGCCCTGCCCACGTCCGATGTCGGACAGGATTTCCATTGTCGAGCTCATCGCGAAGGCGTCGTTGACGCGCAGTGTCGCTTCGCCGCCGCAGTAATCGGGCGAATGCAGCACGAAGCCACGCTCGGGCTCCACGGGGCCGCCAAAATAGATGGGCTGCGACAGCTCGCCCTCGGGCGCGCCGGTGGTGGTGACCTTCAATTGCCTGAGCATTTCAGCCAGCCCGATCTGGGGGACGGGTTTGTTGACGATCAGCCCCATGGCGCCGTTCGGCCCATGGGCGCAGAGGAAAACGACGGTCTGCGCGAACATGTCGCCTACCACGCCCGGCATGGCGATCAAGAGAACTCCGGTAAGGTTCAGCGGCTCGGGTTGGACATCCATCACACAACGATGCATCGCGACCGGGCGAATGCCAAGGGGGCGTGTGCAAAGGTAACAGTGCTTCGCTGAAAAGTGACTTCCAATCTGCCCGATGATGCGCGATTGAAAGGACATGATCAAATTTCCCGCCGTCCTTGTTGTACTGCTGTCGGTGCTGATTGCGTTGGCGCTGCCATCGCAGGCCGTTGCGCGCCCCGGCGATGTCGTGCATGCCGAGCTGCGGCCCGGCTGGCGGCAGGCTGACGGGTCCTATATGGCGGCGCTGCACCTGCGGCTGGCCCCGGGTTGGAAGACCTATTGGCGCGTCGCGGGCGAGGCCGGGCTGCCGCCGCGCATCGACTGGTCTGCCTCGCAGAACCTTCAGGCGGTGCGCACGCATTGGCCGCGCCCGGATGTGTTCGAATATTCGGGCTACCGCAGCATCGGCTTTTTTGACGAGCTGGTCTTGCCGATCGAATTCATCCCCGCCCGGGCCGACGCGCCCATGGCGATTGCCGCCGATGTGACGATCGGGGTTTGTCTGGATGTCTGTGTGCCGGTGGATCTGCAGGTCAGCGCAGCGCTGCGCGGACAGGGCGCGCCCGATCCGCAGATCAGCGCGGCATTGAACCTGCGCGCGACGGCGGCCACGGCGGCAGGGCTGCGCGGGGTGAGTTGTGACATCAGCCCCGATGGCGACGGTCTGCGGCTGCGCGTGGGGCTGGAGATGCCCGCGCTTGGCCCGGCCGAAGTGGTGGTGATCGAGGCACCCGGCAGTGGGCTGTGGGTGTCGGATGCCAAGACCGCGCGGCAAGGCGACACGTTGCATGCCGAAGTGTCGCTGCGCGGCCCCCGGCACGGCGCGGTGGCGCTGGACCGATCCGCGCTGCGTATCACGGTGATGACTGTCGATCGAATGGTGGAACATCGCGGGTGCACCGCCGGGTGACGGCTTGAACCAACTGGCTGCAGCGTTGGCGCGCCGGGCGGGGAAAAGCGGTGCTTTTCCTGATGCACCTGGCGCGGTTGTCGATCAGGGGGATGACAGGCTCAATCTGCCGCCCGGGCAGGGGGCAGTATCCTGTGCTGTCCAGCCCGGCGCATTCAGCCGATCAGATATTGCGCGGCGAACAGCGTGGCCGCGCCGCCAAAAATCGCCACCAGCACATTTTTCGACCACAGGCCCAGCGCCACAGTTGCAACGGATGCCGACAGCCGCACCGGGTCTGCCGCGCCATCGGTGGCGGCGGGAAACAGGATCAGCGGCGCGATCAGCCCCGGCATCACGGCCACCGCCGTGTAGCGCAGATGCCGCAGCACCCATGCAGGGATCGGCCGGTCGCCGATCAGCCCCAGGAATGAGAACCGCAGCACGAAGGTGCCGATTCCCAGCCCGACGATGATAAGCCAGATGGTAACGTCGCTGTAGGCGGTCATGATTGCCCCCGCGTCGTCGCGCGGTTGGCCGCGCGTTTCTCCAGCGCGGCGCCGGTCGCCATGGCGCAGAGCGCGGCCACCAACAGGCCCAGGTTATAGGGCAGCCCCCGCAGCACCAGCGCCAGTGCCACGGACACCGCCGCCGCCGCCCAATGCGCGCGGGTGCGCAGCATCGGCGTGATCAGCGCCAGAAAGGTGATCGGCACTGCGAAATCAATCGGAATGCCCGGGGGGATCGCCGTGCCCAGCGCCGCCCCCGCCCATGTCGCCAGGTACCACGGGATCACCAGCGGTGCGGCAGAGCCGAAGAAATACGCGCTGCGCTGCGCCGTCGTCATGGCGGGCGTGGTTTCATACTTCAAGACGCTGACGGCATAGGATTGATCCACCATCGCATAGGACATCGCCGCGCGTTTCCAGAACGGCGCGCGGCCCAGATAGGGCGCAAGCGAGGCGGAATACATCGCCATGCGCAGGTTGACCGCAAGCGAGGTCAGAAGCACGATGAAGGTGGGCGCTTCCTCGGTCATCAGTTGCACGGCGGTGAATTGCGCAGCGCCCGCGATCACCATGAAGGTGAAGCCCAGAACCTGCGCCAGGCTGAGCCCGGCTTCGGTCCCGACCACGCCGAAGACCATGCCGAAAGGCACGATCACCACGACGAAAGGCGCGCCTGCGCGAAAACCCTGCCAGAATGTGGAAGTGTCCATGGAAGCCTCTATCGGGTGCTGCACATGTGAATGACATACGCCCGCGCGGGGCGGGATGCAATCAACCTCTGGCGCTGAACATGCCGGTGACACGGCCCAGCAGCATGAAGGCGCGGGCGCTGCGGGTTTCGGCAAAACGGGCAAGGTCGGCATCATCGGCCTGCGCTTCGAACACGGCAAAGCAACGGTCGAATTCGCGCAAGAAACGGTGGGCCGTATCGCGGAACACAGGGTCGCTGCGCATCCGCCCGACGGTCAGCGCCAGGCAGGAGCGGTCGCGAATCCCCCCCAGCCCGGCCACGGCGGCGCCGGGCGCGCCATCGGCAAAGGCGCGCCAGACCTCGGGGCGGGCGCGGTCGGGGCGCAGGTCATCCATATAGATCCCCTCTTGCGCGAGCACGGTCAGCACCTCTTGCGCGGCGCGGACCAGTTGGGCGGTGGCGTGATCGCCCAATGCGCGCCGCAGGGCGGCGAAGCCCTCGGTATCCTCGGCCGTTTCGGGGAAATGCAATGCGCGGATGAACTCGGCCACGCCAAGGGGCGGCTGGTCGGTATCGGTAGGCGAGTCGAGCGCCAGCGCGCTTTGCACCGCGGTGTCCAGCGACTTCGCCGCGCCGGGGCGGGGGGCGCGGTCGGGCAGGGCCGCGCGGGTCGAGGTGAACATGGCAAGCGCGGTTTCCGTCTGTTTTTGGGCCTGCGCGATGTCGTCAAGCTTCTGTTCAACGCTGGTCTTCAGGCCGACGCCTGCGGTCTGTTGCTGCGTCAGCCAGGCCTGTCGCATGGCATCCACCGCAATGTGCAGGCGGTCGGCATCGTCCTGCACGGCGCGGGCGGCGCGCAGGACGCTGACGCCCAGCCAGATCAGCCCCAGCGGAAAGACGCCCGAGGCGGCGATCATCCCGATCTCCAGCCCGCCGAAGGCCGAGAGATCGGCGCGCCACACAAACAGCGCGATCCCGGCGAGCCAGAGCGCCGTCAGAAACCCTGCGAGCCATTCGGGCGCGAGACGGCCACGCGGTCGGGGCGCTTGTGTCGGTTGCACGGCATGGGGCAGGTTCGCCAGCCCCGCTGCGGCCAGCGGGCGTAGGATGTGGTCATCTGGCGTTGGGGTGTCTGGGGCAGTGCTGTTCGGCCCATTGGGAGGCGGCGCTTGCTGGACGCCGTCCTTGGTGGTGTCCGTATTGGCCCCCCGGGTGGAGGATGATGCGGCCGGGCTGTGCGGTGCGGGCCCGTCCGCTGCCGACGCTTCGGTAGGGCGGCCCTGCTGAGCCGGGCCGATGCGCGGTCGGTCGCCGGGTGGGCTGGGTGCCGCCCGTCCGCCGTGCCCGGGTGCGTTTCGGGCCATCCCGTTTTGGCCGGTCTGGTTCTGGCCGGTCTGGTTTCGGGCGGTGTGGTTTTGGGCGGTGTGGTTTTGGGCGGTGTTGCCGGGCGCCGGGTCCACAGACCGATCCCCGCGCGGCGGTGCGGTTGGCGTGCTGCCCTGCACCCTGGTGTCCGGCCCAGAACCGCCCGGCCCCGAATTGCCCTGTCCAGAACCGCCCGGCCTCGCGTCCGCCCCGTTCGACGTGCCAAAAGGGGGCGCCTCGCCCAAACGGGCGCGATTAGCGCCGTCGGCGGGGTGCGCCTTTCCGGTTTCGTCTGCCTGGCGCTTCAGGCGCGGGGGCTGGTCGGGGCGGGGCGGTTGGGCCATCGGTCATTCACCTGCTTTGGCGCCCATTGCGCCGCGTTACTTGTAGACGATGCTCAGCACTTCATAGCTGCGCTGCCCGCCGGGGGTCTTTACCTCGACGCTGTCGCCCACTTCCTTGCCGATCAGCGCGCGCGCCAGCGGTGAGCGGATGTTGAGCATCGCACGCTCGATATCCGCCTCGGCCTCACCCACGATCTGGTAGGTTTTCTGTTCGTCGGTGTCTTCGTCCACCAGCATCACCGTCGCACCGAACTTGATTGAGCCCGACAGTTTCGACGGGTCGATCACCTCGGCCCGCGACAACAGGCTTTCGATTTCCTTCACGCGCCCTTCGATGAAGCTCTGCTTTTCGCGGGCGGCGTGGTATTCCGCATTCTCGGACAGGTCGCCATGTTCACGCGCCTCTGCAATGGCGCGGATCACGGCGGGACGCTCCACCGACTTCAGTTTTTTCAGCTCTTCATCCAGTGAAATCTGACCGGCGCGGGTCATCGGGACTTTTTCCATCGGCGTGCCACCATATATAAAAAGACGGCCCGCGACCAAAGCCGGGGCAGTCAGACGTTTCGTTGCCACCAACCTGACAGCAGGCTTCGCCGGTTTGCAAGGGGTCAGGCGCAGGGTTTGGCGTCAATCCGCGTTCGGGGTGCGCGAAAGCCCGCGTGATACGGCCCGGGCTTTCGCGCCAGGGCGGCGCTGTGGCCGTTGACCGGCCTTCGGGGGTGGGCTAGCAGTGTGACGCAACAATGTTACGTGCAGACCCGCGCGCGCAGCCATATCGCCATCCGAGGACGAAGTCGCCATGCCCGAGAAAACCGCCAAAGCCCCCGCCGAAGCCCCTGCCGAAGCCTCTGCCGAAATCACGCGCGAAGCGATGGAATATGACGTGGTCATCGTTGGCGCCGGGCCTGCCGGGCTTTCGGCCGCGATCCGGCTGAAGCAACTGGACCCCGACCTGAATGTCGTGGTGCTGGAAAAGGGGTCCGAGGTCGGCGCGCATATTCTGTCGGGGGCGGTGCTGGACCCGGTGGGGCTGAACGCGCTGATCCCCGATTGGCAGGCGAAGGGCGCGCCCGTTACGGTGCCGGTGCGCGACGACCGTTTCTATATTCTGGGCGAGGCCGGGCAAATGCGCATCCCCAACGCGCCGATGCCGCCCCTGATGAACAATCACGGCTGTTATATCGTCTCGATGGGCAATGTCTGCCGCTGGATGGCCGAACAGGCCGAGGCGCTGGGGGTCGAGATCTTCCCCGGCATGGCCTGCTCGGAACTGGTTTACGGCCCCGATGGCGCAGTCAAAGGCGTGGTGGCCGGTGAATTCGGCAAGAACCCAGACGGCACCCCCGGCGATCATTATGAGCCGGGGATGGAGTTGCACGGCAAATATGTTTTCCTGTCCGAAGGTGTGCGCGGGTCGCTGTCCAAGGAAGTGATGGCGAAATTCGCATTGTCGAAGGGGCATGAGCCGCAGAAATTCGGCCTTGGCATGAAAGAGATCTGGGAGATCGACCCCGAGAAGCACCGCGAAGGCACCGTGACCCACACGATGGGCTGGCCGCTGGGCAAGAATGCGGGCGGCGGGTCGTTTATCTATCACCTCGATAAAAATCAGGTTTATGTCGGTTTCGTGGTGCATCTGAACTACGCCAACCCCTATGTTTCCCCTTATCAGGAGTTTCAGCGCTTCAAGCACCATCCCATGGTGGCCGAGTTGCTGAAAGGCGGCAAACGGGTGGCATACGGCGCGCGTGCCATCGCGGAAGGCGGCTATCAGTCGATCCCCAAGGTGGTGTTCCCGGGGGGCGCGCTGCTGGGCTGTTCGGCGGGGCTGGTCAATGTGCCGCGCATCAAGGGCAACCATAACGCGATGCTGTCAGGCATGGCCGCCGCCGAAGCTGCGCATGAAGCGATTGCCGCAGGGCGCGCGGGCGACGAACTGACGGCGTATGAGGTGGAACTGCGCAGCGGGCCCGTGGGGCGTGACCTGAAAAAGGTGCGCAATGTCAAACCATTGTGGTCGAAATACGGGTTGGTGCCCTCGCTCGTGCTGGGCGGGATGGACATGTGGACCAATACGCTGGGGTTCTCGGTCTTCGGGACGGTGAAGCACGGCAAGACAGATGCGGCGGCGACCGGGCTGGCGGCAGATTTTGCGCCCATCGACTACCCCAAACCCGATGGCAAGCTGTCGTTTGACCGGCTGACCAATGTGGCATTCTCGTTCACCAACCATGAGGAAAGCCAGCCTGTGCATCTGACGCTGAAAGATGCCTCGGTGCCTATCGCGGTCAACTTGCCGAAATACGCCGAACCCGCGCAACGCTACTGCCCCGCCGGGGTCTATGAGGTGGTGCAGGAGGGCGATGCCGAGCCACGCTTTGTCATCAACTTCCAGAACTGCGTGCATTGCAAGACCTGCGATATCAAGGACCCCAGCCAGAATATCCACTGGGTCACGCCGCAGGGCGGCGACGGGCCGAATTATCCGAATATGTAACCTTTGCGTGTAATCGCTGGGTGGTGCCGCCATATTGCGCGGCGATTGATTGCCAGTGCGGGGGGCAGCCACTAGGGTTGAGGCAACACGGGTCTGGCCCGGCTTTGGGTGTTACATCGCCGGATCAGCCCGATACCGGGTTTGAAGGAGCGGCGTGTGCGCGTTATTGGGAAATTTTGGGTTGCTGCGATGTTCTGGGCGGCCCTGGGAAGTGGTGCGGCCGGGGCGCAGGAACGTGCGGGGCCATTCTTGGCCGCGCGTGCTGCCAGCGGCATCGGCGACCATGCCCCTGCGGCATTGTATTTTGGCCGCGTTCTGCTGGCTGACCCTGAAAATCCGGTGTTTCTGGAAGGCGGCGTGCTGGCCAATGCTGCGACTGGTGACATTGAAACCGCGCTGGCGCTGGCGCGGCGCATGGTCGATCTGGGCATAAGCAGCCAGATCGCCAACCTGGTGGTGTTGGCGGGTGATTTCGCACAGGGCGATTATGCCGCGGTGCTGGAAAGCCAGGCCGCAGGGCGTGAGGCCGGGGTGCTGGTCGACGCGCTGGCGACCGGCTGGGCGCATCTGGGGCAGGGCAGCATGTCCGAGTCGCTGGCTGCCTTCGACACCTTGGTCGCGGATGATGCCATGGCCTCGTTCGGGCTGAACCAGAAGGCGTTCGCGTTGGCCATGGTGGGCGATCTGGAAGCTGCCGAGGCGATTTTTGCCGGGGCCGATGGGCCGGTGGCCATGAACCGCCGGTCGGTGCTGGCGCATGTCGCCATCCTCAGCCAGCTTGACCGGATGGAAGAGGCGACCGCGCTGATCAACGACATGTTTGACGTGGATGCCGAGGCCGATATTCTGGCAATCCGCGCTGCGCTGGCCGATGGGGAGCGCATTCCCCTGACCACCGTGACCACGCCGCAAGACGGTCTGGCCGAGGCGCTGTTCAGCGTCGCGGGCGCGCTGTCCAGCGATCCGGCCGATGAATTCGCCCTGCTGCATGCACGGCTTACGCTTTATCTGCGACCCGATCATGCCGATGCGGCGCTGCTGGCGGGCCGGTTGCTGGCGCAGGCGGGGCAATATGCGCTGGCCGATGAGGCTTATGCCCAGATCCCCGAAGATGATCCCTTCGCCCTTGGCGCGCAACTGGGCCGGGCGCAGGCGCTTTACAATGAGGGCGATTCAGAGGGCGCCATTGACCAATTGCGCAGCCTGAGCGAAACGCATCCCACGTCGGTCATCGCGCATAACACGCTGGGCGATTTCCTGCGCCGGGAAGAACGCTTCGATGGTGCCATCGCGGCCTACGGCCGCGCGATCGACCTGCTGGACCCGCCCGAATCCCGGCATTGGGTGGTCTTTTATTCGCGCGCAACCAGCCATGACCGATCGGGTGACTGGCCCAGCGCCGAGTCGGACTTTCGCCGGGCGCTGGAACTGGCACCGGAACAGCCGGGCGTCCTGAACGACCTGGGCTATTCGATGACCGAACAGGGCGGGAACCTGGAAGAGGCGCTGGCGATGATCGAACGCGCCGTGGAAGCGGAACCCGACAACGGCTTTTTCGTCGACAGTCTCGCCTGGGCGTTGTTCCGCATGGGCCGGTATGACGAAGCCGTCGCCCCGATGGAACGCGCGTCCCAATTGCTGCCTGTCGATCCGGTGCTGACCGATCACCTGGGCGATGTCTATTGGGCCGTGGACCGGCAAAGGGAAGCGCGGTTTCAATGGCGGCGCGCCTTGTCCTACGGCGAACATCCGGGCCTGGACCTGGAGCGCCTGCGCCGCAAGCTGGAGGTCGGGCTGGACCGCGTGCTGGAAGAGGAAGGCGCAGAGCCGCTGCGTGCCCGCGATGCCAACGGGAACTGAGGCCGTTCCGTTGGACGCTGCAGTGGTGGACGCTCCAGTGGTGAACGGCGCAGTGGTGGACGGCGCGCTGGCGGAACCCGCGCGGGCCAAGATCAACCTGACCTTGCATGTCACGGGCCGCCGCGCGGATGGGTATCACCTGCTCGATAGTCTGGTGGTGTTTGCTGATGTCGGCGATGTGGTCAGCGCTGAACCCGCCGATGCCCTCAGCCTGTCGGTCATCGGCCCGCGAGGGGCGGGGGTACCGGTGGGAGCCGATAATCTGGTGTTTCGCGCCGCAAAGCTGATGGCGCCGGGCGGGGGGGCGCGGCTGACGCTGGACAAGCACTTGCCTGCGGCATCCGGTATCGGCGGCGGGTCGGCAGATGCGGCGGCGTGCTTGCGTGTTCTTGCGCACCTGTGGGGCTGTGAGCTGCCCCCGCTGGCCGATCAGCTGCGCCTTGGGGCCGATGTGCCGGTCTGCGTTGTCAGCCGCCCGTGCCGCATGACGGGCATCGGCGAGGGGTTGGCGCCCGTCCCCCGCCTGCCGCCGGTATGGTTGCTGTTGGTCAATCCCGGGGTGGGGTTGGAAACGCCACAGGTGTTTCGCGCGCTGACGACCGCCGACCATGCGCCGATGCCGCAAGATTTGCCTGTCTGGGCGGATGCCGCCGATCTGGCTTTTTGGTTGGCGGCGCAGCGCAACGACCTGCAACCTGCGGCCATCGCCTGCGCGCCCGTTGTAGGACAGGTGCTGGACGCCGTCGGGTCAACGGCAGAGTGTCTGCTGGCCCGGATGTCGGGGTCTGGCGCGACGTGTTTTGGCGTCTATGCCAGCCGCACGGCGGCGGACCGCGCTGCGGACACGATGCGCATCGCGCACCCCGATTGGTGGGTCGCGGCGACGGGGCTGCATGGGGCAGGGACATAGCCAGGATTTTGGCCCAAACCGCAGCGGGCCCCACTCGGAATGCGCCGTACCCGCAATGGGCGGCGGCACGGGGCTGAGCGCGACACGGGGCTCAGCGCGACACGGGGCAGAGCGCGGCACGGGGCTGGGCGCGGATCAGTTCAGCCGCGCAACCACGTAATCGGCCAGATCGCGCAGCATGTCGCGCAGGGGATGCGCGGGCAGGTGGTTCAGCGCCGTTTTGGCGCGGCCAGCCCAGATCATCGCCTCGGCCCGGGTGCTGCCAAGCGTGTCGTGGCGCTGCATCAGGGCCATGGCATGTGACAGGTCGCCTTCGTGCTGGTCGCCCTCGGCGATCACCCGGTGCCAGAAGGCGCGTTCCTCGCTCGAGGCGGCGGCAACGGCGCGGATGACCGGCAGGGTCAGTTTGCGTTCGCGAAAGTCATCGCCGATGTTCTTGCCGATGTCCGCGCCCGCACCGCCGTAATCCAGCAGGTCATCGACGATCTGGAAACTGATCCCCAGCGCGTCGCCATAGGTGTACAGCGCCTGCACCTGTGCGTCAGGCATGTCAGCGATCACGCCGCCCACCTGCGTTGCGGCGGAAAACAGCGCCGCTGTCTTGCCCCGGATGATTTGCAGATACACCGCCTCGGTTGTCCCCAGATCCTGTGCGGCGGTCAGTTGCAGAACCTCGCCTTCGGCGATCGTGGCCGAGGCATTGGCAAGGATGTCCAACACTTGCAGATTGCCCGGCTCAACCATAAGTTGAAATGCGCGGGCAAACAGGTAATCGCCCACCAGCACCGAGGACTTGTTGTCCCACAACAGGTTTGCTGTGGGCCGCCCGCGCCGCTGGCCGCTTTCGTCCACCACGTCGTCATGCAGCAGCGTGGCAGTGTGGATGAATTCCACGGTCGCGGCCAGATGCACATGGTAGGGGCCGGTGTACCCGCACATCCGCGACGCGGCCAGCGTCAGCATGGGGCGCAGGCGCTTGCCGCCTGCCTCGATCAGATGGGCGGTCACCTCGGGGATGCGCGGCGCGTGTTCGGACACCATCCGCGCCCGGATCAGCGCGTTGACCTGCGCCAGATCATCGGCCAGTATCTCGGCCAGTCGGTCATGTGGTTTTGTCTGCGCGTGATCCAAGCTCATTCCCAGCCTTTTGATATTTTCTCGACAATAGCGGTCCATTGCCGTTAGATCGCCCCATGAAAGAGCTGCTGCGTACCACTAACCCGACCATTATTCCCTATGCAACGGCCCTGTTGCAAGGCGAGGGCATCGAGGTCTTCGCGCTCGACAGTCACATGAGCAACATGGAAGGCTCCATCGGGGTTTTTCCGCGTCGCCTTATGGTGCGGCGTGAGGATCATTTTCGCGCCCTCTCTGTCTTGAAAGACAATAATATACCCGTGGACAGTTGACACCATGAACGTAACCGATGCGGCACTAAGCCGCGATGCGTTTCTGGATGGCCGGGTGATGGCATGGCAGCCGCGTGTCGGCTACCGCGCGGCGACTGATCCGGTGTTCCTTGCCGCCGCTTTGCCCGCCCAGGCGGGCGATGCCGTGCTGGAACTGGGGTGCGGCGTGGGTGTGGCCAGCCTGTGCCTTGCCCACAGGGTGCCCGGGTTGGTGCATGCCGCGTTGGAACTTCAGACGGATTACGCGGTGCTGGCCCGCCGCAACGCAGATGAGGCCGGTGTGGCGTTGGATGTGCTGGACGGCGATGTCGCCCGCCCGCCCGCCGTGCTGCGCGGACGGGTCTTCGACCATGTATTTGCCAATCCGCCCTATTACGATGCGGGCGGCCCGCAGGCGGATGACCCGGGCCGCGACCGCGCATTGCGCGAAGCGACCCCTTTGGCCACCTGGGTAGATACCGCGCTGCGCCGTACGCGTCCGGGCGGTTGGATCACGCTGATCCACCTGACCACGCGGCTGCCGGACCTTCTGGCAGCGCTGTCACCGCGTGCTGGCGCGATCACGGTCCTGCCGCTGGCAGCGCGGCAGGGACAGGCGGCGCGGCGGGTTATCGTGCGGGCGCGCAAGGGTGCGCGGAGCCCCTTTACCCTGTTGCCGCCCTTCGTGATCCACGACGGCGCGGCGCACATGGGCGATGGTGACAGCTTTACGCCCGCCGCGCGCAGTATTTTGCGCGATGGCGCGGCATTTGCCTTTGAAACGTCCGTGCCGCGTGGCGGGATTTAACCCTTGGGGCATAATTCCGCCGGGCGATGTGAGTCTTTGGTGACAAACGCGGTCTTCTGTGGTGCAATCAAATTGTTACATTCAACCAGAGGAGGACTTAAATGTCTTTGACTTCGCATCTTCAGGAACTGCGCCGGAAGCACGAACACCTCTCTGAGCGGGTCGAACAGGAGCAACGCAGCCCTGGCGCCAGCACCCACAACATCGCCCAAATGAAGAAACAAAAGCTGCGGCTGAAAGAACAGATCACCCGGCTGTCGGACGCCTGAACAACAGGCCAAGCCACCGGGCGTCGCCCGGCCGATAAAACAACCCGGCCCTGTTGGAAACAGGACCGGGATTTTTCTTTTATAAATAAGCTTTGCAGCAGTACCCCCCCGGTGCCGGTGCCCGCCGTGGGGGGGGCTTGTCAGACGAAGAATTGCGCCCCATTGGCCGAGATGGTCGAGCCGTTGATGAAACCCGCGTCATCGGCGGCCAGAAACACGACGCAGCGCGCTATTTCCTCGGGCGTGCCAAGACGGCCTGCGGGGATCTGCGCGATGATTGATTCGCGCACCTTCTCGGGCACAGCCATAACCATGTCGGTGCCGATATAGCCCGGGCAGATTGCATTTGCGGTGATTCCGGCACGCGCGCCCTCTTGCGCCAGCGATTTGACGATGCCCAGATCGCCCGCCTTCGACGCGGCATAGTTAACCTGCGCGAACTGGCCTTTTTGCCCGTTGATCGAACTGATGATGATGACGCGGCCGAATTTCCGCTCGCGCATGCCGGGCCAGACCGGGTGGGTCATGTTGAACACGCCGGTCAGGTTGGTGTCGATCACGTCATGCCATTGCTGCGGCGTCATCTTATGAAACGGTGCATCGCGGGTGATGCCCGCGTTGTTTACCAGCACGTCTACCGGACCCAAGTCGGCTTCGACCTGTGCGATTCCCGCTTTGCATGCGTCATAATCGGCAACCGACCATTTGTATGTCTTGATGCCAGTCTCGGCGCTGAATTTGGCGGCTGCCTCATCGTTGCCCGCGTAGTTCGCGGCGACGGTATAGCCTGCTTCTTTCAGTGCGACCGAGATCGCTGCGCCGATTCCCCGTGACCCACCGGTCACCAGTGCTGTTCTGGTCATAATGCCCTCCTCGTTGTCTTCCCTGAAATCTTGGTACGCGACCGAGTGCCCGGGCGCAACAATGTTGCGCCCGGTTTTTGCTTTATCTGGTTTGGCTTACCGCTCCAGGCACATTGCGACACCCATGCCGCCGCCGATGCACAGGGTCGCCAGACCCTTGTGGGCGTCGCGGCGCTTCATCTCGAACAGCAGTGTGTTCAGGATGCGCGCGCCCGAGGCGCCGATCGGGTGACCAATGGCGATGGCGCCGCCGTTCACGTTCACAACGTCCAGGTTCCAGCCCATGTCCTTGTTGACGGCGCAGGCCTGGGCGGCAAAAGCTTCGTTTGCCTCGACCAGGTCCAGATCCTCGGCCTTCCAGCCGGCTTTTTCCAGCGCCTTGCGGCTGGCGGTGATCGGCCCTGCGCCCATGATCGACGGGTCCAACCCGGCCGTGGCATAGGAGGCGATGCGCGCCAGTGGCGTCAGGCCACGGCGTTCAGCCTCTTGCGCGCTCATCAGCATGACCGCTGCCGCGCCGTCGTTCAGGCCCGAGGCATTGGCCGCCGTAACCGAGCCGTCCTTGGTGAAGGCGGGGCGCAGTTTCTGCATCGCCTCAATGGTCGCGCCGTGGCGGATGTACTCGTCCTGGTCGACGACGATGTCGCCCTTGCGGGTCTTCACCGTAAAGGCTGCGATCTCATCGGCGAATTTCCCGGCCTTTTGCGCGGCCTCGGCCTTGTTCTGGCTGGCGACTGCGAAGATGTCCTGCTCTTCGCGGCTGATCTGCCATTTTTGCGCAACGTTTTCAGCCGTCTGGCCCATGTGGTAGCCGTTGAAGGCATCCCACAGCCCGTCGCGGATCATGGTGTCGATGAATTTCACATCGCCCATCTTGGTGCCCGAGCGCATGTGCGCAGCATGGGCGCTGAGGCTCATGCTTTCCTGACCGCCCGCCAGCACGATGCTGCTGTCGCCCAACTGGATATGCTGTGCGCCCAGCGCCACGGCGCGCAGGCCCGACCCGCAGACCTGGTTGATGCCCCAAGCCGATGCCTCGATCGGCAGGCCCGCGTTGATATGTGCCTGGCGCGCCGGGTTCTGCCCCTGAGCTGCGGTCAGCACTTGCCCCAGGATGGTTTCTGACACTTCGGCCTTGTCGATCCCGGCCCGGGCCACGACGGCTTCCAGCACGGCGCTGCCCAGATCATGCGCGGGCGTGTTGGCGAAGGCCCCGTTGAACGACCCGACAGCGGTTCGGGCGGCGGCGACGATAACGACATTGGTCATGAATGCTCCTCTCATTGGATGGGGCGCAATGGCGTGCGGGGTGCAAGATGTCAGCCCGGCTGGCATTGGCTTGGATAATGTGTAAGCGGGCCTGCGGCATGGTGCAATGCCGCTGGGCGACAATCGGCGGGGGATGGCGCGGACTGATGGCGCTGCCATCGCGGCGGGAGGGACTGTTTGCCGCACAACCACAATATGTTTCAACGCGGGGCGGGTCTGTCAGATTTACAAACCCCTAACTAACCATTTATACACGGTGTGAAGAGGGTGACATGTTTAAAGCAATCGCAAAATATCACTTGGGCCAAGTGGTCCGTCACAAGAAACACCCGTTCCGCGGGGTGGTCTTCGATGTGGACGCCATGTTCTCGAACACCGACGAATGGTACGAGGCGATCCCCGAGGAGAGCCGTCCATCGAAGGACCAGCCGTTCTACCACCTGCTGGCCGAGAACGAACAGAGCTACTATGTGGCTTATGTGTCGGAACAAAATCTGGTTCCCGACGATACCGGCGAGCCGATCGGCCATCCGGATGTCGATGATCTGTTCGGGGATTTCCAGAACGGCTTCTACCCGCTGGAGGTAGAGCTGAACTGAACCCGCCCGATGCCCTTCCCGGGGTTGTGCACCGGCAATGCCTTGTGCTGAGGGGCGCGACCCGGGGTCAGGGATCTCGATTTAGGAACGGTATGAGCTGACGCCCGGGTTGCATCTGTACACGGATGCAGACCACGTGTTCCGGACAGGTTACATGCTGAGCGTCATGCGCCTTATGGTGAAATGCGCCGAGACCAAGGTCCCGGTGCTGCGGTTTGATCCGCGCGGCTTTCCCTGCGCTGGACTTTACCGCCTGCGACTATGGTTTCGATAGCGCATTTTGTTGTGACTTTTAATGCGTGTGCGCGAAAAGGCTCAGACATCCAAACACTTCTCATAATCCATCAGGAACGTCAGGATGTTGCGGTCGCCTTGGCGCTGATAAACAAGATTGTCGGTCAGCAGATGGATCAGATACCAGCCAAAGCCGCCTTCCGGCAGGTTGTCCGGGGGCGAGGGGTCGGGGGGCGGCGGCATTGGGACGGTGTTCAGCGGCATCGCGCTGCCATCGTCAGAAATGCGGAATTCCAGCAGCGCGCCGGTCTGGGTCACCTTCAGCCAGACATTCCCCCGATGTACGGGGCAGGCGTGTTCGGCGATGTTGTTCAACACCTCGGCCAGAACCAGTTCGGTGGTGGCGATGGAATCGGGGTTCAGGCCAATCCTTTCGAGATGGGCGCAAACCTGTCGAAGCGATTGCCGTGTCTCACTATTTCCACTGCGGAACTGGAAGTTCATGCACGATCTGGCCTCATCTGTAGGTTTGATCTGGAGCGTTGCGGGCTGCATTTCATACATGCCTTTCTGACGCATGGCGCTTTGGCCTTTCTGGCGCTTGCTGCGGTGGTAGCGTCGGTCGATGCGCCGCAGGTGGCGGATATGGTGCGGCGGTTTGGTTCCCTGACCACCCATTTGCGCGGTGCGCAGCCCGTGCGCGGCGCCCACCGGCCGATGGCCCGGTCAGGGACACTGCCGCCGTCGTGCTTGCATGTCGCGCGCGCGCATTCATCCCGTGGCCTGCATTGATGCAGGCGCGGCATGGACCGGGTGGATGGTGAAGACCTTTTCCATCCGGGTCAGGCGGAACACCTTGGCGACATTCGCGGTCAGCCCGGCCAGTTCCAGCGGACGTTCGGGGCCGAGCAGCTTCATCACCGCGACCACGGCGCCCAGCCCGCTGCTGTCGATGAAGCTGACCTGCGACAGATCTAGGATGACCGCCCCGCTGCCACCTTCGGTAAAGGCCCGCATCTGTTCCTTGAAAACGATCGCAACCGCCGCGTCCAACCGTGATTCGCAGACCGTCACGTTCAGGCACTTGTTGACGTATTTGGCTTCGAGGTTCATTTCCGGCACCTGCTTTGTGATCCTCGCAGCCTAGACGCCAAACCTTACCAAATGGTTTTCGCCGCCCGCAGGGCAAAGCCGATTGCACCGCGCTGCCGCCCGGTGCATGAAAGTCTGCGACACAGCATTGAGGCACATCATGGATTATCCCGCCCTGAGCGCGCGTATCAACGCCCTGACCGAAGGAGAAACCGACCAGATCGCGCTGATGGCGACGCTGGCCTGCGAGATTCACCATTCGGACGGCCGCTTCGACTGGACTGGCTTTTACCGCGTGACCGCGCCCGAGGTGCTGAAGATCGGCCCCTATCAGGGCGGGCATGGCTGCCTGGTGATCCCGTTCTCGCGCGGGGTTTGCGGGGCGGCGGCGCGCAGCGGGCAGGTGCAGTTGGTGGCGGATGTGGACGCGTTCCCCGGGCATATCGCCTGCGCCTCTTCGACCAGATCGGAACTGGTGCTGCCGGTGCGCGACGGGGCCGGGCGGCTGATCGCGGTACTGGACATCGACAGCGACCAGCCTGACGCCTTCACGCAAGCCGATGCCACCGCGCTTGGTGACATTCTGGACAAGGTGTTTCGCCGCACCGGGGGGATGCATGACCCATCTTTGGCTTCGCGCCGAGCAGCGCCCGCATGAAGATCGCGTCGGGCTGACGCCTGAAGGGGCGGCACGGCTGATCGCCAGCGGCATCCGCGTCACGGTTGAGGACAGCCCGACCCGGGTGATCCCGCTGGACGCCTGCGTCGCCGACGGTGCTGCGAGTCCATGACGCGCCGCCGCTGGATGTGATGGCGATCGACAACCTGCCGTCGCTTTTGTCCCGGGAATCGTCAGAGGATTATGCGGCGCAGTTGCTGCTCAGCCTGCTGGGACTGCACGATCTGGCCGGGGGCGTCTGTGCGGGTGCGCAAGATGCCTTCAGGGCGGGGGGTGCGGGCGCTGCCGGATGGAAGGGGCCTGACCCTGGGATGACAGGCCTGCGTCAGGCGGGCTGTGGCCCGAGTGATTGCGAAACCGCCTTGACCATCCCTATGCTTTTTGTCAACTATCGCGATACCGCCTAGCCATGCGTCAGCGCAGCCCGGCAAATCATATCCGCTGCCCAGTGCCGGATGAGATGGAAAGGGGCCGCCATGGCACATCGCACAGCTTGCGCGACATCCGATGGCATTGTGACCGCCGGTTGCTGCGATGCGCCGCTTGCCGTCCCTGCGTGCCGCGATGTCTGAGCATCGAACGCCGCCACAGACCGAGGCACCTGGCGACCCGGATGCGCGGCGCGTTGCCGCAGACGTGCCGATTCATGACGCGAAACAGCTTACCGCAGGCGGCCTGTCTGCCTATATCGTACTGGAAGGGCAGCCATACATCCTGCGCATCACGCGTGCCGGAAAGCTGATCTTGACCAAATAATCCAGAACAGGTCGCGTAGCATGCTCGCCACGCGATCCCATCCAAACTGTTGAAACCGCATGTCGTCGATGCGCAAGCCAAGTGCCACGCCGCGCGACATATCCCAGCCACGCCGACGCCGGCGCACGTCAGGAAAGCCCGTATATGTCCAAGATCCCGTCACCCTGCATTGATGTCTGCAAGTTCCGGCGCGAGGGGCATTGCATCGGCTGTTCGATGACCAAGGATCAGAAATCCATGTTCAAGAAGCTGAAAAAAGAAACGCACCAGAGGGCCTTTCTGGACCTTCTGGTGCATCAGCAAAATGATATGGGCAAGTTCAGCCATTGGCGACTGGCGTATCTTAAACGCTGTGCCAAGAAGGGCGTGCCGCCACCTTTATGACGTAAGGGCCGCCCGTTTCCGGGCGGCCCTTACATGCCTTGCTCCGCAGGCTCAGCCCAAGTGGGCGCGCAGCAGCCAGGCGAATTTCTCGTGCACCTGGCCACGGGCGATGGCCAGATCCTGCGTCAGCAGGTCGCCATGTTCCTCTGCAATCGCAGCCGTCCCGGCCAGCGTGGCGGCGATGGTATCTTGCGCCTTGGCCAAGGTTTCAACCATCACTTCGGCACTGGCGTTGCCGTCATGCTCGGCCACTTTTGAGCGTTTCAGCATCAGGGCAAGCTGGCCCTCGGCGTGGCCGCCAAGGGCTTTCACACGCTCGGCAAGATCATCCTGCGCGACGAAGTGATCTTCATAGATTTTCTGGAACAGGTCATGCAGCGCGCCGAAGGACATGCCGGTGACGTTCCAGTGGAAATTCTGCGACAGCATCGTGGAAACGGTGGTTTCGGCGACGCATTGGTTCAGCGCCTCACAAATGGCTTCCTGCGCCGACGGGGTCAGTTGTTGAGCGGTCTGGGTCATGAAAACCCTCCTCTAATATCTGATCTGTGGCGCGCCAGCCCATCAGGCGACACGCCACAGGTTTTTGATTTTGCGCAATTCCGTGCCGGAAGCCTGCAAGGTTCCCTGCAGGAATCGCGCTGATGAATTGTCATTGCGGGAATGGCTGGCGACAAGCTGGCTACCCGCTTGAAACGAAGGTAGTGCGCGCCCCGCAGCTTTGCAAGAAGTATTTAGAACGTTTCTAATGTTGACGGTTTTGCTTGGCCAGCGACGCGGTTTCAGACAGCGTTGATCCGCGTCACCAATTGGCTGACCAGCCAGCCCACGTTGCGCCGCAGATGCACCGGCAAGCGCGAACGCAGAAGGAACGTGGCACTGGACGCATCATCGCGGGCCACCGCCTCGGTCAGGGCCAGCAGCCAGTTCTCATCGAAAGAGCGTTCCGGCGCGTACACCGCGTGGATGCGCAACCCGTTGGGCAAGGCCGTGCTGAGCACGCGCAGCAAGGCATCGGCATAGGCCTGCGCGCCCTGATCGGGGCTGTGGTGCAGCAAGGCGCAGGCCTCAAACGGTTCAACCCGCGCCTTGGCACGGCACTGTCGCATCAGCACGCGCAAAAGCGCCAGGGCGGCGGGCTGGCTGTGGCGCGGGGCGTCAATGGTGTCGTGGTTCAGGCGGCTATTGGTCAGCATGTTTCGCAACTTCCCAGATTTACCCAACAGATTTAGTGGGTCTTTCCGCTGAATGCCAGTAAAATCGGCTGCGACATCGGGCAGCACCGGCACGGGGGTGGGGTGGTAGCGCAAAAGGCGCGCCCGACCCGTCTCAATCCGTCGAAGGGTGCTGACACCTGCGCCGGTTTTGGGTAGTCATTGTGGTAACTGCCCCGATCCGTTTCCGCCCCGATATTTCCCCCGATCGCGTTTCTGACCCGAACATAAGGCACACCCCACAGATGCAGCACAAAACCCTGACCCAATTTCTGGTAGAGCAGCAGCGGCGCGAGGCTGCGTTGCCCGCCCAATTGCGCCTGCTGATCGAGATCGTCGCGCGCGCCTGCAAGGCGATCAGTATCTCGGTCAACAAGGGCGCGCTGGGTGGCATGCTGGGCGATATCGGCAGCGAGAATGTGCAGGGCGAGGCGCAGAAGAAGCTGGATGTCATCGCCAATGAACGCCTGCTGGAAGCGAATGAATGGGGCGGGCACCTTGCCGCCATGGCGTCCGAAGAGATGGAAACGATCCACCTGATCCCCAACCGCTACCCCAAGGGTGAATACCTGTTGCTGTTCGATCCCATCGACGGCTCCAGCAATGTGGATGTGAACCTGACCGTGGGCACGATATTCTCGGTCCTCAAAGCGCCCGAGGATGTGTCGGGCCGGGCGGTGACGGAAGAGGATTTCTTGCAGGCGGGCACCAGGCAGGTCGCGGCGGGCTACGCCATCTTTGGCCCCCAGACGCTGTTGGTGCTGTCGGTCGGCACCGGGGTATATGAATTCGGGCTGGATCGCGAAATGGGGTCCTGGGTGATGACGCAGGGGCCGCTGACCATCCCCACCGGCAACCGCGAGTTTGCGATCAACATGTCGAACGAGCGCCACTGGGCCCCGCCGATGCGCCGCTACATCGCCGATTGCATGGCTGGCAAGACCGGGGCGCGCGGCGCGGATTTCAACATGCGCTGGACCGGGTCCATGGTCGCCGATATTCACCGCATCCTCAAACGCGGCGGCATCTTCCTGTACCCGTGGGACAGCCGCGACCCCGCCAAACCGGGCAAGCTGCGCCTGATGTATGAGGCGAACCCGATGGGCTATATCGTCGAACAGGCGGGCGGCACGGCGTTTGACGGCACCCGCCGCATCATGGAGATCGCGCCGAATGCGCTGCACCAGCGGGTGGGCGTGGCGATGGGCGACGAGGCCGAGGTCGCCCGGCTGATGTCCTATTACGCCGAAGACCCCGCCGTCTGAGGGACGGGTTGGCTAAGGGAAGGGTTGACTGAGTGACGTGTTGGCTGCGGGGCGGGTTGCTTCCGCAAGTTTTTGGCCCGGCAACCGTTTGTAGGGCAACCGTTTGTACGGCAGTTGCTTGCCCGGCAGTGGCCTTCGGGGCAAGGCCGGTTTGAAGGGGCGGGCGCGCCGGGGGAGGACGGCGCGCCCGCAGGCTACAGGCGTGCCGCGTTCTGCGGCTTGTTGCCAAGCCCGGCGCCTGGCCGGGCTTGGGTCGTGTCGGCGGTCCGTCGGCAGGGACCTGCTTCGTTCCGGCGTCCCGGCGAGTGCCGCTGCGACAGGTCCGCAGCCCGTGCTGTCATGAAACTGTCGGGCGCGGGTCGTCGCCGGTTTGTTCGTCGTCGATTCGGAATCTATCTACAGTTTTGAACTCTGCCCGCTTTTCCTGAAGATACCGTTAAGGGGTTCTGAGAAAGGCATTGCGCCGCGTGATGCGGTGTCCGTGCTGCGGGCAGGTGGCGAAGCCCCCGGTAAGCCGCCCGAAGCCGCCGGCCCGGGCATTTCAGGAAAAGCCGCGTGTCGACGGGCCGAGGTGCGGCGACCTGCGCGCCCCGCTGTTGCGATTTTTCGTGGAAACATCGTTGTATGATTGCCGTCGTGCGCTGCCCCGGGCCGCATCGCCGTGCCGTGGATGCGGCCCGGCGATGCGCGGCGGCCTTAGCCTTTGATCCCGCGCAGATACCGACAGCCCCCCACGGTCAACGCCCGTCTGAATCCTGCGGTGGCGTCTGGGGGTCGGGCTTGCCGACCCCTTTGAAGACCGCTTTGAATGGCAGCGCCCAGACGACACCAAGCAAGACATAGATCAGCAGTTCCACCAGAATCGGCGGGCGGTTGAACAGTTCGACCACATTGACGGCCACGATCATGTAGACTGGCAGGCCAACCAGAAGGATGACGAGCGACCAGCGGCGGCGGGCTTTATAGGATAGGGCCATCAGTCCTCAAAGGGGTCAGTGACAAGGATCGTATCTTCGCGTTCCGGTGACGTAGAAAGTAGGGCGACGGGGCATTCGATCAACTCTTCCACGCGGCGAACATACTTGATCGCGGCCGCAGGCAGATCGGCCCAGGAGCGCGCGCCCTCGGTCGATTCGGACCAGCCGGGCATTTCCTCATAGGTCGGCGTGCAGCGGGCCTGCTGGTCGGCGGCGGTGGGCAGATAATCCAGCCGCGTGCCGTCAAGGTCATAGCCGATGCAGATTTTCAGCGTCTCGAACCCGTCGAGCACGTCAAGCTTGGTCAGCGCGATGCCGTTGACGCCGCTGGTGGCGCAGGTCTGGCGCACGAGGACGGCATCGAACCAGCCGCAGCGCCGCTTGCGCCCGGTGACGGTGCCGAATTCGTGCCCGCGCTCGCCCAGCCGCTGGCCGTCGGCGTCGTGCAACTCGGCGGGGAAGGGGCCTTCGCCGACGCGGGTGGTATAGGCCTTCACGATGCCCAGCACAAAGTCGATGGCGCCCGGGCCAAGGCCCACGCCGGTGGCGGCCTGACCCGCGATCACGTTGGAAGAGGTGACGAAGGGATAGGTGCCGAAATCAATGTCCAGAAGCGCGCCCTGCGCGCCTTCAAACAAGATGCGCTTTCCGGCTTTGCGCTTTTCATTCAGCACCTTCCAGACCGGGGCGGCGTATTCCAGCACGGAGGGTGCGATGGCCGTCAGTTCGGCCAGCAGGGCGTCGCGGTCAACCTCTGGCAGGCCCAGGCCCCGGCGCAGCGCGTCGTGGTGAACCAGGGCGCGGTCCACCCGCGCGGCCAGCGTGGCAGGGTCCGCCAGATCGGCGACGCGGACCGACCGGCGGCCCACCTTATCCTCATAGGCCGGGCCGATGCCCCGCCCGGTGGTGCCGATTTTGGCGACGGTATTGGCGCTTTCGCGGGCACGGTCCAGTTCACCATGGATCGGCAAGATCAGCGGCGTGTTCTCGGCGATCATCAGGGTTTCGGGGGTGATCGTGACGCCCTGGGCGCGCAATCCGCTGATTTCCTTCACCAGATGCCAGGGGTCGAGCACCACGCCATTGCCGATAACGCTCAGCTTGCCGCCGCGCACGATACCCGAAGGGAGCAGCGACAGCTTGTACACCTCGCCGTCGATGACCAGCGTATGGCCCGCGTTATGGCCGCCCTGAAAACGCGCGATCACATCTGCGCGTTCGGACAGCCAGTCGACGATCTTGCCTTTCCCCTCATCCCCCCATTGCGCACCGACGACGACGACATTGGCCATGATTGCCCCTTTACCGTTTTGCAAACCCTGCCCCTCATATCCTTGTCCGGGCCGGGGGGAAACCGGAATTTGCGTGCTATGTGTCGGGGGCCATTCGCCATGCCCGCAGGGTGGGCTGCCCCGGGGAATGGCATCCGCGATTGCGGCCGCCCAACAGGGGTTGCGGGCCAGACCCGCAGGCCCTAAACAGGCCGCGATATGAAAACAGGCCCCGATATACAGAACAGGTCCGTCTAAGATGCAGAACGTCATTCTTGTTGTCCACCTTCTTCTGGCGCTGGCGCTGATTGGGGTGGTGCTCTTGCAGCGCTCCGAAGGGGGCGGCCTTGGCATGGGCGGTGGCGGTGGTCCGCAGGCCACACGCCCGCCGATGACCGGCATGGCCAAGCTGACATGGCTGTTCGCTGCGGGGTTCATCGCGACATCCATCACGCTGACGGTGCTGGCGGCGTCGAACATTGACGGGCGTTCGGTCATTGACCGGCTGGGCGAGCCCGCGCCGACGGCCCCGGCGCCGAGCGGTCTGCCCGATATCGACAGCATGCTGCCGCCGCCTGCAAGCGACGCGCCGCTGGTGCCGCCGCGCGCCGACTGACGCGAGACGGCCGGAACGAACCGAGGGGCGGGCGATTTGCCCGCCTTTTTTCATGGGGCGCAAGGTTGCGGTGCGGGCCGGAATAGCCTATGGGTTGCGCCCCGTGAGACTGTGCGGCGGCCGCTTGCCGCAGCCGTCCTGACTGACACATTTCACGGGAGACCCTGCACCATGGCGCGTTACGTTTTCATTACTGGCGGGGTCGTTTCGAGCCTTGGCAAGGGGCTGGCATCCGCCGCACTTGGTGCCCTGTTGCAGGCGCGGGGTTTCACCGTGCGGTTGCGCAAGCTGGACCCCTACCTGAACGTCGATCCGGGCACGATGTCGCCGTTTGAACATGGTGAGGTCTTCGTGACCGATGACGGCGCCGAAACCGATCTGGACCTTGGCCATTACGAACGCTTCACCGGCGTGTCGGCGCGCAATACCGATTCGGTGTCGTCGGGGCGGATCTATTCCAGCGTGCTGGAAAAGGAGCGTCGCGGCGATTACCTGGGTAAGACCATTCAGGTCATTCCGCATGTTACCAATGAAATCAAGGACTTCTTGGCGGTTGGTGCCGATGAGGTCGATTTCATGCTGTGCGAGATCGGCGGCACGGTGGGCGATATCGAAGGTCTGCCGTTCTTTGAGGCGATCCGTCAATTCGCGCAGGAACGCCCGCGCGGCGAATGTATCTTCATGCATCTGACGCTGCTGCCCTACCTTGCGGCCAGCGGCGAGTTGAAGACCAAGCCGACCCAGCATTCGGTCAAGGAACTGCGGTCCATCGGGATCGCGCCCGATGTGCTGGTCTGCCGGTCCGAGCATATCATTCCGGAAAAAGAGATCCAGAAGATCGCGCTGTTCTGCAACGTGCGCGCCGATGCCGTGATCCCGGCCTATGACCTGAAATCCATCTACGAAGCGCCGCTGGCCTATCACAAGGCCGGGTTGGATCAGGCGGTGCTGGATGCGTTCGGCATTTCGCCCGCGCCGCGCCCCGATCTGACACGCTGGGAAGATGTCATGGATCGGTTGACAAATGCTGAAGGCGTGGTGCGCGTGGCGATTGTCGGCAAATACACCCAGCTTGAAGATGCCTACAAGTCGATCGCCGAGGCGCTGACCCATGGCGGTATGGCGAACCGCGTGCGGGTCCAGACCGAATGGATTGACGCCGAGGTGTTCGAGCGCGAAGACCCCTCGCCGCTGTTGCAAGGCATCCATGCGGTGCTGGTGCCCGGCGGGTTTGGTGAGCGCGGGACCGAAGGCAAGATCCGCGCGGCGCAATGGGCGCGCGAGCGGAAGATCCCCTATCTGGGGATCTGTCTGGGCATGCAGATGGCGGTGATAGAGGCGGCGCGCAACCTGGCCGATCTGCCCGATGCAGGGTCCGAGGAATTCGATGTCGACACCGGCGAAAAGCGTTTCACGCCCGTGGTTTACCACCTGAAGGAATGGGTGCAGGGCAACCATGTCGTGGCACGCCGCAAGGATGACGACAAGGGCGGTACGATGCGTCTGGGTGCCTATGATGCGGCGCTGAAAGACGGGTCGCTGGTGGCGCGGATTTATGGCGATACGCGCATCGAGGAACGCCACCGCCACCGCTATGAGGTGGATGTGTCCTACCGCGCGCAGCTGGAGGAATGCGGGCTGGTGTTCTCTGGCATGTCGCCCGATGGCAAGCTGCCGGAAATCGTGGAACATCAGGGGCATCCGTGGTTCATCGGCGTGCAGTTCCACCCGGAACTGAAGTCGAAACCCTTCCGCCCGCACCCGCTGTTCGCCGATTTCGTGCGGGCCGCAGTGGAGGTTTCGCGCCTGGTCTGAGGGGCGCGTTAACGTCTGAATGAAACCCGGAATCTGCCGTCTGGAAACGGTATGGTCCTGGTATGGTTTCGATCCATACGCCCGCGGCGTCAGCGGAGTGTTAACCTTTTTGCGGCAAGGTGGCGTTTCCGTTGCCACAGCCCAGAGGTTGCCCGATGCCCGACCTGAAAACCCAGACACCGACCCAGCGCAAGCATTTCTACTACATGGCCGAGGTCATGCGCCGGCTGGAATGGGATCTGCACAACACCATCGAGGCGACGGGCCGCATCCCGCCGGAATGGCATGAAATTGCCCGTGCCGTGCCCGACGCCCGGCGCGAGAAGGTGACACTGGCGCTGGACGCCGAGGTGCTGAAGTTCTTCCGCTCCATGGGGCCGGGGTACGGGCCGCGCATCGGGCAGGTGCTGCGCAGCTACATGCATGCGCGGCTGGCAGGCGTGGTGCGCGGCGCGGAAACCGTGGACCATTACCGCAACCGGGCTGAAGCGGTGGAGGCAGAGAAGCCGCAATTCGGGTATATGGCGCGCGGGCTGGAAGAAATGCACCGCGAACGCGAGGCACGCGAAGACCGCGCTGCGATGACCGAGCATTTGCAGCGCCGCTATGCGGAAGACGGGGTGCCGTGGAATTTTGACGGGAAGGTTGCTTGAAGGGGGCTGGGTAGTCCGCCTTAGCCCGGTTGCGTACAACGACAGGGCAGCGCCCGAACCGAGGGGTGGGTGCAAAGCGCCCGCCCCGTGGGGGCGGTTCGGGCGCTGCCCGTGCCGCTGGCGCGTCACGGGCGGGATGTAGGGGAGGTTGGTTATCCGATGTCGAGAAAGTTAAGCAGGAAAGCAATCAGCAGGGCAGTTACAACGGCGGTGAGTATGGTCGGGAGGTTTCCAGCGATGTTGTTCGCGGCACGTTCCCACCAAGACTTTGTTTTATCTCGCAGAAAATCGTTTCCTTTGGCGGTGAGCGATACAAAGGTAGCAACCGTATTAAGGTCATGGTCCGCTCGCTCAGAGCGGAAGCGAAGCAGTTCTTTTTCAACTGCACCCTCAATATGGAGCGTTTGGCTTTCTTGAAAATCGCGATATTCTATGTCTTCGTCGAAAGGACCATTTTCATAGCGCTGATAGCTGTTGGCCAAGGTCCACAGCACTTCCTGCCCATCCGCCTCGGCCACACCCCGCAACACGGCGACAATCTCCTTGTCGCCGTAGGTCGTGCTCACCTGCTCAACCCGCCCGCCAGTTCGGGCTTGTCCAGCGCGGAAAAGCCGTAGTTGCGCAGCCAGCGCAGGTCGGATTCGAAGAACGCGCGCAGATCGGGGATGCCGTATTTCAGCATGGCGATGCGGTCGATGCCCATGCCGAAGGCGAAGCCCTGCCATGCGTCGGGGTCGATGCCGCCCGCGCGCAGCACATTCGGGTGGACCATGCCGGAGCCGAGGATTTCCATCCAGCTGTCGCCCTCGCCGATTTTCAGCTGGCCGTCTTTCCACGAACAGCGGATATCGACCTCGGCCGAGGGTTCGGTGAAGGGGAAATGCGAGGCGCGGAAGCGCAGTTCGACCTGATCGACCTCAAAGAACGCGCGGCAGAATTCTTCCAGCGTCCATTTCAGTTGCGCCATCGAGATGTCGCGGTCAATCGCCAGCCCCTCGACCTGATGGAACATCGGCGCGTGGGTCTGGTCCATGTCCATGCGGTAGACGCGGCCCGGCGCGATCACGCGGATCGGTGCGCCCTGTGCCTGCATCGCGCGGATCTGCACGGGGCTGGTATGGGTGCGCAGCACATGCGGCGGGCGGTCGTCACCGGGCGCGCGGTGCAGGAAGAAGGTATCATGCTCTTGCCGCGCGGGGTGTTCGGGCGCGATGTTGAGCGCGTCGAAATTGTACCAGTCGGATTCCACCTGCGGGCCTTCGGCCACGGCAAAGCCCATATCGGCGAAGATCGCGGTCAGTTCCTCCATCACCTGGGACACCGGGTGGATGGTGCCCATGGGCCGGGGGCGGCCGGGCAGGGTGACATCCAGCCATTCGCTGCGCAGGCGGGCATCGAGGGCGGCATCCTCCAACCCGGACTTGCGGGCGCGCAGCGCGGCGTCCACCTCATTCTTCAGGGCGTTCAGCGCGGGGCCTGCGGACTGGCGTTCCTCGGCGGGCATCTTGCCGAGTTCGCGCATCATGAGGCTGATTTCGCCCTTCTTGCCAAGGGCGGCCAGCCGCACGGCCTCGAGCGTATCGGGGGCATGGGCCGCGCCGATCTGTTCCAGATACTTCGCCCGAAGCGCGCTGATGCTGTCCATGTCCGCTGTCCTGACTGTGTGGTTTCGGCCCAAAGGGGATGGCCCGGGTAATGGGCCGTGATCTAGCCAGAAACCCCTTTGGATGCAAGCGCGGGTGCGGGGTGGTTCGCGGCCGGAATGCCGCGCGCTGTCGCGTGCGCGGGCACGTCGCGGGTGACGACGGCATTGGCGCCGATCAGCGCATGGTCGCCAATGGTGAGGCGGCCCAGGATCTTTGCGCCCGCGCCGATATCCACATGGCCGCCCACGGTCGGCACGCCGTCGGGGCCGTTCGCGCCCAGGGTAACTTGCTGGAAGATCAGGCAGTTGGGGCCGATCACCACATCGGGGTGGATGACGATGCCATTGGGATGCGGGATCAGAAGGCCGCCGCCGATCCGGGCGTTCAGGTCGATTTCGGCCTGCGTTACCACCGACCAGAAGGTATGGGACAGCCGCCAATAGCGGCGGGCCAGCCGCCCGCGCGCCGATTGATACCGGCGGATGGCGCGCAGCAGGTTGCGCGAGGGGTCCCAGAAGCCGCGCGGTGCTTCGCGCGACCAGTCGGGGGTTGTGGCGCTGACGGGTTCAGGATCGGACATTGCGGTTCCATTGGGGTTTGGGCCGGGGGCTTTGGGCGGGGGGCTTTGGCGGGAGCTTGGGCGTGGTCCGACCCGGCATACCCCCGCATTATGGCGTCAAAATGGCCCGCGTTCATGGAAATGAACGCAGGCCAGCTTGCTTCGTGTTGGGGTATTTGGGGGCCAGAACCGGGGGGGGGGCGGTTCTGGCCGCGATGCGTCAAACGTCGAGCAATGCGGCGGCAATGGTGAAATAGGTCAGCACGCCCAGCACGTCAGCCATGGAGGTCACCAGCGGGCCAGAGGCCGCAGCGGGGTCGCGGTTGATCTTGGCGAAGATGAACGGCAGGCACATGCCGATCAGCGCGCCCGCCAGCACGATGATGATCATCGACACCGCGACGACCAGCGCAATCGCAGGCCCGCCGCGCCAGACCCCGATGGCCGAGACCGCGACCGCCATGGTCAGCCCGAGGGCGAGGGCAATCAGCACCTCACGCCCCAGAAGGCGGCCGAAATCGCTGGGCCGCACATCGCCCGTGGCCAGCGCGCGCACCATCAGCGTGGCCGATTGCGCGCCCGCATTGCCGCCCGAGGCGATCAGGAGCGGCAGGAAGAACAGCAGCGACAGATGCGCGGCAATGGTTTCCTCGAACGCGGCGATGCCCGCGCCGGAAAAGATGTTGCCGAACACCAGCAGCACCAGCCAGAAGATGCGCGCCTTGTAGAGGACGGCAATCGTGGCTTCGGAGACCGAGGTTTCGATCGGCCCGATGGTAGAGCCTTTGTGAAAATCCTCGGTCACTTCTTCTTCGTGGACGTCCATCGCGTCATCGGCGGTGACGATGCCGACCAGTTGGTCGTTGCCATCAAGCACCGGCAGCGCGATCAGGTCATAGCGCGCGACCAGTTTCGCGGCCTCTTCCTGTTCGGCATCGGCGCGCACGAAGATCGGTTCGCGGTCCATGATGTCGCCGACATGCTGCCGGGGGCGGGCCATCAGGATGTCGCGCAATTCCAACACGCCCAGCAGGTGGCGGCTTTGATCGACGATATAGGCGGTATAGACGGTTTCAGCCTCGAGCGCCTGGCTGCGCAGCGCTTCCAGCGCCTGGGTTGGCGTCATGTCGGGGGACAGCGTGGCGTAATCCGAGGTCATGACCGACCCCACGGTCCATTCCGCATAGCTGGCAAGGCGGCGGAGGTCTTCACGCTCGGCCTTGGTCAGGGCGGGGAGAATCGCTTCTTGCGCCTCATCGGAGAGCTGTTTGAAGAGGTCGGCGCGTTCATCATGGCTCATCGCGGTCATCAGCGCGGCGAGTTCGCGGCGGGGCATGCGGGTCGCGATCTCCATCTGGCTGGACGGGCGCAGGTAGGCGATCAGTTCAGCCTGATCGTGCAGCGGCAACAGGCGCATGGCGGCGAGGTCGTCGCCCACGTTCAATTCCTCGACATAGCCCGCGATATCGGCCAGTTCCTGCCCGGCGAGAAAGTCGCGCACGGCGCTCTGGTCGCCTTCGTGCAGCAGCCGCTCTATTTCCAGCGCGACCAGCGCGACATGCGCCTGATCGGTCGAGGTTTCGGGGTCGAAGCGGTAGTCTGAAAGTGGGCTGTGTTTGGTCATCCCCGGTCCTTTGTCGTCAATCATGCGACGCCGGGGGTGCGGACCGGGTTACGCCCCGAGGCCCGCCCGCCGCGCGCGGGTTGGTGCTGTGGCGAGGGAACTCGCCGTCGGGGTTTGGGGGGCGCGTCGTGGCCCCCGCCTGGAACCTTCGTCCATCGTGGATACGCTTTTATGACATCGCCCCAAGGCTGGACGACGTACCTCAGATAAGCGGGGCGGGGGGACTTGTCAATTTTTTAGGGGGCGCGCGGTGCAGCACGGGTTTGTGGTCCGGGTGCCCGGGGACGCTGTCATCGGTCGTGTTTTGCGCGGACTCAAGGCCGCAGGCAGCCGCGCACCGACGGGCCGCCCGACGGCCCGGCGATGCGACTGGGGTTGGGCGCAGCGGCGGGTGTACAGGGATGTGGTTGGCATAACGCGCAATAGCGGGGCAGGCGGACCGCCGTACCCCCGCCTGTCGATGCACGGCCCGCCGATGTCCGGCCTGTCGATGCCCCGCCTGTCGATGCCCGGCCTGTCGATGCCCGGCCTTTCGATGCACGGCCTGTCACGATGTGCGCGGGCGGCTCAGGAGGGGCCGGGGGGATTGCCTGCCGCCCCGAAAAGGAGGCGCAGTGTGCTGTCAGCGGGCGGCGGTGAGGCGCAGTGCCGCGACAGCGTCAGAAACAGCGTCAGAAATCGACGGCGATGCCCTTTTTCTCCCAATCGCCGTAGCGCACGGGTTCGGGGCCTTTGCGCCCGCCCAGTTCCAGCGGGGGCGGGGCGGCGGCATCGGCGATGCGCCGACGCTCGGCTGCTTCGGCCAGCGCACGCGCGGCGGCGGGGGGCAGGTCGGCGCGCTGCGCCTCGGGGGCGCTGGTTTCAGTCGGTTCGGGGGCCTGGTCAGTCATTTCGGGTGCCTGGTCTGTCATGGGGCGTTCGGTCCTTCCTGCGGCGCGCCGGATCGCGGGCGCTTTCCTTGTGCGGCGGTGATGCATGATATACTGCGGCGGCGATATGCGGCAAGGGGCCACCGGCCCCCAGCCTGATACAGCCCCGGCCCAACACGGCCCCAGCCCAACACGGCCCAGCCCATCCCGGGCGCGCACGATCAGAAGGGAAGACCATGGCAGACAGCCGCAAGCCAGACAGCAAGCCCGCGCCTGCGCGCCGCGCCAAGGCCGCCGTCATCCCGCCCAGCCCGCGCGGCGGGGCGGTGGCCTTGCTTGATGCGGTGCTGTCGCCCGATACGGGCGCGTCACTGCCCGAGGTGCTGACCGCGCCGCCTGCCGCTTTTGCCGCGCTGGACCCCGCCGGGTGCGCGCGGGCGCAGCGGCTGGCGCTGACCACGCTGCGGCATCTGGACCGCGCGGATGCGATTCTGAGCCCGCATTTGCGCAAGGCCCCGCCGCCGCATGTGAAGAACCTGTTGCGGCTGGCGGTGGTGGAGATGCTGCATGAGGGGGCGGCGGCCTACGGGGTCGTGAACTCGGCCGTTGGGGCGTTGCGCGGGGACCGGCGGTTGCAGGCCATGGCGGGGATGGTGAATGCCGTGCTGCGCCGCGCCAGCGAGACGCCCGACGGCACATGGGCCGCGCTGCCGCCGCAACGTCTGCCGCAATGGCTGCGCCAGCCGATGGTGCATCATTATGGGCGCGCGGTGGTCGGTGCGATCGAGGCCGCGCATATGGAAGGTGCAGCGACCGACCTGACGTTGCGGCCGGGCGTGGCTGGGCCCGATGGTGTGACGCTGCCCACGGGGTCGCTGCGGGTTGCGGGCGCGCAGATCAGCGCGCTGCCGGGGTATGACGCGGGCGATTGGTGGGTGCAAGATGCCGCCAGCGCCTTGCCCGCGCGCATGCTGGGCGATGTGGCAGGCCTGCGGGTGCTGGACCTTTGTGCGGCACCCGGCGGCAAGACGATGCAATTGGCGGCAGCGGGTGCGCAGGTGACGGCGCTGGACCTGTCGGGGCCACGGCTGGCGCGGCTGCGCGACAATCTGGCGCGCACCGGGCTGGAGGCGGAAATCGTCACCGCTGATGCGCTGCATTGGCTGCCCGACGCGCCGTTCGATGCGGTGCTGCTGGATGCGCCCTGTTCGGCCAGCGGCACGATCCGCCGCCACCCGGACCTGCCGTTTGCGAAGGCTGCGGGGGATCTGGCGGCCTTGACTGCGTTGCAGGCGCGGTTGCTGGACCGGGTGCTGACGCCCTCGGCCGGGTTGCTGCGCCCCGGGGGTGTGGCGGTTTATTGCACCTGCTCGCTTCTGGCGGCCGAGGGTGAAGATCAGGCGCGCGCCGCGTTGGACCGGCATCCGCATGTGGTGGCACAGCCTGTGACGCTGCCCGGCCTCCCTGAGGATTGGCGCACGGCTGACGGCGGCATCCGCACCCGGCCTGATTATTGGCCGGAACTGGGTGGGATCGACGGGTTTTACATGGTCGCGCTACGGATCGGGGCGGAAACGGCAGCGGCAGCGGGCTGATCGCGTGAACCTGACCGATTGGGCGGTGACACCGGGTGCGCGCGGCGGTAAACTGCCGCAGAGCAGAAAATTGGCACGGGAAGAAGCCGGAACATGAACAGCGAGGCAGCCCTGAACGGCGGTTTGGCCACGCGGCGTACCCGATTGGTCAACCGGGTGACGGCGCGGATGTGTCGCGTGTCGGCGCGGGCGACGGGGTTCGTCTCGCAGCCCGAGCCGCGCACCATCGGCCTGTTCGCGCGGGGGCGGCAGCTGGTGGCGGGCAACATCTTGCTGGCCGGGCATCTGGTAGAGGCCAAGGGCGCGCAGCCCTGGGACATCCCCGCCCCGCATCCGCAATTTGCCGATGCGCTGCACGGGTTCGGCTGGCTGGATCATCTGGCCGCCGTGGGCGACCGCGAGGCGCGGGTGGTGGCGCAGGCCTGGGTCTGGGAATGGATCGCGCGGTATTCGGGGGGCCGGGGGCCGGGCTGGACCGCCGATCTGACCGGACGGCGGGTGATCCGGTGGATCAACCACGCGCTGTTCCTCTTGTCGGTGCAGTCGCCTGAAAATGCCGATAAGTTCTTTCGCTCGCTCAGCCAGCAGACGGCCTTTCTGGCGCGGCGCTGGCAGGTCAGCAGCCCCGGCCTGCCGCGATTCGAGGCGCTGACCGGGCTGATCTATGCGGGTCTGGCGCTGGAGGGGATGGAGCGTCACGTTGCCCCCGCCAAGGCCGCGCTGTCGCGCGCCTGCAAGGAGGCGATTGACGCGGGCGGCGGTATCCCCACCCGCAACCCCGAGGAATTGCTGGAGGTCTTCACCCTGCTGACCTGGGCCGCGCAGGCGCTGTCGGAAAACGGGCAGATGGCCGCGCCCGATCACATCGCCGCGATTGAACGCATCAGCGTTACCCTGCGCACCCTGCGCCATGCCGATGGCGGCCTTGCACGGTTCCACGGCGGCGGGCGCGGGATGGAGGGGCGGCTGGATCACGCGCTGGCGGCGTCGGGCATCCGCACGGTCGCCGCCGATGGGCGGGCGATGGGCTACGCGCGGCTGTCGGGCGGGCGCACCACGGTGGTGGTGGATGCCAGTCCGCCGCCGGTGGGCGAGGCGTCGCGCTTTGCCCATGCCTCGACGCTGGCGTTCGAATTGAGCTCGAACCGGCGGCCCGTGGTGGTCAATTGCGGGTCTGGCATGCCGTTTGGCCCGGATTGGGAACGCGCGGGCCGGGCCAGCGCGTCGCATTCCACGTTGTCGATCGACGGATTTTCATCCGCGCGCATGGCGTCGGATGACAGCACGGGGCGTCCGCGCCTGACGGACGGGCCGCACCATGTCAGTTTCGACCGCACCGACAAGGGCTATGCGACGGTGCTGTTGCTGTCGCACGACGGTTATCTGGCCAGCCACGGGCTGACCCATGTGCGCTGTCTGGACCTGTCCACTGATGGCCGCGCGCTGATGGGCGAGGATTCGCTGTCGGCGCTGACGCCCGCCGACCGCAAGCGTTTTGGCGCGGTGCTGGACCGCACGCGGCTGTCGGGCGTGCATTTCGCGGTGCGGTTCCATTTGCATCCCGATGTCGATGCCTCGCTCGACATGAATGACACGGCGGTGTCGATTGCGCTGCGGTCCGGTGAAATCTGGGTTTTCCGGGCCGAGGGCGCGGTGCGCATGACGCTGGAACCTTCGGTCTACCTTGAAAAAGGCCGGCTGAAACCGCGCCCCAGCCAGCAGATCGTATTGTCAGGCGTGGCGCTTGACTATACCAGCCACATCACCTGGACGCTGGCCAAGGCGCAAGATACGCCCGTCGCGATGCGCGACATTGGCCGCGACGACCCGCTGGCGATGCCCGATTACTGAGCGGGCGGCGCGTGTGAACCCGTCTTGCATGGACCCCGAAGCGCCGCCCCCCAAACCAAGATCCCGAAGCCCCGACCCTGAAGCCCTGACCCCGACCCTGAAGCCCCGACCCTGAACCTGAAGCCCTGACCCTGAAGCAAAGTGACTGGACCTGACATGACTGACCTTGCCCCCGTAAAACGCGCCCTTCTGTCGGTGTCCGACAAGACCGGATTGGTGCAACTGGGCCGTGCGCTGGCCGCGCGCGGTGTCGATCTGGTGTCCACCGGGGGCACGGCGGCGGCGTTGCGCGACGCCGGGCTGGCGGTGCGCGATGTGTCCGACCTGACGGGGTTTCCCGAAATGATGGATGGCCGCGTCAAGACGCTGCATCCGATGGTGCATGGCGGGTTGCTGGCCTTGCGCGACGATGCCGGGCATCTGGGTGCGATGCAGGATCATGGGATCGCGCCGATTGATCTGCTGGTCGTCAACCTCTACCCGTTCGAGGCGACCGTGGCGCGCGGGGCGGATTACGCCGAAGCGGTCGAAAACATCGATATCGGCGGCCCGGCGATGATCCGGGCAGCGGCGAAGAACCACGGGTTTGTGAGCGTTGTCACCGACCCCGAGGATTATGCCGCCCTGCTGGCCGAGCTGGACGCGCAAGACGGCCAGACGACACTGGCCTTCCGCCAGCGGCTGGCCCAGACCGCCTATGCCCGCACCGGCGCCTATGATGCGGCGGTGTCTACCTGGATGGCGGGCGCGATCGGGGTAGAGACCCCGCGCCGCCGGGTCTTTGCGGGCACGTTGGCGCAGCCGTTGCGCTATGGCGAGAACCCGCACCAGCGGGCCGCCTTCTATACCGACGGGTCGGACCGCCCCGGCGTGGCCACCGCCACCCAGCATCAGGGCAAGGAGCTGTCCTATAACAACATCAACGACACCGATGCGGCGTTCGAGCTGGTGTCGGAATTCCTGCCCACCGATGGCCCGGCCTGCGCGATCATCAAGCATGCCAACCCCTGCGGCGTGGCACGGGGCGACACCCTGACGCAGGCCTATGCGCGGGCGTTTGACTGCGACCGTACCTCGGCGTTCGGGGGGATCATCGCGCTGAACATGAAGCTGGATCTGGCCACGGCCGAAGCAATTTCCGGCATTTTCACCGAGGTTGTGATTGCGCCGGGCGCGGATGATGCCGCCATTGCGCATTTCGCCAGGAAGAAGAACCTGCGCCTGCTGACCACGAAGGGGCTGGGCAACCCGATGGCGCCGGGGCTGGCGTTCCGGCAGGTGTCGGGCGGGATGTTGGTGCAGGACCGTGACAATGGCATGATTCTGGAAACCGCGTTGCAGGTCGTGACGAAGCGCGCGCCCGATGCCGATGAACTGGCCGACCTGATGTTCGCGTGGAAGGTTGCCAAGCATGTGAAATCGAACGCGATTGTCTATGTGAAGGATCTGGCCACGGTGGGCATCGGTGCCGGACAGATGAGCCGGGTGGACAGCACGCGCATCGCCGCGCGCAAATCGGTGGACATGGCGGAAGTGATGGGCCTTCCGGGGGCGCTGACGCAGGGCTCTGTCGTGGCGTCGGATGCGTTTTTCCCCTTTGCCGACGGGCTGTTGGCTGCCGCCGAGGCAGGCGCGCGCGCGATCATCCAGCCCGGCGGTTCGGTGCGCGATGCCGAGGTGATCGCCGCCGCCGATGCGGCGGGGCTGGCCATGGTGTTCACCGGGCAGCGGCATTTCCGGCACTAGGACGCGATTTGCCGCGCGCCGGTGTCGGGCGCGCGGCCCACCTTTTCACAACGGGCAGGCATTCCCCCATGAACCAGATCGACCGCACCCCGGCCCGGCACCCGATGAAATACATCATCGGTGCCGCCGCGCTGATCTTCGTGATCGACCAGTTGACCAAATGGTATGTGGTGTTCGAACTGGGCCTGCAGCACCGGCTGTTCATCGAGGTCTTCGACCCCTACCTCAATTTCTCGATGGCGTGGAACACCGGGGTGAATTTCGGGCTGTTCGGCGGCGGGACGGATGTCATGCGCTGGGTGCTGATCGCGGTGGCGCTGGGCATCTCGGGCTGGGTGTGGGTCTGGGTGCGGCGCGACCCGCGACCTGGCATGTTGCTGAGCGCGGGCGTGCTGATCGGCGGCGCGCTGGGCAATGTGGTGGACAGGGTGCTGTATGGCGCGGTGGCGGATTTCCTGAACATGTCGTGCTGCGGGCTGCGCAACCCCTTTGCATTCAACGTCGCGGATGTGGCGATCTTTGCCGGTGCCATCGGGCTGGCGGTATTCTCGGGGCGGGCGGATGGGGCTGCGGGCGACAAGACCCCGTGACGCCCGCGCAAAGATAGGCTAAGAGGCTAAGGTAATTGAGTGCGGACAGCTTTGATCTGAGGGGGCTTTCGATGCGGCGAGGGCAAGGTAGTGTGGCGGCGGCGACCGGGCTGGCACTGATGGTGCTGGCGGGATGTTCGCAAGGTGATGGCGCGCCGCGCCTGATGTTTGCTGCCGAACAGCACAGCGGGCCGGACGAATTTTCCATCGTGCCGACGCGCCCGCTGGAAATGCCCGACAATCTGGCCGCGCTGCCCGAACCCACGCCTGCGGGGACCAACCGCGTCGATCCGGTGCCGCGCGCCGATGTCGCCGTGGCGATGGGCGGGTCGGCTGCGGCCGCCACCCGGTCCGGCGTGCCCGCATCCGACAGCGCGCTTTTGGCGCGGGCCGGGCGGTATGGCGTCGCGGGTGACATCCGGGGGCAACTGGCCGCTGAGGATCTTGCCTACCGCGAGGCCAACAAGGGCCGCATCCTGGAGCGGATCTTTGCCGTAAACGTCTATCATGACGCGTACCGCCCGCTGGCGCTGGACCGCTATGCCGAGCTGGAACGCTGGCGCCGCGTGGGCGTGCGCACCCCTGCTGCCCCCCCCGCTATCGCACAATAGAGCCGACGCGGCGGGCTGGCCTCGTGCGTCTGGTGGTGTCCGGTTTGGGGCGCCATTGGCTGAGCGCTGCGGTAAACCGCTGATGCGGCACCCGAGGGCTGTCACAACGCCGTGCCCCGGCTTGAACTGTCCGGGCCATGTCGTACATGCATCCCCAAGGGCAGCAGGATAGGGGATGGCCGATGATCCGAAGCACAATGGTAACGCGGGCCGCAGGGGTGATCGCATTGGTCGGCCTGAGCATCGGCGCGGTAGGCTTTGGCGGCGGTGCGGGTGTGGGCTTTGCGCCCGGCGCGCGCGCGCAGACCACTGCGCCAGCGGTTAACGGGCCAGCGGTTAACGGGCCAGCGGCAGCGCCGCAGGCAACCGACATCCAGCCCACCGCCGAGGAAGGCGTCAGCCAGTTCACGCTGGATAACGGCATGGAAGTCGTTGTCATCGAGGACCGGCGCGCACCTGTCGCGGTGCATATGGTCTGGTACCGCGTGGGCGCGGCAGATGAGCCGGTGGGCAAATCGGGCATCGCGCATTTCCTCGAACACCTGATGTTCAAGGGCACCGACACGACCGAGGCCGGCGAATTCTCTGCCACGGTCGAGGCGCAGGGCGGGCGCGACAATGCGTTTACCAGTTGGGATTACACCGGATATTTCCAGCGCGTCGCCGCCGACCGGCTGGAACTGATGATGCAGCTCGAAGCTGACCGGATGACCGACCTTGCGTTTACCGATGCCGATTGGCAGCCGGAGCTCTCGGTCATTCTGGAGGAACGCGGGCAGGTGCTGGAAAGCCGGGCGGGGGCGGTGTTCAACGAACAATTGCGCGCCGCGCTGTTCCAGAACCATCCCTACGGCACGCCCATCATCGGCTGGCGGCACGAGATGGAGGATTTGACCGGCGCGGATGCGATGGCGTTCTATGCGCGCCATTACGGGCCGAATAATGCGGTGCTGGTGGTCGCGGGCGATGTCGACGCCGAGACGGTGCGCGCGATGGCGCAGGAACATTACGGCCCGATTGCGCCCAATCCCGATATTGTCGCGCGCAGCCGTCCGCAAGAACCGCCGCAACTGGCCGAGCGCCGGGTGATCTATCATGACGCGCGGATCGCGCAGCCCTATGTCAGCCGCCAGTATCTGGCCCCACGCCGGGACTCCGGCGCGCCGGAAGACGCGGCGGCCTTGCAGGTGTTGGCGGCGTTGCTGGGCGGCAGCCCGACGACCTCGGTGCTGGAGCGCCGGTTGAACTTTGACGAGGGCGTGGCGCTGAGCACCTGGGCCTCGTACAGCGGGACCTGGGTGGATGACGCGATTTTCGCCGTGGGGATCATGCCGGTCGAGGGCGTGTCGCTGGAGCAAGCCGAAGCGGCGTTGGACCGCGCGATTGCCGGGTTCCTGGAAACCGGGGTCGATGCCGACCAACTGGCCCGGGTACAGACGCAGATCCGCGCATCCGAGATCTACGGGCTGGACGACACGCAAAGCCGCGCCCGGGAATATGGCGCGGCGCTGAGCAACGGGTTGACCGTTGCCGATGTGCAGGAGTGGCCCGCCGCCCTGATGGCGGTGACCGAGGCGGATGTGATGGAAGCGGCGCGGCAGATCTTTGACCGCCGCGCGGAATCGGTGACGGGCTGGGCGGGCCCGCCGCCGGAGGCGGCTGACGCGATGGTGCCGGAGGCAATGGCTCCGGAGGCGGCTGATGCCGCGCAGGATTCGGCGCAGGATACAGCAGCGCCTGACCCGGCCCCCGACGCTGGCGCGGCTGCAAACATCGACGCCCAACCCGCAATGTCTGAAGAGGTGACGCAATGATCCGCCTGGTCCTGACCGTTCCGCTGACCCTGATCTGGCTGGCGCTGCCCGCGCGCGCGCAAATCGACATCACGCCGGTGACCTCGGCGGGCGGCGTAACAGCGTGGCTGGCCGAAGAACCCTCGATCCCCTTCACCGCGCTGGATCTGACGTTTCGGGGTGGCGCGAATATTGAAGGCGCGCAGAATGCCGGGGCCGTCGCGCTGATGGCGGGCCTGTTGAACGAGGGCGCGGGCGATCTGGATGCCCAGGAATTCGCGGCGGCCGCCGAAGAGTTGGCGCTGGAAATGCGGGTCACGGCGGGGCGCGATACGGTCAGTATCTCGGCCAGGTTCCTGACCGAAAACCGCGATGAAGCGGTGGCGCTGCTGCGGCAGGCTTTGACCCAGCCGCGATTCGACGAAGATGCGATTGAACGGGTGCGCGCGCAGGCGCTGGCCGGGCTGCGGCAAGATGCGGTGAGCCCCAATGCCATCGCCTCGCGCCGGTTCGCGGACCTTGCCTATGGCGACCACCCTTACGCGCGCAGCGCCGATGGCACGCCCGAGACCGTCGCCGCGTTGACCCGCGACGATCTGGTTGCGGCGCATCAGGGCGCGCTGGCGCGGGACCGGGTGTTCGTGGGGGCGGCGGGCGATATCTCGGCGCAGGCGCTGGGCACGTTGCTGGATGATCTGCTGGGCGATCTGCCGGAGGAAGGCGCGCCGCTGCCGGGGCGGGCCACGTATGACCTGTCGCCGGGCATCACATTGGTGCCGTTCGACGGGCCGCAATCGGTCATCGCCTTTGGCCATGACGGGATTGCCCGCGATGACCCGGATTTTCTGGCCGCCTATGTGCTGAACGAAGTGTTCGGCGGCGGGCGGTTCGGCACCCGCCTGATGACCAGTCTGCGCGAGGAGCGCGGCCTGACCTACGGTGTCGGCGCGTTTCTGGCCACCGCCGATCTGGGCGAGACCTATCAGGGCCGCATGTCGACCGAGAATGCCCGCGCTGCGCAGGCGATCGAGCTGTTGCGCTCGGAATGGGCAGATGTGGCGCAAAACGGTATTTCAGAGCAAGAGTTGAGCCGCGTGCAGACCTATCTGACCGGGGCCTATCCGCTGCGCTTTGACGGCAATCTTTCGATTGCGGGCGTGCTGTCGAGCATGCAGTTTCAGGGCTTCGACATTGATTATGTGAACTATCGCAATGACCTGATCGATGCGCTGACGGTGGAAGACATGGCCCGCGTGGCGGGTGACCTGATGGACGCTGATGCGCTGCATTTCGTGGTGGTGGGCCAGCCTGACGGGTTGGACGCGGGCGCGGTGCAATAATCAAAGCGCGGGTTTGCTGTGGACAACACCGGCCTGGCCCGCGCTAACGCTTGGCGCGCCTTTGGGGGCATGCTATTGCTGGTAGCATGACGCATCTGGACCCCAACATACGCCCCGCTATCCGCCAGTTGGATGAAGCCGCCGCGAATCGCATCGCGGCGGGCGAGGTGGTGGAGCGTGCGGCCTCTGCCGTCAAGGAACTGGTGGAAAACGCGCTTGATGCGGGCGCGCGGCGGGTCGATGTGGCCTATGCCGATGGCGGCAAGACCCTGATCCGCGTCAGCGATGACGGGCATGGCATGGCGCCCGACGATCTGCCGCTGGCGCTGTCGCGGCATGCGACATCGAAGATTGACGGGTCAGACCTGCTCAACATCCGCTCGTTCGGGTTTCGCGGCGAGGCGCTGCCCAGTCTTGGCGCTGTCGGGCGGTTGACCCTTACCTCGCGCGCGCAGGGGTATGAGGCGGCGCGGCTGTGTGTCAGCGGCGGGCGCGTCGATCCGGTGGTGCCTGCGGCGTTGTCGCGTGGCACGATGGTCGAATTGCGCGATCTGTTCTATGCCACGCCCGCGCGGCTGAAATTCATGCGGTCGGACCGGGCCGAAGCGCAGGCGATTGCCGACACGCTGCGGCGGCTGGCCATGGCCGAACCCGCCGTCAGTTTCAGCCTGACCGATGTGTCGGACGGCGGCGCGCGGGTGATCTTCCGCGTGGATGGGGAGCAAGGCACGCTGTTTGATGCGCTGGCCGGGCGGCTCGGTCGGATCATCGGGCGCGATTTCATCGACAATGCCCTGTGGATCGATGCCGAGCGTGAGGGGCATCGCATGACCGGCTATGCCGCGCTGCCGACCTATTCGCGCGGGGCGGCGGTGACGCAGTATCTGTTCGTCAACGGGCGTCCGGTGCGGGACAAGATGCTGACAGGGGCGCTGCGCGCCGCCTATATGGATTTCCTGTCGCGCGACCGGCACCCGGCGGCGGCGCTGTTCATCGATTGCGACCCGCAACTGGTGGATGTGAACGTCCACCCCGCCAAGGCCGAGGTGCGGTTCCGCGACCCCGGGCTGGTGCGCGGGCTGATCGTCAGCGGGCTGCGGCATGCGCTGGCGGGCGCGGGGCACCGGGCATCCTCGACCGTGGGGGATGCGACGTTGGGCGCGATGCGGCCTGAGGGGCATGGCGGTGGTGCGGCGCGGGTCTATCAGATGGACCACCGCCCGGCGCAGGGCGTTTTGCGGGCCGCCCATCAGGGGCAGGCCCCGCAGGACTGGGCCGCACCGGATTGGGCCGCACCGGATCGGGCAGCACGGGGCGCTGCCGAGGCCCCGGGTTTCGCCGATGGCGCTGCGGCTTTCAATGGTTTCGCCCCCGCCGCGCGGCAAGAAGTGGCAGATATGGGCGCGACCGATGCGCCGCTGGGCGCGGCGCGCGCGCAGGTGCATGAGAATTACATCATCGCCCAGACGGCCGATGGTATCGTGATTGTCGATCAACATGCGGCGCATGAGCGGCTGGTTTATGAGCGCCTCAAACGCCAGATGGGCGCGCAGGGTGTGCCCTCGCAGGCGCTGCTGATCCCCGAGATCGTGGATATGTCCGCGACCGAGGCCGCGCGGCTGTTGGAGCATGCCGAGGCGCTGGCGCGGCTGGGGCTGGTGGTGGAACCATTCGGCGGCACTGCGGTGGCGGTGCGCGAAACGCCTGCGCCGCTGGGCGTGGTCAACGCCGCCGCGCTGATCCGCGATGTGTCGGATGAATTGGCCGATCTGGGCGACAGCCAGTTGGTGCAGGCGCGGCTGGAGGCGGTGCTGTCGCGCATGGCCTGCCACGGCTCTGTCCGGTCGGGGCGGCAGATGCGGGCGGATGAGATGAACGCGCTGCTGCGCGAGATGGAAGCGACGCCGCATTCCGGCCAGTGCAACCACGGCCGCCCGACCTATGTCGCGCTGAGCCTTGCCGATATCGAAAAGCTGTTCGGCCGCCGATGATCGACGTTGCGGGCCGGACCTATGCGCTGGATGATCCCATGGTCATCGCGGTCCTTTTCGGGGCCGTTTTGCTGCTGGCGGTGGTGCTGATCTTGCGCGCGGTTGCGCGCACGGCCCGGTCGGTAGAGCCGCTGGCCTGGCAGGTCAACCAGATGGGCGGCACGATCCAGGCGCTGTCGGACGGGCAACAGCATCTGGCGGGCGGCCTGCATCATGTGTCCGACGCGCAGGCCAAGGCGCAGGCGCATATGCTGCATGTGGTCGAACAGCGGCTGTCTGAAGTGGGCACCAGGATGGGCACCGCGCTGGACGGCAGTTCGATCCGCACCGCGCAGTCATTGGGCGCGCTGCAACAGCGGTTGGAGGCGATTGACCGCGCGCAGGCCAATATCGAGAAGCTTTCGGGCAACGTGTTGTCCTTGCAAGATATCTTGTCGAACAAGCAGGCGCGCGGTGCTTTTGGCGAGATCCAGTTGCATGATCTGGTGGGCAAGGCGCTGCCCGCCGATGCCTTCACCATGCAGGCCACGCTGTCGAACGGGCGGCGGGCCGATTGCCTGGTGCACATGCCGCTGCCGCCCGGCCCCCTGGTGATCGACGCGAAATTCCCGCTGGAGGCCTATGAGGCCCTGCGCCGCGCGGACACTGACGCCCAAACGCTGGAGGCGACGCGCGCCTTCCGCCAGTCGGTGCGCCTGCATATCAGGGCGATTGCCGAGCGGTATATCATCAAGGGCGAGACCGGCGACGGCGCGCTGATGTTCCTGCCCTCCGAGGCGGTCTATGCCGAGTTGCACAGCAATTTTCCCGAACTGGTGCGCGAGGGTTTCGCCGCCCACGTCTGGATCGTATCGCCCACCACCTGCATGGCCACGCTGAACACGCTGCGCGGTATCTTGCGCGACGCGCGGATGCGCGAACAGGCGGGCGCGGTGCGGCGCGAGCTTGGGTTGTTGCTGGACGATCTGCGGCGGTTGTCCGAACGGGTGGACAAGCTGGACAGCCATTTCGGGCAGGTGCAGGGCGATCTGCGCGACATCAAGATCTCCAGCGAGAAGACGACCCGGCGGGCGCAACGGTTGGAGAGTTTCGATTTCTCGGACGGTTCAGGGTAGGGCGCGGTTCAGGGTAGGGCGCGGTTCGGGCTGGCCTTGGTTTGGGCTGGGCGTGGTTCGGGCTGGGCGTGGTTTGGGGCTGGGCGGCGCGGCACCTTCCCCCCCCCGGTTGCGGCGTTGGATGCCGGGAAGGGAGGAGCCCGCCTCCGCGCCCCGTCAGGCGGCCAGTTCCTGCGTCGCCGCCCCCTCCCATGTGCCGTCGGAATGGTAGCGCGCGGTGATCCGCCCCCCGTCCAGCGCGAAGAGGTGCAGCCAGCCGTTGTCGAACAGGGCGCGCACCTCTGCGTGGCGGGCCAGAACGGCGCTGATCGCGTCTTGTGGCGCGTCAATCAGGACCGACAGCCGCAGGGGCTCGTGAACCAGCCGCGCGCCGTCGTGCACCGATTGCCAGGGCAGACCGGGGCGCAGGATGCCGCCGTTGCCCTGCACCACGCCGATACCGCCCACGACATTGTGGATCAGCTTGTTGCCGCCGCCAAAGACGGCGGGCGCCACCGCAGAGCCGTAGTATTGCAGGCTGATCCAGCTTGCTACGACCACCGGCGCGGTCAAGATCAGGTCCAGCGTGGCAAAGTCCCGATCGGCCCGCCAGTCGTAGCTGTGCAGGAAGGCGCGGCCCTGAAGGTCGGCGGCGGCGGTCTGCGCGCGCGGTGCGGCGATGAAGGCGGCGCAGCCCGCCAGCCCCCATTCGGGCCGGATTTCGGCCCAGTTGCGCGCCCGGGCGGCAAGGGTTTCAGGCGCCGCCCCCGGCAGTTGCGCGGCCCGCGCGACCCGCGCAAGCTGCCCCGCGCGGGCCAGCCATCCGCGCGCCTGTTCAAGGTCGCTGGCATGGCTGGCCGCAGGCGCATCGGCATAGAGCGTCACCGCATCGGTTGTCGTGTCATGCAGCCCCGCCACGAACAGCGTGTCATTGGGCAGGGGGGTGCCGCGTGCCTTCAGCCCTGCGCGGGCCTCTGGATCGTTCAGCAGCCCGGCCAGCAGCCGGGCCGAGACTTCGCCGCTTTGCCCGCCGCAGGCGCCGCATTGATAGGCGCTGTGGTGCGGGTTGTTGGTCATCCCGGCGCCATGGCCCAGCAGCAAGACCAGCCGGGCATGCCCTTGGGTAAAGCTCATGGCGCGCAGCACGGCGGCGGCGGTATCGGCCTTTTGATCGGGGTTGAGCGGATGCTCGAACCGCGGGGCCGCAGATGATGCCGCCGAGGGGGCGGCGGCCTTTGGTGCGGGCAGCGCGTCCTGCACCAGTTTCCAGCCATAGGCGGGGCCTGCTGCCTCGACAAAGGCGAAGGAGGACACCGCCGCTTGCCGGAAGCGGCCCCAGGCGCGGGTGGCGCGGGCCTTGATGCGGCTGGCCTGTTCGGTCTGCGGGTCGGCGTGGCTGCATGCGTTGAGGGCGGGGCGCAAAAGCGCGGGCAGATGCGCCTGCGCCAGATCGGTGCCTTGCGGCCGGTGCGCGACGGGCAGGCCGAAGAACCCCGCGAAGCCAAGCGTGGCGATGCCTGCGTCTTGCGATTCCAGCGCGCGGCGGAAGGGTTCCGAGCGTACGTCGATGCAAAACGCAGCCTGAAGTGTCGGGCGCGCGGCGGTCGCCGCTGGCGCGGATGCGGCCTGCGTCAGGTGGCCCGCCAGTTGGCGTTGATGCGCGCGCTCTGCCGCGTCTTGCAAGATCGCGTCCAGCACATGGTCGGCGCCGGGGGTCACGGGGGCGGCATGGGCGGCAAGGGTGGCCTGCCAGTTGGCGGCGACCCCGGGGCCGACCTTGGCAGCGTGGATCAACAGCGCCTCTTCCCAGACCAGCCGGATCGCCAGCAGATCGGCCAGCGTGTCATCGCTGCCGCCCGACAGTTCGGCCTGCCACAGCAGCCAGCGCGCATGCTGCGCCCAGCCGCCAAGGTCCATCAGCAGGCGGTGAAAGGTGGTTTCGGCGGCGTCATGATGGATGCCCAGGCTGCGCACGGCGCGCAGGATGGCGCGGTCGGCAGTGTCGGGGGCGTCGCCCACATGGGCGCAAAAGCCGCGCAGCCCGGCGATTTCCGGCGTCAGATCGCGGCTGGCCCAGCCCTGCCACGCGCTGTAGGCGGGCCGCCCCGGCGCGGGTGACCACAGCGCCTGCCCCCGGTCGAAATGCCCCGCAGCCCAAAGGCCGAAGGTGCGCGCGATGACCGACGGCCAGTCGGTGCCGGTGGCGTCGGCGGCAAGGTCGGCCAGCGTGGGCAGGGCCTTGGGTGCGGGGCGTGGGGCGATGGCCCCCGCCTTCAGCGCGGCAAGGTCGTGGGGTTTGTGGGGGCCGGCATGTCGGTGCAGCGCCGCCGACAGGTCGGCATCGGTGATGCTGCCTGCGGCGATGGCCGTGGCAAAATCCGCGCGCGGGCGCATCAGGTCGGCGCCTGCCACGCGGGCCAGCCGGGCGGCGGCGGTGGCAAGCCCCTCGTGCGTCTGGCCGAGGAAGGGGTTGACCGCGACCGTCGCATCCAGCGGAAAGGCCGGGGGGATGGCGCGCAGCGCGGCGCGGGCCGCGTCAAGGATGCCATGCGCGGGCGGGGCCGGTGGGGTGGGGTAGTTGAACATCGCGGATCTCTTTGCTTCAGGGATTTTTGCAGGAATATGGGGGCCGGACGGTCGCGGCGCGGGCATGTGGCGGATCAATGCCGCGCGCCTCAATCGGTGCGCGTGCGTCGGAACCCGCCGATCAGCCGGTCGAGTGCCGCGTTGAGGTAGAGGCCATTGGCCAGGTGCACCCGCAGTCCGGTCATCGCCGGGTGATGCGCCCACAGCGGGAAAAGCGCCTGCGCCACCGCGACCAGCCCGAAGGACAGGACCGTCAGCACGATCAGCGCCCATTCCAGCGGCCCGGCGGTGGGGGCAGCGGGCAGGTCAGCCCACAACACCCCCGCGATTTGCTGAAAGCCGAAATAGGCCAGCGCCGCGCCGATCGAGGCCAGCCCGACCCGCCGCATCAGCGCCACGGGGGCGGCATCGGCCAACCCCTGCGCCACCAGATACGCCACGCCGAAGATCAAGATCCCCCCCAGCGCCAGCGCCTGCGGGGTTTTTGACCCTGCAATCAGCGTGAAACCCAGCGCCACCACGCCGTAGAGCGCCAGGGCCAGCGCGAAGGCACGCGCCACTGCGGCCACGTCGGGCACCGCGATCGGGCCGGGGCGGCGCAGGTCGCCCACCGCCGTGATGGCCCCGCCCGAGGACAGGAACGCATGCGCCTTGTACATCGAATGCGCCACGATGTGCAGCAGCGCCAATGGCCACAGCCCCAGCCCGCATTGCAGCAGCATGAAGCCCATCTGCGATACGGTGGACCATGCCAGCGCGGTTTTCACCGCGCTTTGCGTCAGCATGACCACCGCACCGAACAGCGCCGTCAGCCCGCCCACCATCACCAGCGCGGCCATCGCGCCGGGGCTGGCCTGCATCAGCGGTGACAGGGTGATCAGCAGCACGCCGCCTGCGTTGATGATGCCCGCATGCAGCAGGGCAGAAACCGGGGTCGGGGCCTCCATCACCTCGGTCAGCCAGCCGTGAAGCGGGAAGGTGGCGGTTTTCAGTGCCGCCGCCAGCACCACCAGCGCCACGGCGATATGTGCGGCAATCGGCAGCCCCGCGCCCGCCGCCGCCGTGATCTGTGCCAGGTCGCCGGTGCCGAAGGCCAGAAGCAACAGCGCGGCGGCAAGGATCAGCGCCGCGTCACCCGCATGCCAGACCCAGGCGAACTTGGTCGCGGCGCGGCGGGCGGCGGGGCGGTCAGGATAGAACAGCAAGAGGTGGCGCACCCCGGTGCCAACGGCCACAAAGGCCAGGATCAGCACCAGCAGGCTGCCCGCCTGCACCAGCACCAGCACCGCGGCCAGCGTCGCCAGCATCTGGCCATGAAACGTGCCTTCCCGCGCCGACCCGTCCAGATAGCTGCGGGCATAGCGCATCACGATCCAGCCGATGAAGCCTACCAGCAGCGCCATGGTGGCCGATACCGCATCGGCGCGCAGGATCAGCGCCAGCGGGCCTTGCGCCAGCGTCAGTTGCGCGGGGCCCGCGAACAGGAATTGCATCAGCCCCGCAAGGGCCAGCGCGAAGGCGGTCAGCGCCGCGCCCTCGGCCAGTTTGGGGAAGGCGCCCGGGCGCGGGCCCGGCCGTGCCAGCGCGACAGCGGCTGCGCCCAGCAAGACAACAGGGCCAAGGGCGGTGACGGGGAACAGATCGGACATCGGGGCACCTTTGCATGGGTCAGGACTGGCCCCGGATAACGGATCGCTGAAGATTAAAAAATTACATATTATTCGCCAAACCGTTCTGTATAGTAGAAGAATGGCAATCCTGAACCTGCATCATCTGCGGCTGTTTCATGCGGTGGCGCGCAATGGCACGCTGATCGGTGCGGCGCGCGACCTGAACCTGTCGCAATCCGCGTTATCGACGCAGATCAAGGCGTTAGAGGGGGCGCTGGGCCATGATCTGTTCGACCGGCGCGGGCGCGGGCTGGTGCTGACCGAGGCCGGGCGCATCGCGTTGGACCATGCCGAGGCGATTTTCCGCACCGCGTCGGACCTGACCGCGACGCTGCGCGATCCGGGCGGGGCGCGGCGGGCCTTGCGGGTGGGCGCGCTGGGCACGCTGTCGCGCAACTTTCAGATGGCGTTTCTGGAGCCGTTGATCGGGCGGGCGGGGGTCGAGGTCGTTTTGCGCTCGGGCTCGCAGCGGGTGCTGCTGCCTGCGTTAGAGGCGCTGTCGCTGGATGTGGTGCTGACCAACCTTGTGCCCGCACGCGACGCCGCCAGCCCCTTTCTGGTGCATGACCTGTCTGAACAGCCGGTCAGTCTGATCGGTCCCGCCCGACATGATCTGATGGGGCGGGGGCTGGCTGATCTGTTGGGGCACGAGCCGCTGATCCTGCCAACACCGGAATCGTCGTTGCGCGCGTCCTTCGATGCGCTGGTCGAACGGCTGGGCCTGACGCCGCGCATCGCCGCCGAGGCCGATGACATGGCGATGCTGCGTCTGCTGACCCGCGCCCATGCCGGGCTGGCCGTGATCCCGCCCATCGTGGTGCGCGATGAGCTGGCCAGCGGTGCGCTGGTGGAACTTGCGCGGCTGGACGGCATATCCGAGCGGTTCTTTGCCGTCACCTTGCGCCGCCGCTTTCCCAACCCGCTGGTGGGCGAGTTGGTCGATGCCTTCCAGCTGGACCGGGGCTAAGCGGCGGCGGTTCGTATCGGGGTTGGGTCTATGGAGACTGGCGCTATCGGGCTTTGCCCCTTGGTATTGGCGGCCTTTTTGTTGGCGCCATTCCAAATGGCCCTGTGTGCCAAATGGCCCTGTGTGGATTGGACCATCGCCGGAATGGCCCAAGGCCCGGACAGGGCGTGTCCGGGCCTTGGGCGATGTGACGGAAAGGATTTGCCTGTGCCTGTGCGTGTACGTGGGCGGGGTGCGTTTACGTGGTGCGTGGGCGCTCAGTTCAGAAACTGCGCCGCAGCGCCATCGTATTGTGAGCCGGGGCGCAATTCGTAGATCCCCTGTTCCACCTTGCCGATCCGCCCCTTGCGCAGAAGCGAGCCGAAGGCGCGCAGCACATCCTCGCGGTTGGAGCTTTGCACGTCGGACAGTTCCAGCACGTGGTGCATCAGTTGCGCGCGGCCGAATTGTCTGCGCCCCTCGATCCGGGCGGTGTAGACGGCAGCGGCTTCCATCCGGTCGTACAGCGTCGGGGTGTCCAGCTGGGCGGCAAATTGCGAAAAACGCGGCACCGCTGGCGCGGGTGGCGTGTCGGATTCGTCATAGGTGTCGACTTCGGCCAGCGCGCTGAGTGCGACGCGGCGCGGACGCACCGGCGTGACCGGGCCCGGCGCGGCAGTTCGCGCAGCCGTCGGTTCGGCGGGCTGTGCCGCACCTGGCTTGTCTATGCGCAGTTCCGACACCAGCATCAGCGGCGCTTGTGCCATTACCGGGCGGGTATGGGTGGGGCGGTCCACACTGGCGGGCCGTTGCGGGCGCGCGGGTTCTTGCGGCGCGGGTTCGGGTTCTGGCTTGCGCGGGTTGACCGTGGTTTCCAGATCGGCGCGATACTTGGTCATCACGCGGGCCTCGGCCAGTTCGGGGCGACGCGGGCCGTCCACCCGTTCATCGGCGCGGGCGGCGGCGACGGCGGCTTTCAGCTGCGCGATGGTCGAGCGGCGGCGCTGCGATTCGGGGCCTTGCAGCTGCGTGTCGGTCTGTTGCAGCAGGCGGTTCACGGCCGTTTCATCGGCCGCGCCCTGAAGCCGGACCCGGCCCCGCGCACGGGTGGCGCGCAGCACGGCGGCGGCTTGTTCGACTTCGGTCAACTCGCCGACCAGTTCGGCTTCTTGCGTCTGATCGAGGCCCGTCGTGCCCAAGAAGGCGCGTACCTGCGCGCGGATGTCCTGCGCCGAGGGCAGGACGATTTCCGGCTCGAATTCGGGCGCGGATTCAGGCTGGATCTGGGCGTCTTGCATGTCGCGGTCGTGGATCGGCCCGTCAAAGGCCTGATCGTCAAACGCCCGATCGTCCAGCGCGGGGGCGCCATCGATGGCGCGGGCGGCATCGTCTGCCAAGGCGGCGTCGGTGGCGCGTACTTCTGCAGTGGCATCGTGTTGATCGGACGCGCGCGCCGCATTGGGGGCGGCGGCCATGCGTTCCATCGCACGGTCCAGCGCATCGGTTGTGTCATCAGCAAATGTCGCGTCGGCGTCGTCCAGATTGGTGGTCAGTCGGATGTCGCGCGGGTCGCTGTGACGCAGATACGCCGCAGCGGGTTCGGCATTGGCACCCTCCGCCATGACAGCCGCTGCGACAGCTGCGGAAACCCCCTGTGCGGGCGCGTCCTCATCCGACAGTTCTTCGGTCATGGGCAGGTGGGTCGGGTCGGTGATCCGCGCGCCGGCCAGTTCGGCGGCTTTTGCGGCATTCACCGGCGCGACGCGGATCGGCACATCAAGACCGCCTGAAGGCGTGCCCGGCTGGGACGCGCGGGCCAGCAGCGCGCGCATCTTGTTGACGCGGGCGTCATCCCCGGCTGCGATCTCGGCCAGCGCGGCGGCCTGCGCCTTGTCGAAGGCGCTGTCATCGGGCGCGTCGGTTTGACGACCTGTTCCGATAGGCGCGGGGGTTTCTGTCCCAGCGTCCGGCAGGCTGCGGGGACTTGCGTCCGTGGTCTGCTGGCGGGCCGCCCGGCGCGCAGTCTGTTCGCGGGCAAATTCCTCGGCGGCGCGGACCTCATCGCTGCGGGCGGTGTTGCCCGGCGCCACGGGGGCGTCGTCATCCTCTTCATCCGCGAGCCCGCTGTCAGCGTCGATCTGCGCCTGCTTGGCGGCTTCCGCCTCGGCGCGGGCTTTCTCGGCGGCTTCACGCTCGGCTTGGGCCTTTTGGGCTGCGGCGCGTTCGGCTGCGGCTTCCGCTTCGGCGCGTGCTTTCTCGGCGGCTTCGCGTTCGGCTTGGGCCTTTTGGGCGGCTGCACGTTCTGCTGAGGCTTTCTCAGCCTCGGCGCGTGCTTTCTCGGCGGCTTCACGCTCGGCTTGGGCCTTTTGGGCGGCTGCACGTTCTGCTGAGGCTTTCTCAGCCTCGGCGCGTGCTTTCTCTGCAGCTTCACGCTCGGCTTGGGCCTTTTGGGCGGCTGCACGTTCGGCTGCGGCTTCTGCCTCGGCGCGTGCTTTCTCGGCGGCTTCGCGCTCGGCTTGGGCCTTTTGGGCTGCGGCGCGTTCGGCTGCGGCTTTCTCAGCCTCGGCGCGTGCTTTCTCGGCAGCCTCGCGTTCGGCTTGGGCCTTTTGGGCGGCTGCACGTTCGGCTGCGGCTTCCGCTTCGGCGCGTGCTTTCTCGGCGGCTTCGCGTTCGGCTTGGGCCTTCTGCGCGGCGGCACGTTCGGCTGCGGCTTCCGCTTCGGCGCGTGCTTTCTCGGCAGCTTCGCGCTCGGCTTGTGCCTTCTGCGCGGCTTCGCGTTCTGCTGCGGCTTCCGCCTCGGCGCGTGCTTTCTCGGCAGCTTCGCGCTCGGCTTGTGCCTTTTGGGCGGCACGTTCGGCTGCGGCTTCTGCCTCGGCGCGTGCTTTCTCTGCAGCTTCACGCTCGGCTTGGGCCTTCTGCGCGGCTGCGCGTTCGGCTGCGGCTTCCGCTTCGGCGCGTGCTTTCTCGGCAGCTTCGCGTTCGGCTTGGGCCTTCTGTGCGGCTGCACGTTCTGCTGCGGCTTCTGCCTCGGCGCGTGCTTTCTCGGCGGCTTCGCGTTCGGCTTGGGCCTTTTGGGCTGCTGCACGTTCGGCTGCGGCTTTCTCAGCCTCGGCGCGTGCTTTTTCGGCGGCTTCGCGCTCGGCTTGGGCCTTTTGGGCGGCTGCGCGTTCGGCGGTCTGGGCGTCGGTTGCGCGGGCGGCGGTCTGGGTGTTTTCGCGCAGCGAGAAGCCTTCGGGCAAGGGTTTTGCCGTGGCTGGGGCAGGGGCGGATTGCCGGGCCTGTGCGACTGCGGCGCGGATGCGCAGAAGTTTGGCGGAAACGCCATCATCCCCGGTGATGCCCTGCGGCGCGGGGTCGGCGGGCTGCACCGTCGGCTGCACATCATCCGCAGCGGGGCCCGCGCGGTTGGGCCGGGCGTCACTGGCGATACCACGGGCCAAAGCACTGGCCGGGGGCGCGGCGAGGGAGGGCGGTGTGTCGTCGGTCTGATCGAGGCCATTCTGCGTTTCAGCGACTGACGCTTTAACGGCCCGTGTCTCAATGGCCTGTGTCTCAATGGCCTGTGTCTCAACGACCTGCGTTGCGACAGGCTGCGTAACGACGGGCTCTGTGACGGGGGGCTGCGGCGCTGCATCCTGGATGGCGGCCGTGGCCCTGGCACGCGGGCCCAAATTGCTGGGGCCCAAATTGCTGGGGCCGGAATTGCTGGGGCCCGAATTGCTGGTGCCGGAATTGTTGGGGCCATTGCTGTTGAGGGTGGCGCTGGGCGCGGTTTTGGCGCTGGCATCGTCCTTGGCGCGCGGCGCGGCGCGGGGTGCGGGCTGTACCTCGGCATGGGGTGGCGTGACGCGGGCCTTGGGCGCGCTGATGGCCTGCTGCGCCGGCGTTTCGTCCCAGGGCTCATCATAGGGGCTGAGGACGACGCTGTTGTCCTCGATCTTGGCATTCACACGGCGCTTGATCTCGCGCTCGGCGATGCGATGCAGCATTTCGGCATCGGGCGTCGGCGGCTCGGCGCCGAAATACCGGTCCTTGGATGCGAGGTCGCGAAAATACTCTGCAATCGCCTGCATCGTGGAAAAGGGTTGTTCAAAGCCCTCCAGCGTGCAGGAGAATGTGCCATAGGACACCGTCAGGATTTTGCTTTGACCAACCATCTGTTACGCGCCTCTTCTAAGCTTCACCATGTGACAATACCTGATAGCTGTGCGTTTGAATGGTCAGATAGGGGTAATTTCGTGATCGGATTATGGCCCCGGACCTGGGACACTGCCTTATTTCAGAAAGTATACGAATGACGCAAATTGTCCAATCAAACACCGGCGTCACGTTGATCGGCGGCGGGGAAACCGATGCAGAGACACTGCACGACGCCCTGCGTTTCGCCCCAGAGGTTGTCGCGGCGGACGGTGGGGCGGATGTGGCGCTGCGCTTCGGGCTGCGCCCGCGCGCGGTGATCGGCGATTTTGATTCGATCTCGGCGGCGGCAAAGGCGGCCCTGCCCGAGGGGGCCTTGTTCCCGATTGCCGAGCAGGACAGCACCGATTTTTCCAAATGTCTGCGGTCGGTTGCGGCGCCTTTCATCCTGGCGGTCGGGTTCACCGGGGCGCGGCTGGATCACACGCTGGCGGCGTTCAACACGCTGGCGCTGCATCCGGGGCGGCGGGTGATCGTGCTGGGTGGGCCGGACCTGTGCTTTCTGGCCCCGCCCGCGCTGGCGCTGAATCTGGCGGTGGGGTCGCGTTTCTCGCTGTTCCCGATGGCGGCGGTCAGCGGGCACAGCCGGGGCCTGCGGTGGGAGATCGGCGGGCTGCGCTTTGCCCCCGATGGAATCAGCGGCACGTCGAACGAGGTGGCGGCAGAATCGGTTGAAGTGACGTTTGAGCGCCCCGGGATGCTGGTTATCTTGCCCCGCGTGGCGCTGCCGACGGTGCTGGACGCACTGCGCGCCGCGCCGGGGTGGGAATAGACCAGCGCCGGCAAGCCCGTGCGCCAAGGGTGCCGCGCGCGCCCGTCAGCAGTTCGGCACATTCACCGCCAGCCCGCCCAGCGCGGTTTCCTTGTACTTTTCGGACATATCCGCCCCGGTCTGGCGCATCGCTTCGATGCAATTGTCCAGCGGCATGAAATGCGCCCCGTCACCGCGCAGCGCCAGGCTGGCGGCGGATACCGCCTTGATCGCGCCCAGGCCGTTCCGTTCGATACAAGGGACCTGCACCAGCCCGCGCACCGGGTCGCAGGTCATGCCCAGATGATGCTCCAACGCGATTTCGGCGGCGTTTTCCACCTGCGCGGGGCTGCCGCCCAGCACGGCGCAGAACCCTGCGGCGGCCATGGCGGCGGCACTGCCGACTTCGGCCTGACAGCCGCATTCCGCGCCAGAGATGCTGGCGTTATGCTTGATCAGCCCACCGATGGCGGCGGCGGTCAGCAAGAATTCTTCCACCCGCGCGGGCGCGGCGCCCGGCACATGGTCCAGCCAGTAGCGGATGGTGGCGGGCACCACGCCCGCCGCGCCGTTGGTGGGCGCGGTGACGACCTGCCCGCCTGCCGCGTTTTCCTCGTTCACCGCCATGGCATAGAGGCTGATCCAGTCGTTGATGATATGCGGCGCGGTCAGGTTGCGCCCGGCCTCGGCCACCAGCGCGCTGCGGATTGCGCAGGCGCGGCGGCGCACGCGCAGGCCGCCGGGCAACTCGCCCTCGGCGGCCATGCCCCGGTCCATGCAATCGCGCATCACCTGCCAGATCCGCGCGATTCCCGCGTCAAGCTGGGCGGGGCTGCGGGCTGTCAGTTCATTCGCGCGCTTCATCTCGGCGATGCTTTTGCCGCTGTCACGCGCCATGTCCAGCATCGCCGCTGCACGGGTGAACGGATAGGGTACCGCAGGGCCTGTGGGCGGCGCATCGCGCTGCGCCAGTTCCGCGTCGGTCAGCACGAAGCCGCCGCCGATGGAATAATAGGTCTCTTGCAAGACCACATCGCCCTGCGCGTCGCGGGCCTGAAGCACCATGCCGTTGGCGTGGCCGGGCAGGGCCGGGCCGTAGTCGAAAACCAGGTCGCGGACCGGATCGAAGCGCAGCGGGCTAAGGCCCGCAGGCGTCACCTGCCCGGTGTCTTGCACCGCGGCCAGCGCGGTTTCGGCGGCTTCGGCCTCGTAGCTTTCGGGCAAGAACCCGCACAGGCCCAGCTTCACCGCGCGGTCGGTCGCATGTCCCGCGCCCGTGAAGGCGAGCGATCCGTGCAGCGTCGCCCGCACCCCATGCGCCGAGAAGGGCGAGGTACGCAGCCGGTCCAGAAACCGCCCCGCCGCCACCATCGGCCCCATGGTATGGCTGGAAGAAGGGCCGATCCCCACCTTGAACACATCAAACACCGACAGAAACATGGTGCATTCCCTTATCTGGCCCCTGACAGGCGGCTTCGACGCTTTGGTTTCGGGCGACTGCCCGCAAAGGCGGTTGCTTCCCGCCCAAGATCAACCCCAAGTTGCATGGGCACGTCATGCGCCACCCTGTACTTGTCACAGATCATGGCGCGCGCTGGCAAGCCCTGACAGGCTGGCACGAACCACAAGTATATGAGAGGTCTGAAGCCATGTTGCGCAAAACCCTGATCTTGGCCGTGATCGCGGCAACCGGCCTTGCGGGCTGCGTGCCCGCGCCCAGCCAATCGGGGCGGGCGGTGTTCGATGCCTCCTGTGCGGGGTGCCATGGCACCGATGCGCGCGGCGGGGTGGGGCCGGACCTGACGCTTTTGTCGACGCGCAATGGGGGCAGCTTCCCCATGACGGCAGTGCTGGACCAGATCGACGGCTACGCGCAGGGCCAGCCAGGACGCGCGCGGACCATGCCGCCGATGGGCGATCTGATGACCGGGCCGCTGGTGCGGGTCGATACCGGCGCGGGCGTAACACGGCCGGTGCCCGAAAAGATCGTGGCACTGTCCGCCTATCTGCGCGGCGTGCAACGCTGACGGGGCGCCTTCCCGGGGCAGTGCCGTCGGGCCTGCCCCATGGCCACCGGGCAGGATGCCGCGCGACAGGATGCAGCGGGCGGCGGGTGTCGATTACCCCTTAAATCCGGCCCCGGTTTTCCCTATAACCCCCCCGGCAAGCCCCCTGCGAAGGACAAGCCGATGTCAGATGAACTGTCCCCGATCGAACGCGCGAAATTCGCCGCGGCACGCCGCGCCGTGGATTTCGTGCAAGACGGGATGCGCGTGGGTCTCGGTACCGGGTCGACCGCCGCTTGGATGGTGCGTTGCCTTGGCGAACGCGTCCGCCAGGAGGGGTTGCGCATCACCGGCGTGCCGACCTCGACCCGCACGGGTGAATTGGCGCGGCAGGTCGGGCTCAGCGTCGTGACGCTGGAACAGGCGGGCTGGCTGGACCTGACCATTGATGGCGCGGACGAATTTGACGTCGACCTGACCCTGATCAAGGGCGGCGGCGGCGCATTGCTGCAGGAAAAGATCGTGGCCACCGCGTCGGATCAGATGATCGTCATCACCGATGCGATGAAAGAGGTCGCAGTGCTGGGCGCCTTCCCGCTGCCGGTCGAGGTGATCGGCTTTGGCTGGAAGGCCACCCGCACGCTGATCGAAGAACTGCTGACCACCATGGATGTGATGGGCAGCGACATCAGCCTGCGCATGGCGGGGGACATTCCCTTCCGCACGGATGAGGGCAACCTGATCCTGGACCTTGCGCTGGGGCGTATCGGCAACCCGCGCCAGCTGGCGCCGCTGCTCAACCAGATCCCCGGTGTGGTCGAGAATGGGCTTTTCATCGACATCTGCGACAAGGTGGTGATAGGCCATGCCGATGGCGCGGTCGAAACCCGCGATCTTGCCACGGGCCGGGTGGCGCATGACAAGATCAGCTTTGCCGGGTCTGACAACATCTTCAGCGATATTTGAGGGGCGGCATGACGTTTGACTATGATCTGTTTGTGATTGGCGGCGGCTCTGGCGGTGTCCGGGCGGCGCGCATCGCGTCGGGCAGCCATGGCGCCAAGGTGGCGCTGGCCGAGGAATACCGCATGGGCGGCACCTGCGTCATCCGGGGCTGCGTGCCAAAGAAGCTGATGGTGTTTGCCAGCGCCTTTCCCGGCGCGGTGGATGACGCGAATGTCTATGGCTGGGATGCCCAGATCAACGCTTTCGACTGGCGCGCCTTCAGCACGCGGATGCACCGGGAGCTTGATCGCCTCGAAGGCATCTATCGCACCAACCTTGAAAAGGCCGGGGTGACGCTGTTCGACTGCCGCGCCACGGTGGCGGGTCCGCATACCGTGCGGCTGGCCGACGGGCAGGAAGTCAGCGCCAAGCACATCTTGCTCGCCACCGGCGGGCGGGCCTTCATCCCCGATAAATGGGCCGAGGCGGGATGCATGACCTCGAACGAGGTTTTCTTGATGCAGAGCCTGCCGGAATCGGTGCTCATCATTGGCGGCGGCTATATCGCCAGCGAATTCGCCTGTATCTTCAACGGGCTGGGTGTGCAGACCTCGCAATTCTACCGGGGTGCGCAGATCCTGCGCGGCTTTGACGAGGAAGTGCGCGGCCATGTCTCGGATGCGATGATCGCCAACGGGGTGGAACTGCACCTCGGCGCCGATATCCTGGAGATGGAAAAGCGCGACGGGCAAACCTGGGTGAAATCCACCACCGGCCACGAGGCGCTATATGACGCGGTGATCTTTGCCACCGGCCGCATTCCCAACAGCGACGGGCTGGGGCTGGAGGAACTGGGGCTGACGCTGTCGGCCAATGGCGCGATCCCGGTGGACGATTACAGCCAGACGGCGGTGCCTTCGGTCTATGCGGTGGGCGATGTCACCGACCGGGTGAACCTGACGCCGGTCGCGATCCGCGAGGGGCATTCCTTCGCCGATACGGTGTTTGGCGGCACGCCGCGCAAGGTCGATCACGCGCTGATCGCCAGCGCTGTGTTCACCCAGCCCGAAATCGGGACCATCGGGCTGAGCGAGGAAGCCGCCAGCGCCGCCGGGCCCGTCGATGTCTATTGCGCCTCGTTCAGGCCGATGCACCGCGCCTTTGCAGGGCGCGAAGACCGGGTGCTGATGAAGCTGCTGGTCTGCAAGCGGACCGACAAGGTGCTGGGCTGTCATATCGTCGCAGATGGCGCGGGTGAGATGATCCAACTGGCGGCGATTGCCATCGGGATGGGCGCCACCAAGGCAGATTTCGATCGCACCATGGCGGTGCATCCGACCATGGCCGAAGAACTGGTCACCATGCGGGCGCCCCTGAGGTCGGCGGGACAGTAGCGCGGCATACAGGCCAGCTTGATTTTACGCAGTTTGCCCCCACTTTAAGGGGTAAGCGGATTGAATACGAACAACACGAAGTGGAGACCGAATGTCTGGTAACAACGGGGGTCCCTGGGGCGGAGGCTCAGGTAATCGCGGTGGTGGTGGAAACCGCGGCGGATCAGGGGGGGGCGGACGCGGCCCCGGTGATGACGGGCCGCAAATTCCTGAAATCGATCAGATCATGAAAAAAGGCCAGGAGCAGTTGAAAGTGCTCATGGGCGGCCGCGGTGGCGGTAATAATGGTCGCGGCACGGGCGGCGGCGGCTTTGGCTTCTCGAAACGCGGCGCGTTTCTGGGGCTGGCGGGTCTGGCCCTGTTGTGGGCCTTTGCGTCCTTTTACACGGTCCGGCCTGAAGAACGCTCGGTCGAACTGCTGTTTGGTCAGTATTCCTCGACCGGCAATCCGGGCCTGAACTTCGCGCCATGGCCCGTCGTAACCCACGAAATCGTGCAGGTGACCACTGAACGTGTGACCGAGGTCGGCACCGGGCGCGGCGCGCTCGACAGCGGGCTGATGCTGACGCGGGATGAGGCTGTGGTGGACATCGAATTCCAGGTCGTCTGGAACATCTCGGACCCGGCGAACTTCCTGTTCAACCTGGCGGACCCGGCCAACACCGTGCGCGCCGTCGCCGAATCCGCGATGCGCGACATCATCGCCCGGTCGGAACTTTCGCCGATTCTGAACCGTGACCGGGGTGCGATTGCCGCCGATCTGCGGCAGGCCGCGCAAAGCACGCTGGATAGCTACGAATCCGGGGTGAGCATCATCCGGATCAACTTTGACAAGGCCGACCCGCCCGAAGAGGTGATCGACAGCTTCCGCGAAGTGCAGGCCGCGCGTCAGGAACGTGACCGTCTGCAACGTCTGGCCGATGCCTATGCCAACCGTGTGCTGGCCGGCGCGCGTGGTGAATCCGCGCAGGTGCTGGAAGAGGCCGAGGCGTACCGCGCCGAAGTCGTCAACAATGCCGAGGGTGAAGCAAGCCGCTTCGTTGCGGTCTACAACGAATATGTGAACGCGCCCGAAGTGACGCGCAAACGTATGTATCTCGAAACAATGGAGACTGTTCTGGGCGATATGAATCTGACAATTCTGGACAATGTGACCGGACAGGAAAGCGGGACGGGCGTGCTGCCTTATCTGCCGCTGAATGAACTGGGTCGCCAGCCGCGGGGGACAACGCAATGAAACGTTTCGGATTAGCCATTCCCATCGTCGTCATTCTGGTTGTCGGCCTGCTGTCCTCGCTCTTTGTCGTGGATGAACGTGAAAACGTGCTGGTGCTGCAATTCGGTCAGGTCAAGCAAGAGATCAACGAACCCGGGCTGGGCTTCAAGATCCCGCTGGTCCAGGAAGTCGTGCGCTATGACGCGCGCATTCTGGGCCTGCAAACCGCGCCGCTGGAGGTCACGCCGCTGGATGACCGCCGCCTTGTGGTCGATGCCTTCATGCGCTGGCGCATTACCGATGTGCGCGAATTCCGCGAAGCTGTCGGGTCCGAAGGCGTGCTGGCCGCGCAGGGCCGGATGGAGCGGATCATGAACGCCGCCATCCGCGAAGTGCTGGGTTCTGTCCCATCGGGCGCCGTGTTGTCGGAAGACCGTACCAGCCTGATGAACCTGATCCGCGATCAGGCCCGCGACGAGGCCGAGGCGCTGGGCGTCGACGTGGTCGACGTGCGCTTGACCCGTACCGATCTGCCGGAACAGAACCTTGCCGCCACTTTCGCGCGGATGCGCGCCGAACGTGAACGTGAAGCCGCCGATGAGATCGCGCGCGGGAATGAGGCCGCGCAGCGTGTGCGCGCGCTTTCCGACCGTACCGTGGTGGAACTGGTATCCTCGGCCCGTCGGGACGCGGAAATCGTCCGGGGTGAGGCTGATGCCGAACGCAACCGGATCTATGCCGAAGCCTTCACCCGCGATCCTGAGTTCTTCAGCTTCACCCGGTCGCTGCAATCCTATGAGACCGCGCTGCGCGGCGACAACACCGCAATGGTGCTGCGCCCGGACAGCGAGTTCTTCAACTTCCTGCGCACTGACGGGATGAGCGACGAGGTCATGGAGACCGCCGCCGCCGCCGCGCGCCTTGCCGAGGAAGATCCCGACGCGACCGCGCCGCCCACGCCATCGCGCGCGCCGGGCGAAGAGCCGCCGGTCGTCGAGCAACTGGAAGGCATGATCGGCAACTGATCGCAGAATGCCCGGCCGCGCTGGCCCCACGGTTTGGGGCAAGGCTGGGCGCATGCGCTCTGGACGTGATCTGAAACAATCTATCGAAGGGGCTGGCCTGCGGGCTGGCCCTTTTGCCATTTGGACCGCATCATTTGGTGGTTTTGTTGCGTTTCTGGCCGCCCCCGGCCCCTGCGCAATCGCGGGTATTCACCCCGCAGTCACTTTAGGTTGAAATTGCGCGCGGGCCTTTGCGTTTGCCCTGGCACCTCTTATCTATGGTCCAGACGCGCGCCGCGTGTCAGCTATTCTGACACGCTCAGGCACAATCGGGAGAATAAGATGAAAGCACTAGCAATTTCGATTAGCGAGACTGACAGGCTGATGGTGGCCCGCCAGGGTCGGCTTCTGGCCCTGACAATGGCGTTCCTGCTGCTGCAGGTGCTGAACGTCTCGGCGCAATCCCGGCCGGACAGCTTTGCCGACCTGGTGGAACAGGTCAGCCCGGCAGTTGTGAACATCACCACCACGACCACGGTTGCGACGCAGTTGGGCAGCGATCAGATGCCCCGCCTGCCCGAAGGCTCACCGTTCGAGGATTTCTTCCAGGACTTCTTCGACAACCCCGGCCAGGGCGGCCCCGAGCGTCCGCGCCCGCGTCAAAGTCAGGCGCTGGGTTCCGGTTTCGTGATTTCCGCCGATGGCTATCTGGTGACGAACAACCACGTTATCGAGGGCGCGGATGAGATCAATATCGAGTTCTTCTCGGGGCTGGAGCTGCCCGCGACGCTGGTCGGCACCGACCCTGCGACCGATATTGCGCTGCTGAAAGTTGAACATGACGAACCGTTGCCCTTCGTGTCCTTCGGCGATGCCGAAGCCTCACGCGTGGGCGATTGGGTTCTTGCCGTGGGCAACCCGCTGGGGCAGGGCTTTTCGGTCTCTTCCGGGATCATTTCGGCCCGGGGCCGTGCGCTGCAGGGCAATTATGACGATTATATTCAGACCGATGCGGCGATCAACCGCGGCAATTCGGGCGGGCCGCTGTTCAACCTTGATGGTCAGGTGATCGGCATCAACACTGCGATCCTGTCGCCCACCGGCGGCTCCATCGGTATCGGCTTTGCCATGTCGTCGAATGTTGCCACGGATGTGGTCGACCAATTGCGCGAATTCGGCGAAACGCGGCGCGGCTGGCTGGGTGTGCGCATCCAGAACGTGACCAATGACGTGGCCGAAGCCCTGGGGCTGGACGCCGAACGCGGCGCGCTGGTCACCGATGTGATGGAAGGCCCGTCGCGCGACGGCGGCGTGCAGACTGGCGACGTGATCGTCGAATTCGACGGCGGCCCGGTTGCCGACACCCGCGATCTGGTGCGCCGCGTTGCCGACGCCGGTGTCGGGCGCGCGGTGGATGTGGTCGTGTTCCGCGAGGGCGACGAAGTCACCCTCAGCGTGACGCTGGGGCAGCGTGAAGTGGCCGAAGCCGCCGGTTCGACCGGTCCTGCCGCACCGCAAGAGCCCGCCATGTCCGAAATGATGGGCCTGACGCTGGAACCTGTGACGCCTGCGCTGCGCACCGAACTGGACCTGACCGACGGGATCGAGGGGCTGTTCGTGCGCGACATCGACGAGATGTCCGAGGCCTGGCAGAAGGGCGTGCGCGCCGGTGACATCATCACCGAGGCCGGGCAACAGCCGGTGCTCAGCGCCAGCGACCTGACCGCGCGGGTGGAAGAAGCCCGTGAGGCCGGGCGCAGGTCCATCCTGTTGCTGTTGCGTCGCGCCGGTGACCCGCGCTTTGTCGCGCTGACCGTCGCCGAAGAAGAGTGATCGCGACGCGGATGCAGCCTGTCGCAAAAGCCCCGTCTTTTGCGGCAGGCGCCAGCCTGCTGGCACAGCGCCAAGCGCCGGGCATCCCCAGACCCTCGGCATGCAAAAGGCCCCCGGTGGGGGCCTTTTTTCGTGACAGCCCCGGTGGCGGGCGCGATTACAGCGGTTCGGGCCGGTGAGGCATCAGGCCCAGGTCGCGCGCGGTGTCGGCGCTCAGCACGGCGGTGTCGATGCCTGCGGAGCGCTGGAACGCGTGGACCGCAGCGCGGGTGGTGGCGTCCATCTGGCCGCTGACCGGCCCGGCATGGTAGCCGCGCACCTGCAGCGCCCGTTGCAGCGTCTCGACCACTTCGGGGGTCAGCATCTCGGGGCAGGGGGTTTCGAATATCTGGACTTCCATCGGCCCCGGCGCGCCGTCTGGCCCGGTCATCGGATGCGCGAACACATCCCCGGCCCAGCAGGCACCATCGGCGGTGCGTGTCATGTCGATCGGGGCGGTGGCGGTATCGGCGCGACTGGCTTGCGGCCCGTTGGCATCCACATTCTGGCATGCCGACAGCGCCAGCGCCAGCAGGGGCACCGACAGCCATGTCGCACGGGGGATGTATCTCATTGTCATCGCGACTCACCTCAACCACAAGTAGTGTTACCTATTGTTTCTATATGGTAAACAACTACGGCAGAAACAGGGCGCAATCCGGGCGATGTTTTGCCGGTTTTGCCGTGGCCCCGGCTGGTCAAACCCCCTGCGCTGCCTTATGTCCGGCATAATAGGCGGCGTAGCGCGATGATCGACAACAACAGAGGTCACAATGGCAAAGATTACCTATGTGGAATTTAACGGAACCGAGCATGTCGTGGACGTGCCCGATGGCCTGACCGTGATGGAGGGCGCGCGCGACAATGCGATTCCCGGCATCGAGGCCGATTGCGGCGGCGCCTGCGCCTGTTCCACCTGCCATGTCTATGTCGATGCTGCCTGGATCGACAAGCTGCCGCCGCGCGATGCGATGGAAGAAGATATGCTGGATTTCGCTTTCTCGCCCGATCCCGAACGCTCGCGCCTGACCTGCCAGTTGAAGGTCAGCCCGGCGCTGGACGGGCTGAAGGTTTTCATGCCCGAAAAACAGATCTGATCGCGATTGCGGGGGCGCTGTCTGGTCCCCCCGCGACCTGCATTCTGACCAAAGGGGCAGGCATCGCGCCTGCCCCTTTGGTGTGGCGTCAGCCGTCTTGCCGGATGCGGGCGTTTGTGGGGTCATAGGGGCTGTCGGCGACAACCTCAGCGGGCCAGAGCGTGCGCTGCATCCGCACCATCAGTTGCGTGCCCGGCGCGGCAAGATCGGGCCGCACATAGCCCATGCCGATCGATTTGCCGAACGCCACCGAATACCCGCCCGAGGTCAGGCGGCCCACCCGCGTGTCGCCCAGATACAGCGCCTCGCGCCCCCAGGGGTCGGCGTCTTTCGGGCCGTCAACCAACAGCGTGACGCAGGTGCTGCGGATGCCGGTGGCCTGCATCGCGTCCTTGCCGTGGAAATCCTTGCCCAGATCGACGAAGCGCGGCAGATCGGCCTCCAGCGGTGTCGCGTCGCGGCCCAGTTCGTTGCCGAAGGCGCGGTAGGATTTCTCTTGCCGCAGCCAGTTCTGTGCCCGTGCACCCACCAGCTTCAGGTCCAACGGCGCGCCTGCCGCCATCAGCAGGTCGAACAGGTAGTTCTGCATCTCGATCGGGTGATGCAATTCCCACCCCAATTCGCCCGTATAGGCCACCCGCACCGCGCGCACCGGGCACATGCCCAGTTCGATGTTGCGCCACGACAGCCAAGGGAAGCGCTTGTTGCAAAGCGCAGTTGCGGGGTCGGAATCCTTGATGACTGCGGCCAGCAGGTCGCGCGATTTCGGCCCGGCGAGTGCGAAAACCCCCCATTGCGTGGTCACATCGTGGATGTCCACATAGCCAAAATCTGACATCCGGTCCTCGGCGGCTTTGCGCAGAAAGTCGGAATCATAGGCCGTCCAGGCACCCGCGCTGATCAGGTAGTATTCATTTTCCGACATGCGCAGGATTGTGTATTCGGTGCGCGTCGTCCCTTGCGCAGTCAGGGCATAGGTCAGGTTGATGCGGCCCACCTTTGGCAATTTGTTGCAGGTGAACCAGTCGAGGAACGCCGTCGCGCCGGGCCCGCGCACGATATGTTTGGTAAAGGCGGTGGCGTCGATCATGCCGACGCCGCCCCGGATCGCCTGCGCCTCGGCCACGGCATGTTCCCACCAACCGCCCCGGCGGAAGGAACGGGTGTCATGGTCGAACGTGTCGGGCGCGTCCACGGGGCCGAAGTAATTCGGCCGTTCCCAGCCGTTCACGCAGCCAAATTGCGCGCCGCGCGCCTTCTGTCGGTCATAGGCGGGCGCGGTGCGCAGCGGCCGGCAGGCGGGGCGTTCCTCATCGGGGTGGTGCAGGACATAGACGTGGTCGTAGCATTCCTCATTCTTGCGCGCGGCATATTCCGTCGTGATCCACGGGCCAAAGCGGCGCGGATCAAGTGCGGCCATGTCGATCTCTGCCTCGCCTTCGGTCATCATCTGCGCCAGGTAATGCCCGGTCCCGCCCGCCGCCGTGATGCCAAAGCTGAAGCCTTCGGCCAGCCACATGTTGCGCAGCCCCGGCGCAGGGCCGACCAGCGGGTTGCCATCGGGTGTGTAGCAGATCGGTCCGTTGAAATCGTCCTTCAGCCCCACAGTCTCGCTCGAGGGGAGGCGGTGCAGCATCGACATGTATTCCGCCTCGATCCGGTCCAGATCCAGCGGGAACAGATCGGCGCGGAAGCTGTCGGGCACGCCATAGGCGAACCGCGCGGGCGCGCCGCGCTCGTACGGGCCAAGGATCCAGCCGCCGCGTTCCTCGCGCACATACCATTTGGCATCGGCATCGCGCAGCACCGGGTGTTCGCCGTTGGTCTTGCGCCATTCGACCAGCGCGGGGTCAGGTTCGGTGACGATGAACTGATGCTCGACCGGGATCGCGGGCAGCTTCAGTCCCAGCATCTGCGCCGTGCGCTGCGCGTGGTTGCCGGTTGCGGTCACCACATGCTCGGCAACGATCTGGGCGGTTTCTTCGGACCGCACCAGGTTGCCGCCACGCTCGACCATCTTTGTCACCGACACGATCCATTCCGCGCCGGTCCAGCGATAGCCATCCACCTGCCAGCGCCGTTCGATCACGCAGCCCAGCTGCCGCGCGCCCTTGGCCATGGCCTGCGTCACATCGGCGGGGTTGATGTAGCCGTCGGTCGGGTGGAACAGCGCGCCTTGCAGGTCGTCGGTGCGTATCAGCGGGTACCGCGCGGCGATCTGCGCGGGCGTCAGAAATTCAAACGGCACGCCCAGTGTTTCGGCCGTGGTGGCATAGAGCATATACTCATCCATCCGCGCCGCTGACTGCGCCATGCGCAGGTTGCCCACCACGGCAAAGCCTGGGTTCAGCCCAGTTTCAGCCTCCAGCGATTTGTAGAATTTCACGCTGTAATCATGGATGTGCCCGGTGGCATAGCCCATGTTGAACAGGGGCAGCAGTCCCGCCGCGTGCCAGGTGGACCCTGCCGTCAGCTCATCGCGTTCCAGCAGCATCGTGTCCCAGCCCGCGCGCGCCAGGTGATAGGCGATGCCGGTGCCGACAGCCCCCCCGCCGACGACCAGTGCCTTCACATGGGTTTTCATGGGTCGCGTCCCTTTCGTTCGCCGAGGTGGCCTTGCCCTTTGCCTATCGCAGGAAACCGCCCGCAGCGGGATTACAGCCCCGACACGTCAGCGCGCGAAAACGACCCTTGCTGCAGGCGGCATGGCCGGGACGGGTGCGGGCGCACTTGCCGTTCGTCTGTCGCATCGGGTAACAGGGCGGTATGCACGATCTTGCACCATCGCCCCCCACGCGCCCCGTCGTCGCCGTTCTGGCGGTGGTGATCCGCGAAGGCGCGGTGCTTTTGGTGCAGCGCGCCAACCCGCCCGATGCCGGGCTGTGGGGCTTTCCCGGTGGGAAGGTCGATCTTGGCGAAACGCTGCTGGCCGCCGCCGCGCGCGAGTTGTTCGAGGAAACCGGCGTCACGGCGGTTGCCGATGGTGTCATCACCGCGCTTGACGCCCATGATCGGACGGATACCGGCGTGCTTCGGCACCATTTCGTGCTGGTCGCCGTGCGTTGCGTCTGGCAGCACGGCACGCCCTTGGCCGCCGATGATGCGCTGGACGCGAAATGGGTGGAAATCAAGGATATGGAGGCCACGCTTGTGCTCAGCCGTGACGTGGCGGCGGTTGCGCGTCAGGCGGCGGCAATGGCGTGACGCGGTCCGTCTGCCGCGGCAATGACCAAAACCTCACCACCTTGCCGATCCTGCGGCCACGGATTAGACAAAGAAGGGCCACGGGCCGCAAGGGGGGCGGGGATGCAGATTTGTCGCACAAAACAGGCCATCCGCGCCGCGACCCTTACGTGGCGGCAGGCGGGGCAGGGGGTGACCCTCGTGCCCACCATGGGCTTCTTGCACGCGGGCCATATGGCGCTGGTTGCGCGGGCAAGGGCGGAAGGCGGGCGCGTTGTCGCCACCATCTTCGTCAACCCCACGCAATTTGGCCCGACCGAGGATCTGACAACCTATCCCCGCGATGAGGCGCGCGATTTCGACATGCTGCGCGCCGCCGGGGTCGATGCCGTTTTCGCCCCCGACGTGGCCGAGGTTTATGACCCCGCCGCCCAGACGCAGGTCGAGGCGGCCGCCCTGTCGCGTATCTTGATCGGCCGTCTGCGCCCCGGGCATTTCCGTGGCGTGGCGACCGTCGTGACCAAGCTTTTCAATATCATCGGGCCCGATGCCGCGTGCTTTGGCGAGAAGGATTTTCAGCAACTGGCCGTGATCCGCACCATCGTGCGGGATCTGGACATGCCCGTGCGGGTGATCGGCGTACCGACCGAGCGGGAGGGGGATGGCCTCGCCATGTCGTCGCGCAACGTCCGGCTGACGCCTGCCGACCGCGCCGAAGCCCCTGTGCTGAACGCTGCCCTGACGCGCGCAGCACAGATGCCCGGCGCGACCGTTGCGCAGATGCACGCCGCCGTGCGCGCTGCCCTTGCCACCGCGCCGCGCGCCGATGTGCAAAGCGTCGATATCCGCGATGCCGCCAGCCTGCGCCCGGTGCGCGGCCAGCCCCGCGCGCCGGTGGTCATCTTGCTTGCCGTCAAATTCGGCCCGGTGTTGCTGATCGACAACCGGGTCATCCCGCCCCCAGCCCAAGGAGCCGCCTCATGAGCACGACAGCCCCCATCCGCCGCACCACTACGCCGCAGATCCGCGCCCGAAAGGGGGGCGATCCCATCGTCTCGCTGACCTCATATCACGCGCATACTGCGGCGATTGTCGATAAATATGCCGATTTCATTCTGGTGGGCGACAGCCTCGGCATGGTGATGCACGGCATGGATTCCACCGTCGGCGTGCCGCTCGATTTGATGATCATGCATGGCCGCGCCGTGGTGCGCGGCACCAAACGCGCGCTGATCGTGGTCGACATGCCGTTCGGCAGCTATGAGGAAAGCCCCAACATGGCCTTTCGCAACGCCGCCACAGTGATGAAGGAAACCGGCTGCGGCGCGATCAAGCTGGAAGGCGGCGCGCGCATGGCCGAGACGATCCATTTTCTGGTCCAGCGCGGCATCCCCGTCATGGCGCATATCGGCCTGACCCCGCAATCCAGCCACGTCATGGGTGGCTTCAAGACCCAGGGCCGCGATGAAGACACATGGGACGCCCATATTGCCGATGCGGTGGCCGTCGCGCAGGCCGGCGCCTTCGCCGTGGTGGTCGAAGGCGTGGTCGAACCCCTGGCTGACAAGATCACCGCAGCGGTAGAGATCCCCACCATCGGTATCGGCGCCTCGCGCAATTGCGACGGGCAGATCCTGGTGTTGGAGGATATGCTGGGCCTCAACCCCTGGGTGCCGAAATTCGTCAAGAAATACGGGGCACTGGGGCCGATGATCGAACAGGCGGTGTCGGATTACGCCGGGGAAGTGCGCGACCGCAGCTTTCCGGGCGACGATCAGGTTTATCGCTGAGAGGGGGGCTTTCAAAGGGGGGCGCAACCGCCCGCTCGCCAAGGGTTCAAAGCCGCCTGGAGCCCCCCCCTCAGAACCCCAGAATATTGGCCTGCGTGATCGCGCGTTCCACAAACCGCGTGCGGTCGCCCTCGGGCTGCCAGCCCAGCACGCGCCGCGCCTGCGTATTGTCGAACGGCGACAGATGCGCGCGTGACTTCCAGTCGCGCAGCGATGGCCGCGCCAGCCCCTGCTTGCGCAGCACATGCCGCTTCAGCGTGTATTTCATCCCATCCGCCAGCCACAGCGCCGTCAGATTGCCCGGCGTCACGGTGATCCTGGCGCCCAGGGCCTGATGGATCGCGTCGAAATAGCCCTTCGCGCTGAACATCGGCGCGCCGACGATGTTGAACGACTGGCCAAGGGCGGCATCGTTTTCCATCATCGCGATCAGCGCATCCGATGTGTCATCGGCCAGCACAAACGGCAGCGTGTTGCGCCCGTCGCCCCAGACGCGCACCGCCCCCGCGCCATGCCAGCGCCCGATGCCCCAATGTTGCAACGGCCCGCCCGCACCCACCACGATTCCGGGCCGCGCGATGATCAGTGGCAGACCGGCGTCGCGCTGCATGGAGGTCAGCCGCCGCTCGCATTCCGCCTTGGCGCGGGCATAGAGGTTGCGGTCGGTCATATCCCCGGCGAACGCCGTCGCCTCGGTAATGGTGCGCGCGGGGTCGGACATGTCGTAGGACGCGATGGTGCCGGTATAGATCAGCCGCCGCACACCCGCTGTCAGTGCGGCGCGGCCAATGCGCTCTGCCGTGCCCACGTCGTTTTGCAGCGCCGCCTCCCACGAGGCATCGGTGGATTTCGCCAGGTTGAACACCGTGTCGATGCCCTGCATCGCCGCCACCAGCGCTGCCTCATCGCCCAGCGACACCGGCATGGTTTCCACCTTGTCCGAGATGTCGTCAAACGGCCCGGTCCGCCCCCGGCTGAGGACGCGCACGCCGTAGCCTTTTGCCGCCAGCGCGCGGGTCAGGTTGCGCCCGATAAAGCCCGTACCGCCGATCACCATCACCGTGGGTGTCACCGCCAATGGCGCACGCGCGGGCAGGGGCGGGGCGGCGGGCAAAAGGCGCAGCGTCGCCCCGATCGCGTCCATCACCGCCACGGCGCTGTCGGCGCCAAAGCGCGGGTCCACCGCACGCCCGGTCTTCAGACTGTCGTAAAAGCTGCCAATCGCGCCGCGAAAGCTTAGCCCGTAGGGGGATTTCTGGTTCAGCGACACGGCCTGCCGCGCGGCATTCACACTGCCCTCGCGCAGGTGCTGCCACGCCTGCGACAGCTCCTTGCGCAGCGGGTTCACCACCAGATCGGCGGTATTGTCGCGCGTGGTGATCAGCGTATCGGCGGCAAAGTCGAACCGCGCCATCCCCCCCGACCCGCGCAGCGTGATGGATCGGTCGTCATAGGTTTCCACCAGCGACAGTGACAGGCTGATCTGCACACCCTGCGCCTGCGCCAGTACCCGCCAGCTTTGCGGCCTGCTGCCGCCGCCGGGCAGGTTCACCGGCTGGTCGAGCGCGACATGCAAGATCTCGGGCATTCCGAACAGATCATGGATCAGCGCATAGAGATGCGGCCCCAGTTCCAGCAGCAGGTTGTCGCGGTCGCGCAGCAGCCACAAGCCGAACGGCCCGGCACGCAGCGGGGCCAGCGGCAGCGCCCAGGACACATGCGCCGCCGTGATGCGGCCCAGATCGCCGGCCGTTACGGCAGCCTTCAGCCGCTTATAGCCCGGCAGCGCCAGAAAGTTGTGCCCCACCGCCAGATGCCGCCCGGCGTCGCGCGCCGCATCGGCCATGGCGCGGGCGTCATCGGCGCTCAGGGCAAAGGGCTTTTCCACGAAGCAATGCAGCCCCGCCTTCAGACACCGCACCGCCAGATCGTGGTGCGACCCCGGTGGCGTCAGGATATGCACCGCGTCGCAGGTGCGTGACGCGATCAGTGCCTCCAGATCGGTGTGGAACGGCACGCCATACCCCGCCGCCAGCCCTTCGGCCGCGCTGGCCGACTGGTCGCAGACCGCCGCAAGCGTCACGCCCGGCGTGGCGCGGATCGCATCGGCATGCCATGGCGCGATATAGCCCGCGCCGATCAGGCCCGCACGGATGGGCTGCGTCAGGGGGGGGAGGTTCGGTTGGGTCACGGCAATAGCCTCACTTGTATTCAATGATCTGGTTTTCCTGTCGGCGCGCGCGCCGCAGATAATATGTCGCAAGGCCGATCAGATTGGCCGGTTTCGTCAGCACCAGCAGCCCCGCCAGCTTTGCGGCGCGTCCGGGCGGCTGTCCGCCGCGCATCAGCCCGCGCGCGGTCTTGCCCCATGACAGCGCATAAAGCGCCAGCGCCGCCAGCGTCAGCCAGAAGCCAAGGAACAGCCCCGCCAGCGCCAGCACCGGCAGCGCCAGCCCATAAAGCAGCACGCGGCGGCGCGACGCGGTGAAATGCCCCGGATGCAGGTCGCCCACCTGCGCAAAGCCATAGCCCGCCCGCACCATGCGCCGCCACCAGGGGGCAAAGCGGTGCAGGTCCGCGTCATGCCGCGCCATCGGGCGGGCCAGCATCCATGTCCGCAGCCCGTGCGCGCGCATGCGCAGGCAAAAATCGTCATCCTCAGCGGCGATGATGCTGGGGTTGAAGCCGCCCACCGCCGCGAATCCCGCGCCGCGCAGCAACATCGTGCCGGTGCAAGACGCGATCTCTCCCGCCGGTTTGCGCCATTCCACATCGCACAGCGCATTGTAAATGCTGGCCCCGGGCGCGATCTCTTCGATCTGGCCTGCGACGATCCCGCAATCAGCATTGCTGCGCAGATGGTTCAGCCCGGCGGCGACCCAGCCCGGCTGCACTTCGCAATCCCCGTCCAGCAATTGCACGAATTCCGGCAGCCCGCCTGCGCGTAACGCCGCAACTCCCGCGTTGCGCCCCCGCGCGGCGGAAAACGGCGCGCTGGTGTCCAGTTCCACCACTTCCAGCCCGTGAGCGCGGGCGACCGCCACGCTGTCATCGCGCGATCCGCTGTCCACATAGACGCCGCGCGCCACCTGCGCACAAAGCGCGGGCAGGGTGATGCGCAGCCGCGCGGCCTCATTCCGGCCGATCACCACGGCGGCGACCTCTTGGGGCCGGGGAGGGGGGAGCTGGGTCATGGGCGGTTCATCCGGGGTGCGGCGCAGGAAATGTGCAAGGTGTTAATGCCCGCTTATCGGCGATTCTGGGCAGATTTAAGGCCCGGTGGAACCCGACGCGCCGGTTTGTGTCGAAACGACCGCAATATGGGCAATCCGCGCCGACATGCCCGGCCCCTGTCCACTGCAGGGTGCCGCCGCACGCGCTCGTGACTTGCAATTCCCGTCGGGTTTCGGCATCACATCCTCAGATTTGAATATGGAGGCCCACATGGCACCGAACAACTTTTCGCGGCGCAAGATGCTGACCGTCGGCGCGGCTGCTGCCTCGGCGCTGGCGATGCCCTCGGTTCTGCGTGCCCAAAGCGGCGATATCGAAATCGAAACGCCGGTGACGCGCACGGCGCGGCACAACGTCATGGGGTTCCGCACCCATGTCTGGCAGGACCACTTCCAGAACCTTCGCCAGGGCGCGATTTTGTGTGATACGAATTCCCGCGCCGTGCATTACTGGTCCGAGGATGAGTCGATTTATCGCCTTTATCCGTCGTCCGTGCCGATGTCGGACGAATTCCGCCGCCTTGGCTATACCGAGGTCACGCTGAAACGTCCCGCGCCTGTCTGGATCCCCACGCCGAACATGCGTGAGCGCGATCCCAGCCTGCCCGCCCGGGTCGAGGCTGGGCCGACCAACCCGCTGGGCACGCGCGCGATGAACCTGTCGTGGCAGTATTACCGCATCCATGGCATCGACAACGAAGCCAAGATCGGGCGCAAGGCGTCAAACGGTTGTATCGGCCTTTTCAACCACCATGTTGAAGAATTGTTCGAATGGGTCGAAGTCGGTACGCAAGTCCGCTTTGTCTGACATTCTGATGTTGCATTTGTGACAGCGCCGCCGCCCCTTGCCGGGCGGCGGTTTGCGTTTGGGCCCCTTGCTAACGTCGGCGTAGCGTGGCCAGCGCCCGCGCCGCGCCGCCGGGCATCAAGATGGGCGTGACGGCGAACCCGGCGGCGAAACCGGCCAGATCGGCGATCCACAGCCCACCGCTTTCAATCATCAGGCCAAAGCCAAGCCGCGCCAGCAGCAGCGTGGCGATCAGCCCGAAGGCGCGGATCTGCGCCGCACGGTCACGCGCCACCGCCCAGCCCTGCCAGGTAAAGGCACCGATCAGGCCGAAAATCGCCGGGTAAGCCCCAAGCAGCCAGGCTTCGCGCGCGGCGAACGCGCCAAACGCCAGCGCGCCCGCCAGCACCGATACCACGATCAGCGCCAGCATGGGCCATGGGCGCATCCCCCCGGCGACCGATTTGCCCAAAGCGGCCAGCAGCACCGCGACGAAGCCCGCATGCAACGGCCCGGCATGGATGAACGGATAGCTGAGATACCGCAGCAGCACGCGCGCGGGGCTGCGCCCTGTTTCCCACATCCAGTGTTGCAATTCGGCGGCAAACCCGGCCCGGGCCAGCACCTCCAGCCGCCAGCCCGCTGCGGTCGCGCTGATCCCGGCCAGCAGCCCGTTCTCGCCCAGCAGCAGCACCGCCTCGATGCCGATCAGCGGGATCAGCAGCAGCCAGACCACCCCGGGCAGCGGGTTCAGAAATGTCTGTGGGGAAGGGTCTTGCATTGCGCGAAGCCTTTGCGCGGCGGCCAGTCAGTTGACGCGCCCGTGCCGTGACGATAAGCGCATGTGACCCGGTTTTCCAGAGAGGAAGGTCCACATGACCACCCCCAAAGCCCCCGCCGCCCCCGATGCGCCCACGACTGCCCATCCGCAGCGCGTGTTTTCTGGCATCCAGCCCTCGGGCGGGCTGACGCTGGGCAATTATCTGGGCGCGCTGAAACGCTTTGCGACGGCGCAGGACGCAGGCATCCAGACGATCTATTGCATGGTGGACCTGCACGCGATCACCGTTTGGCAAGATCCCGAGAACCTGCGCCGCGCCACGCGCGAACTGGCGGCGGGTTTCCTGGCCAGTGGGATTGATCCAACCCGCTCGATCCTTTTCAACCAGAGCCAGGTCAGCGCCCATGCCGAACTGGCCTGGGTGTTCAACTGCGTTGCCCGCATGGGCTGGTTGCAGCGCATGACCCAATTCAAGGACAAGGCAGGCAAGAACAGCCAGAATGCCAGCGTCGGCCTCTTTGCCTATCCGGCGCTGATGGCGGCCGATATCATGGCCTATCATGCCACCCATGTGCCGGTGGGCGAGGATCAGAAACAGCATCTGGAACTGACGCGCGACATTGCGATCAAGTTCAACAATGACTTCGGCGTGGACTTCTTTCCCATCGTCGAACCCGTGATCGAGGGCGCTGCCACCCGGGTGATGAGCTTGCGCGACGGCACCAAGAAGATGTCAAAATCCGATCCCTCGGACCAGTCGCGCATCAATCTGACCGATAATGCTGACACAATTTCAACAAAGATCCGCAAGGCCCGAACTGATGCCGAGCCGCTGCCCGAAAGCCTCGAAGGGCTGGATGGCCGGGCCGAGGCGCGTAACCTGGTCAACATCTACGCGGCCCTTGCCGATCTGACGCCCGCACAGGTGTTGGCGCAATATGGCGGGCAGGGGTTCGGCGCGTTCAAACCGGCGCTGGCCGATCTGGCGGTGGACAAGCTGTCGCCCATCAGCGCCGAGATGACGCGCTTCATGCAAGACCCGGCCGAGATCGACCGGATTCTGGGCGACGGCGCCGACCGGGCCGATGCCATTGCCAGCCCGATCCTGGATCAGACTTACGATATCGTGGGGCTGCTGCGCTCGCGCCGCCGCTGAGCTGACGCGTCGGCTGAAGCGATAGAGGAAGGCGGGGCCGGCATATGGTGCATATGCCAGCCCCCACGGGGCCGCTACAGCGTCAGCGCGATCTGAAGGAACCCCGTGTCGCATTCCCCGATGATCTCGGGATTGAAGCCTGCAATATCGCCCAGATGGCCTGCGGCTTCCTTGCCGGTCTCGAACATGACCGTGGCGCCCGGCACCGGGGCAAAGCGCAGCACCTGTGCTGCGGGCAGGTCGATTTCACCATGTGCGATGACATACTGGCACAGGATGTCGCGGGTAATCTGGCTGTCTTGATACACCACCTTTTCGGGCCCGGCGCTGCTGTAGCCTGCACCGCCATTGGCGCGGAAACTGTTGGTGCACACGATGAATTCTTCATCGGGATCGACCGGCGCACCGGCGTGGTTCAGATCGGTGATGCGCGCCGCACCGGCGTCGATCACGTGTCCGTCGCCGCTGAAGCGGGGGGGCTGCGTGAGGTCGATGGCGTAGGTCAGGCCGTGCAGAATCTCGAAGTTATACGATGCCATATCGGGGTTCAGCAGCACCGCGCGGTCTGCCCCGGGGGCGATGGTGTTGAACTGCGCGGCTGCCCGTTCCAGCCAGTTGCGCAGATCCGCGCCGGTCAGCCGCAGCGCCGAGATCATGTTGGGATAGACATAAAGATCGGCCAGATTGCGCAGCGCCAGCGGCCCGGCCTCGATGTTGGTGTAATTGCCCGGTCCGCTGCGCCCGCCCGCCTTGAAGGGCGCGACCGACGACAGCACCGGCAGGTCCTGCAATGGCGTGTCCGCCAGATGGTGCATGATATAGTCGCGCTGCGCTTCGGCCACGATGGTGGTCGAGGTCGAGACACCCAGTTGTGCGAAAAAGCTGTGCAGCGTGCGGCGGGTATGCCCCACCGGACGGCGGATCGCATCCAGGGTCTGGCGGTGGATCGCGCTGACGGCAGCGCGCACGGCGGGCGCGCGCGGCGGCACCAGCAACCGGCGTCCGGCAGGTTTTGGCGCCGGGAGACCCCACAACGCCTCGGCCCCGTCCTTGTGGCGGGTGCGGTCAGCCTCGGTATCGGGCGCGCGGACTTCGGACCGGGCGTTCAGTACCCGCCAGCGTCCGGCGTCGCGCTGCAATAAAAGGTCGATAACGCCCAGATGCGAACCCCAGAACCCGCTCATCACGCAGGGTTTGCCGTTGATCATCCCGGCATCGGGGTCGATTTCGGGGGTGTGCTCATAGGCCGGGCCGGGGAATACCAGATGCGCATGCCCGCCCATGATGGCATCAATCCCCTCGATCCGGCTGAGGGGGACCAGCGCGTTTTCCATGCCGTCCACATGCTGCGACGGGCCGATGCCCGAATGCGCCAGCGCGATGATCACATCTGCCCCGGCCTCGCGCATGGCGGGGACATGGGCGCGTGCCGCATCCACGATGTCGCGCGCAAAAAGCTTGCCTGCCAGCGCCTGGCGTTCCCAGTCCACGATCTGCGGCGGCGCAAAACCGATCACGCCGATGCGGATCGGATGCACCACGCCCTGGGTGTCCACGACCTGTCGGTCCAGCAGCGCATAAGGCGCCACCAGCGTCTTGTCGCGCCGCGGGTCGGCGCCGGGCCGGACCGTCGTCAGATTGGCAGAGACAACAGGGCAGGCCGCGCCTTGAACCGCTTTCATCAAGAAGTTCAGCCCGTAGTTGAATTCATGATTGCCCAGCGTCAGCGCGTCAAAGCCCAGCGCGTTCATGGCGGCAATCGCGGGGTGCACATCGCCCTCGCGCAGGCCGCGATCATAGGCGATGAAATCGCCGATCGGCGTGCCTTGCAGGAAGTCACCATTGTCGAACAACAGCGCATTGGGGCTTTCGCGCCGGGCTGTATCTACCAGGTCGGCAATCCCTGACAGCCCGAAACTGTCGTCGGGCCGGTCGGCGTAATAATCGTAGGGAAGAAGGTGCACATGCAGGTCGGTTGTTTCCATCGCGCGCAGGTGCACGATACCGCTCTTTCCACCAAGCGCGGGTCCGCCGGCCGAAAACGGTTTGGTGCTGTGCAACATACTCCCCCGATCCGCCAAAGCGCTGTTGGTGATTATGGTATTCATCCGGAACAAAACCAAGCGTTTTGCGCCCTGCTCTCCCCCGTGTTACACATTCACCTTGTCCTTTTCGGGGCCGGTTTGGGTCTATTCAGAGTTTATCATAAGTGCTGATGCGCAGAGTTCAATTCCCGGTTGTGTGTCAAATGCATGAAGCTTGTATGCATCGAGGTTTTGCCGCAGAACTGGGGCAAATCAGCAACAGGCATTCCGATGAAGCACGCAGAGTCAGTAACCTTCGGCGGCGGCTGGGCCGATCGCGCTGCCCATTTTCGCGGTGATCCGGCGGCGCAGTCGCGCCTTCTGGCCGATTCCCGTGCCCGGATCCTGCCGCTCTGGCGGGGTAAACCCCTTGTCTGTGCGGATGAGCGGGACGCCTTGGGCTGGGTCTCAGCAGAAGCTGAAATTTTAGGCTATCATCGCGGGCCACTGCTGTTTCTGGGGCTGCACCGGCCCGGACATGCGGCGCCTGGCCTTTCCGAGACCGATGAGCAGATTCGCGCGGGGACACAATCCGACGCCCATCCGGTCTTTGCCGCCGATGTCTCCGCCTGGGAACCCGATGCGCTGGACCGTGGCGCGCTGGCGATGTTTGCAGATGCGACCGAACAGCACCATCCCAGCCTGCCCACCAACCAGCGCTTCGCCGAACTGCGCGCCGCCATGACCACCCTGCCGCCGGCCGAGGCCGCGATGGCCGCCACCGCGCGGGCGCTGTTCAACTGGCACCTGTCGCACCGCTTCTGCGCGAAATGCGGACAGCCCAGCGATGTGACGATGGCCGGTTGGCAGCGCACCTGTCCGGCCTGCGGCGCGCATCATTTCCCGCGCACCGATCCTGTGGTCATCATGCTGGTGACGCGCGGCAACAACGTGTTGCTGGGCCGCTCGCCGGGTTGGCCCGAGGGGATGTATTCGCTGCTGGCGGGTTTCATCGAACCCGGCGAGACGATGGAGGCCGCCGTGCGCCGCGAGGTCTGGGAGGAAACCGGGGTGCAGGTGGGCGACGTCGGCTATCTTGCCTCGCAGCCCTGGGCCTTCCCGAACTCCCTCATGTTCGGCGCGCAGGCCGACGCGCTGAGCGACGCGATTACCTTGGATGATGAACTGGAAGACGCGCTTTGGCTCACGCGGGAAGAGATGCTGCGCGTCCACACCGGCCGCCACCCCGACATCCGCCCGGCGCGCAGCGGGGCCATCGCGCATTTCCTGATCGACCGCTGGCTGGCCGACAAATTGGATTAGCGGGCGTCCCGCGCGGCGGCGGAAACCGGATTTGCGTATGTATCAAACCCATACCAAAGCCATACCGTTTCCAGACGCCATCAAACGGCCTTTTGCGGGGTCTGGCGCTGCAGCTTTACCGGCTCGGTCCGGGCCAGCCGCAGCACATGTGCCATGAAGGGGCGGGCGGTATCCTCGGTCCGCGTCGCGGCAAAAAGCCGCCTGTTCAGCCCCTGCGCGGTGATCGGGCGGGTGATGTAATCGGAATGATACCGCACCTCGCGCAGCACCCAGTCGGGCAGCACCGCAACCCCCCGGTTTGACGCGACCAGCAGCAAGATCACCGCCGTCAGTTCCACCTGCCGGATCGCCCGCGGTTCGACCTTTGCGGGGGTCAGGCATTGGGTGAACACATCCAGCCGCGTGCGTTCCACCGGGTAGGTAATCAGCGTCTGGTCCCGAAAATCTTCTGCGGTAACAAAGGCTTGCTGGGCCAGTGGGTGCTGGCTCGATGCCACGAAAACCGGTTCATAATCAAACAGCGGCGTGAATTCGACGCCTTCCAGATTCTCGGGGTCGGACGAAATCACCAGGTCCACCTCTTCGCGCCGCAGGGCGGGCAGCGCGTCAAATGCAAGGCCGGGGCGGATGTCCACATCCACATCGGGCCAGGCGCGGCGGAATTGTTCGAGCACGGGGAAAAGCCATTCAAAACAGGCGTGGCATTCGATCGCGATATGCAGCCGCCCGGATTTTCCCGCGATCAGCCCCTGAAATTCTTCTTCCAAAGCAGCGACTTGCGGCAAAACCTGCTCGGCAAGTTTCAGCAGCTTCATTCCCGCCGCCGACAGTTTGAGGGGTTTGGACCGGCGCACGAACAGCTCTACCCCGGCCTGATCCTCCAGCCCTTTCACTTGATGCGACAGGGCCGATTGTGTCATATTCATCAGGTCGGCGGCCCGCGCCAGCCCGCCCGCCTCATGGATCGCCTTGATCGTGCGCAGGTGGCGGAACTCGATATGCATTGCGGTGCTGCTCATATTGATGATGAAGATAATGAATTTGTCTCACATTAACCTCTGTGCGACAAGCTTCCAACTGTTTCGCAAACTGGTGCCATCTATGGTCTTCTGCTGGATTTGCGTTCTGAATCAATGACTTCAGGCTTTGGCGCGATTCGCAACAGGCCGTGTCACGCCGCTGAAAGGGTTTCAAATGTCGACGCCGCGCATCTCGTTCGAGTTCTTCCCGCCCAAATCGCTGGATGCCAGCTTTCGGTTGTGGGAAACGGTGCGGATGCTGGCGCCGCTGAAACCGGGTTTTGTTTCAGTGACTTACGGGGCAGGCGGCACAACCCGCAAGCTGACCCATGAGGCAGTGACCACCATCGGCAAGCAGTTCGGCCTCAATGTTGCAGCGCATCTGACCTGCGTCGATGCCTCCCGGGCCGAAACGATGGAGATCGTTGACAGCTACGCCACGGCGGGCGTGCGCGAAATCGTCGCGCTGCGCGGCGATGCGCCGAAGGATCAGGCCAGGTTCACGCCGCATCCCGAAGGCTTCGCCAATGCGCTGGAGCTGATCGAAGCCCTTGCTGAGACAGGAAAATTTACCCTGCGCGTCGGCGCCTATCCCGAACCGCACCCCGAAGCTGCGGACGACATGGCCGATGTGCGCTGGTTGAAACGCAAGTTCGCCGCCGGTGCCGACAATGCGATCACGCAGTTTTTCTTCGAGGCTGACACCTTCCTGCGCTTCCGTGATGCCTGCGTGCGCGAAGGCATCGACGGGTCGAAAATCATCCCCGGGATTGTGCCGATCGAGAACTGGCAAGGCATCCGGAAGTTCGCAACTGCTTGTAATACCAGCATTCCCGCCTGGATGGACGACGCATTCGACAAGGCAAAGCGCGACGGGCGTGAGGATTTGCTGGCCACCGCGATCTGCACGGAATTGTGCGACAAGCTGTTGGCCGAAGGGGTGAATGACCTGCATTTCTATACCCTCAACCGCCCGCATCTGACCCGCGACGTGTGTCACGCGTTGGGCGTTCAGCCTGACACGCAGTTGGAAAACGTCGCCTGATCCTGGCGCCGCGTCGCCGAAATTCTGTTGACCGCCCCGGGACTTCGGCGTAACTGCCGCTACAGAGGCGGATCTGCCAGCGCAGTATTCGCCCCGGAAAAGGCCTGGCAACGGGCCGGACAGTGGCGCTTTGTTACCGGATTGCGGGCCACTTTAAATAAACCGCTAAAAGGTCAGGGCAGTCGCCCCCGACCTTTGGTCCGGGGGCTTTTTTGTGGTCGGTCGCCCTTTGGAACCGGCCAATGGGGAACGCGGGAATGGCGCAGGACTGGAACAGACGCACGAAACTGATACATGCCGGTGCCCGGCGCAGCCAATATGGCGAGGTGGCCGAGGCGATGTATCTGACCCAAGGCTTCGTCTACCCCACCGCCGAGGCGGCCGAGGCGCGGTTCCTGTCGACCGGTCCGGATGAATTCATCTATGCGCGTTACGGCAACCCCACCGTCGCGGTGTTCGAGGACAGGATCGCCGCGATTGAGGGCACCGAGGACGCATTCGCCACCGCCAGCGGCATGGCGGCGGTGTCTGGCGCGCTGACGTCTATGTTGCGGGCAGGGGATCATGTCGTGTCCTCGCGTGCGCTTTTTGGCTCATGTCTTTATATTCTTGAGGAAATTCTGACCCGCTACGGCGTCACGGTGAGCTTTGTCGATGGCACCGATCTGGACCAGTGGCGCGCCGCGATGCGACCCGAGACGCGTGCGGTCTTCCTCGAATCCGTCTCCAACCCGACGTTGGAGGTAATCGACCTGCGCGCTGTGGCGGAAATCGCCCATGCCGTCGGCGCGCTGGTGGTGGTGGATAACGTCTTCGCAACGCCGGTATTCTCGCGCGCTGTCGAACTGGGCGCGGATGTGGTGATCTATTCCGCGACCAAGCATATCGACGGGCAGGGGCGTTGTCTGGGCGGCGTGATCTGCGGCACGCGCGACTTTATTCGCGGCACGGTAGAACCCTACATGAAGCACACCGGCGGCTCGATGAGCCCCTTCAACGCCTGGGTGATGATGAACGGCCTGCAGACACTGGACCTGCGCGTCCGCGCACAGGCCGACAGCGCGTTGGCGCTGGCCCGCGCACTGGAAGGCGATGCGCGGCTGGCGCGGGTGATCTACCCGGGGCTGGCCAGCCATCCGCAGTATGACATCGCGCGCGACCAGATGACGGGCTTTGGCACCGTGCTGGCGTTGGACGTCGCGGCAGGCAAGGATTCGGCGTTCAAGGTATTGAATGCGTTGGAAATTGCGGTGATCTCGAACAATTTGGGTGACGCGCGCAGCATCGCGACCCATCCTGCGACCACGACGCATCAACGCCTGCCCGAGGATCAGAAACAAGCGCTGGGGATCACACCGGGGCTGATCCGCCTCAGCGTCGGTTTGGAAGACAGCGACGATCTGCTGGCGGATCTGCAACGGGGGCTGGCGCTGATCTGATCGCCGGGCCCAAGCGTTTTTATGTGGAAAGTCACGCGGGGATGCCTATCTGTCCTCAGCCGTGCTACGCAGAGGATATGCGCCCGATGAATATTTATACGCCCGAGATGGATCGTCAGCCCAGCCAAGATGAGGCCGAGGCAGCGCTTGCCGTGTTGAAGCGCTGGGCGGGCAAGGCGTCCGACGCCGAGATCGCGCATCTGGAACCCGCGCTGGCGCGACTGTTGCCGGGGGCTGGCGATGCCGCCTATCCGGTGCTCAACCGCGATTATCCGGCGGCTTTCACGGTGGATGACGCCTATAAAAGGGGCCTGCCGGATCTGCAAAACGGCCCCGCCAGCCTGATCGTGGGTGCGCGGGCGCAGATCCAGCATGTGGGGATTTCCAACTTCCGCCTGCCGATCCGGTTTCACACCCGCGACAATGGCGACCTGACGCTGGAAACCAGCGTGACCGGCACGGTCAGCCTGGAGGCCGAGAAGAAGGGCATAAACATGTCGCGCATCATGCGCACCTTCTATGGCCATGCGGAACGCACCTTCAGCTTTGGCGTGATCGAGGCTGCGCTGGACGATTACAAGGCCGATCTGGACAGTTTTGACGCCCGTATCCAGATGCGATTTTCCTTTCCCATGAAGGTGGAAAGCCTGCGCTCGGGGCTGTCTGGCTATCAATATTATGACATCGCGCTGGAATTGGTGGAGCGTGCCGGGGTGCGGCGGCGGTTCATGCATCTGGACTATGTCTATTCGTCGACCTGCCCGTGCTCGCTGGAACTGTCGGAACATGCGCGCGCCACGCGGGGCCAACTGGCAACGCCGCATTCCCAACGCTCGGTCGCGCGCATCTCGGTCGAGCTGCTGCCGGGCGCAACCCTGTGGTTCGAGGATCTGATCGGCCTGTGCCGCGCCGCCGTGCCGACAGAAACGCAAGTGATGGTAAAGCGCGAGGACGAGCAGGCATTTGCCGAACTGAACGCCGCCAACCCGATATTTGTCGAGGATGCCGCCCGGTCCTTCTGCGCGCGACTGCAAGCGGACGCCCGGATCGGTGATTTCCGTGTGGTGGCAAGCCATCAGGAAAGCCTGCACAGCCATGATGCCGTGAGCGTGCTAAGCATGGGCGACACGTTCGCCGCCGAAAGCCTGGACCCCAAGCTGTTCAACACATTGTTCCACGTCGGTTGAAGCCGCGCGATGTCGGGCGGGCAGGGCGGCCATATGGGCTGCTTTGGCCCCCGTCTGTTCGCGACCGACCAATGGATACTTCAGGCCACCGACCTGCTTTGGATCAATGCGTTCAACGGCTTGCTTTTGTGCCTGCGTCAGGGCGCGCCGCGTTGGGCGTAAAACAACGGCGTGGTGTTGAAGCGCCATGCGCTGCGGCCAGGATGCAACCGCTTGACAGGCGCGGCGGGGTGGGTATGTCGTGGCGCCATGTATGACATCCGCCCCGTGGGTTACATTGTCGGTCTTTTGACGGCATCGCTGGGCGTGCTGATGCTCTTGCCCATGGCGACCGATCTGGTCGCGGGCAATGACAACTGGCTCGTTTTCCTTGAATCGGCGATCGTGACGGTGCTGGTGGGCGGCCTGATCGCTGTGGCCTGTCTGAACGGCGTGACCGGCGGGCTGTCCTTGCAACAATCCTACATGCTGACCACCGGCGCCTGGGTGGTGATGCCCGCTTTCGGCGCATTGCCCTTCATGTTGGGCGCACCCGGCGTCGGCTGGGTTGATGGGTATTTCGAGGCGATGTCCGGCATGACCACCACGGGCGCGACCGTGTTCGTCGGGCTGGACGCCATGCCGCCGGGCACGCTTTTGTGGCGTTCGCTGCTTCAATGGCTGGGCGGGCTGGGGATTATCATCGTTGCGCTGATCTTTCTGCCGGTGATGAAGGTCGGGGGGATGCAGTATTTCCGGTCCGAGGGGTTTGATACCCTTGGCAAGGTGCTGCCGCGCGCGCTGGACATCTCGAAGGCATTGGTCGAGGTGTATCTGGCCCTGACACTGGCCGCGGCGGTGATCTATGCGGTGCTGGGCATGACGGTGTTCGATGCCGTGAACCACGCGCTGACCACGATTGCCACGGGCGGGTTTTCCACCAGTGACCAATCCTTTGCACATTTTGGCGCGGGGCCGTCCTATGCTGCCGTTGTGCTGATGATCCTGTCGGGCCTGCCCTTCATCCGCTATGTGCAGCTTATGAACGGGTCGCTGCGCCCGCTGTTCGCTGATATCCAGATTCGCGCATTCCTGCGCTGGATCGGCTATGCCACGGGGCTGGTGCTCGCTTACCGGCTGGCGACCTCGGACGTGGGGGTCGAACTTGCGGTGCGCGAAAGTCTGTTCAACGTGGTCACGCTGTTCACGGGCACTGGCTACAGCTCTGCCGATGTGGCGTCCTGGGGCGATTTTCCGGTGCTGGTGGTGGTGCTGGCGGGGTTCGTCGGGGCCTGTACGGCGTCCACGGGATGTTCCATCAAGGTGTTCCGCTATCTGGTGTTGATCGAGGCGATCAAGGAACAGATCCGCCAGTTGCGCAGCCCCAACCGCGTCGGCCAGATCCGGCTGGACGGGCGGCCGCTGGGCGAGGATGTGATCAGCTCGGTCGTGGTGATGTTCACGCTGTTCATCGTGACCTTCGGCATTCTGGCGGTGCTGCTGTCGATGACCGGGCTGGAGACCCGCACCGCGATCACCAGCGCCTGGACCTCGATATGCAATGTCGGCCCTGCCTATGGCCCCGAGGTCGGCCCCACCGGCGCCTTCGATACCTTTCCCGACAGCGCGAAAATGCTGATGATCCTGGGCATGGTTCTGGGACGGTTGGAGCTGTTGACGGTGCTGGTGCTGTTCACCCGCCGGTTCTGGCAGGGGTAAGCGGCCCGCGCGTGCGTCCCCAAAGGCATGGCATGGGGCGCGTACCTGTGAACGGCGGCGCTACGCGCTGATGGCGCGCTCTATCCAGTCGCGGGTGTCGGGGATCGCGGCCTCTAGCTGCGGCAGATCGTTGATGCACAGGAATTTCGACGTGGGAAGGGTGGCGCGGCGCAGGTAGGCGCGCACCTGGTCCAGCGGGTAGTCGATCACCGCGCCGGTGCGCAGGTGCAGATGGTCTGCGTCGGTGTGCAGATGGCAGGCCCCGGCGCGGATACAGGCGTGATTGTGCAGCCCGCTGGGAAAGAACTGGGACAGGTCGCGGAAGCGATGCGCAATATTGGCGTGGAAGGTGTCGGGCATCTGGCGGTAGAGATCCGCCATGACCGACCGGCGTGCCGGGTGTACCACATGCGCGCTGTTGAACAGATGCGCTGCGTCGTACCCGATCAGGCGGGCCGCGTTGATCTGGACGAAATGGTGCAGCAGCGCGGGATCCGCGCGCGCCGCCGGGTCGGCAGCGATCACGCTGTAATCCACCCATTTGCCGCGCAGCACCGGCATTCCGTCGCGAAACAGGTCCGACGGGTCGAGCCGCGCGGTCAGGAAGACATCGTCGTTGAAATAGACAAATTGTTCGGACAGGCCGGGGATGCGCCAGAGCATTGTCTCGATGCTGAGCGAGTTGAAGGTGGGCAGTGCATCGGTCAGGCCCGCGAAGACCTCGCTATGGTCTATGATCGCTATCTTTTCCCGGAAGCTGTGGGGCAGGGCGGACAGGTCGGGCGTCTGGCGGTCGGTGACAATCCAGATGCGTCGCAGCCATGGCGCGTGGTTCGCTATGGACCGCAGGCAATAGGCCAGTTCATCACCCGAGCCCCAGCGGTGCGCGTTGATCGCATTTTCATGCAGTGGTGTCGCCGTGGTGGCCTGCGCCGCATGGCGCCGCGCCAGATGCAGGGGGTCGGCGCCATCCACCCATGTGATGACGGCATCGGTGCCCGGCGCTTCGCTTGGGGGGATCATTGCCGAGGGCACCCTTCGTGAAAATTTCAACGCAGCGTAAGATAGTGCGTGGGCGCATGAAGGTAAGGGTTTTGTGACGCCAAGCCAGCGTTTTGGCATGTGATGTCATTGGAATTTCAAGCGCGGGGCGGCGGTCCCCGCGTGATCGCGCGTCGTGATCGCGCATCGTGGGCGCCTCAGCGGTTGCGCCGCATGGCCGACCGGAAGTCCGACAGACGGAAAGCACCCAGCGCGACCCCCGATGCCCCGTAGCAAAGCGCGCCTGCCGCGATCAGCCCGGCCAGCGCGACATATCGGACATGCGCCTGCATCAGCCAGGGTTGCAGTACCGAGGCGAGCCCATAGATCACAGCGCCCATCACGGCGGCGGCGGCGACGATCCGCCAGGCACGCTGGCGCAACCGTGCATCCGGGCGCGCGGCCAGATCCATGGCGCGTGAGCCTGACCACAGCTGCCACACCATCGTCCAGCCCGCGACACTGGTGCCGATCGCGGCGGCGATATATCCGATGAAGGGCGCCAGCCCTATGGCGATCACCGCATTCACGATCATCGCCACGACGGCGTAATTGAACGGCCGACGGGTATCTTCACGCGCGAAAAACAGCGGTTGCAGTACCTTTTGCAGAACAAAGGCGGGCAGGCCCAGCCCGTAGACTGCAACGGCCAATGCGGTCGCGGTCGTATCCTCGGGACCGAACTGCCCGCGTTCAAACAGCACGCTGACCAGCGGCACCGAGATCACCGCCAGCGCCACGGCGCAGGGAACGGTGATCGCCAGGCTGAATTCCGTCGCGCGGTTGAACGAATGTCGCCCGCCCGCCGTATCGCCGGTGCGCAGCTTGCGCGACAGATCGGGCAGGAGCACCACCCCGATGGCAATGCCCACGACGCCCAGTGGCAACTGGTACAGCCTGTCGGCATTGTAAAGCCAGGCAACCGCGCCGTCAAAGAAGCTGGCGACCTGACGGCCCACCAGCAAGTTGACCTGCACCACCCCGCCCGCAAGCATTGCAGGGGCGGCGATGCGCGCCAGTTGCCGCAGATCCGGCGTCAGGCGCGGGCGGACCAGCGGGATGCGGAACCCCGCCCGGCTGGCCGCCACCCATAACATGCCAAGCTGTGCGACACCGGCCACCGGCACCGCCCATACCAGGGTTTCCCCCACCGGCCAGCCCATCGCCCCGCCCAGCAGAAGCGCGGCCACGAACAGCACGTTCAACAGCACCGGTGCCGCGGCCGCAGCCGCAAAGCGGCCCATGGAATTCAGCACGCCAGACAACAGCGCGGCAAGCGAAATGAACAGGATATAGGGAAAGGCGATGCGCCCGTAATCAACCGCCAGATCGAACCGGGCATCCCCCAAAAAGCCGCTGGCCATGGCCAGCACCAGCCAGGGCATGCCCAGAATGGCCAGCGTGCTGAACACGATCAGCACGGTCGCCAGCCCGGAGAAAGCTTCGCGCGCAAAGGCTTGCGGGTTGTCACCCCCCTCGACCTTCTTCGAGAACATGGGGATGAAGGCCATGTTGAACGCGCCTTCGGCAAAGAACCGGCGGAACATGTTGGGGAGCGAGAAGGCGATATAGAACGCCTCGGCCACCGGGCCCGTGCCAAGGTAGGCGGCAATCATCACATCGCGCACGAAGCCCAGCACACGGCTGAGCATTGTCCACAGCCCGACCGTCAGAAAGCCGCGCACCAGCCGGATGGGTGCCATCAGCGGCGGGCCCGTTCCGCGCCCGCCGAGATCGCTTCGCGCAGTCGGCGCTCCAGCGCCTCTTGTTTGGATTTGGCGTGCAATTTCAACCCGAACATGTCCTTCACATAGAAGCTGTCGACGACCTGCACGCCATATGTCGCGATCACAGCACTGGCAATATAGATATTCTGCGCCGCCAGGGTACGCGTCAGGTCAAACAGCAGGCCGGGGCGGTCGCGGGTGTCGACCTCGATGATCGTATAGATCTCGGACCCTTCGTTGTCGAAAGTGACCGAGGTGGGCATGCGGAAGGCGCGTTCGCGTTTCTTGACCTTGTCCTTGTCGGCCAGCGCCACGCCCGCGACGACTTCGCCGGCAAATGTGCGCTGGATCATGCTGCGCAGGCGGGGCAGGCGTGCATCCTCATAGGGGTGGCCATCGGCATCCTGGATCCAGAACACGGCGGTGGCATAGCCATCCTTCGAGGTATAGGTGCGCGCATCCACCACATTCGCCCCGACCAGCGCCAACGCACCTGCGAGGCGCGAGAAGATGCCCGGGTGGTCGGCCAGCGCAAAGCACGCGCGCGTCGCGTCGCGGTCGGTGTCGGGGTGCAGGTCGATGCGGATTTCATCGTCGCGGATCCCGCGCAGCATATTGGCAAAGATCGTATGCGTCGTCGTGGTCAGCCCCTGCCAATAGGGCCCATAGTGGCGCGCAGTCTCGATGCGCAAATCCTTGCGCTCCCAATCTGGCAGCGCTGCGCGCAGGGCGCGTTTGGCCTCGCTTTCGCGCTTGTCGCGGTTCAGATCCTCCAGCCCGGTGTCCATGGCCGTCGCGGTCTCACGGTACAACTGGCGCAGCAGCGCGGCCTTCCAGTTGTTCCAGGTGCCGGGGCCAACGCCGCGAATGTCGCAGACAGTCAGCACGGTCAACAGGTCCAGCCGCTTGTGCGTCTTCACTGCCTTGGCAAAGTCGCGCACCGTACGCGGGTCCGAGATATCGCGCTTTTGTGCCACGTCAGACATCAACAGGTGATAGCGCACCAGCCATTCGACGGTTTCGCATTCGTCCGGCGTCAGGCCGAGACGCGGCGCAAGGCGGCGGGCGATCTGTGCCCCGATGATGGAATGATCCTCGGGGCGGCCCTTGCCAATGTCATGCAGCAGCAGGGCGACATAAAGCACCTTGCGGTTTACGCCCTGCTTGAGGATGCGCGAGGCGATGGGCAGTTCCTCGACCAGTTCCTCCCGCTCGATCTGCGCCAGCGTGCTGACGCATTGGATCGTGTGTTCGTCCACCGTATAATGGTGGTAGACGTTGAACTGCATCATCGCCACGATGTTCTCGAACTCCGGAATGAAGGCGCCCAGCACGCCCAGTTCGTTCATCCGGCGCAGTGCGCGTTCGGGGTTGCCGTGCTTCAGCATCAGGTCCAGCAGGATGCGGTTTCCTTCACGGCTGTCGCGAACCGTGGCGTCGAAACCGTCCAGATTGGCCGCGATCAGCCGCATGGCATCGGGATGCAGCAACAGCCCGGTGCGCAGCGATTCCTCGAAGATCCGCAACAGGTTCAACGGATCGGCGACAAAGGCATCGGAATCGACCACATTCAGCCGGTTGTGCACGATGACATAGCCATCGCGCACTTTCTTGCGGCGGCGGAACAGGCCGACCAGCATCGGCTCACGCTTCACCAAGCGCTGTTCCAGCCCGGTCAGGAAAATGCGCGTCAACTCGCCGACGCGGGTGGCGTGCCGGAAATAGGCCTGCATGAAATGCTCGACCCCCCGGCGCCCGGCGTGGTCGAAATAGCGCATGCGTTCGGCAACCTCGACCTGGATGTCGAAGGTCAGTTGTTCGACCGGGCGTTTGGCGATGTGATGCAGGTGGCAGCGTACCGCCCAGAGGAAGGTTTCCGCGTCACGGAACGACTGGTATTCCTCGGCAGTGAACATGCCGGTATCGACCAGTTCGGCCGCCTGTTCCACCTGGTGGATATACTTGGCGATCCAGTACAGGGTTTGCAGGTCGCGCAGGCCGCCTTTGCCCTCCTTCACGTTGGGTTCCAGCACGTAGCGTTGGCCACCCTGCTTGCGATGCCGTTCGCCGCGTTCGGTCAGCTTGGCCTCGATGAATTCCGAGGCGGTCGAGCTGAAGATATCCGACCAGAGGCGGGTCTTCAGTTCGACTTGCAAGGCGGGGTCGCCCTCCAGGAACCGATGTTCCAGCAGGGCAGTGCGGATGGTGTAATCTTCGCGCGCCAGCTTGATGCAGTCGCCGATGGTGCGGCTGGCATGTCCGACCTTCAGCCGCAGGTCCCACAGGATGTAGAGCGTCGCCTCGATCACGCTTTCGGCCCAGGGCGTCACCTTGTTTGGGGTGAGGAACAACAGATCCACATCGGATTGCGGCGCCATTTCCGCCCGGCCATAGCCGCCGACGGCAATCACGCTGAGACGTTCGGCATCCGACGCCTTCGGGTTGGGATGCAGGCGGAGGCGGGCAACCTTCAGCGCGGCGGTGATGACCAGGTCGGTCAACCAGGTCTGTGCCCGGACATAGGACCGCGCGTCGCGCGGCGCAGCGCGCAACGCCTCTTCCAGTCGGGCATTGCCGGTGCGCAAGGCATCGGCCAGCACATCGACAACCGCCTTGCGGATCGCGCGGGCATCGCCGGGGTCTGCGACGGCGCGTTGCAGCGCCTCTTCAAGTGCCGCGCAATCGCTATCCGACAACGGCGTGCAGATCAGCGGGGCATCCGGGTCGGTGGCCGGTGGCAGGGCAAAGACATTGCGGGTTGGCTGCGCTGTGGTGTCGGGTATCAGATCAGAACCCTGATCCGGTGAAGCTGCGTGGTGCCGGGTCAATGATGACCACCTCGTTGTTTTCAATGGATGCGATGGCCAGTGCGCGTTCGTTGGTGCCATCGCTGCGCAGCCGGAACGCACCATTCACGCCCAGAAAGCCCGAGCCTTGGGTCAGTGAGGCGCCAGTCAGTGCATCGCTGCCGCCATTGCGCAAGAGCGCACCGATGGCCGCGACCCCGTCATAGCCTAACCCGGCAATGGGGTGGGGCGCGGTGCCGTAGGCGGCCGTGTAACGCGCCTCGAACTGGCTGGTGAGGGCCGGGTCGGGCAGGGCGAACCAGCCGCCTTGAACGCCGCTCAGGCTGAGCGTGGCGGCAGGAATGTCCCAGCGCGTCAGGCCCATGAACTGGTAATTCGTCGGACCCACACTGTTTTCGGGCAGCAGTTGCGCCAAGAGCGGCAGCGCCCCGGCGGTATTGGCGGTGAAGAAGATCGACTGCGCCCCGCCCGACCGCACGGTGGATGAGATCTGCGGCAGGGCATTCACAACCCCTTGCTGCGAGAATTCATAGGTCACGGTGCCAGTCAGGCTGGCGGCTGTGCGGCCAGCAGCGGTGCGGATCGCGGTTTCGGCGATCTGGCCCTCGGCTGTGCGTTCCGCGACAATGGCGACGCGGCCCTTGCCCTGCGAAACAGCATAGGACAGCATGCGCTGCGCGGTATTCTCGAACGTTGCGCCTAAGACGAAGACATTGCCGCCTGCGATGTCGGTGTTGTTGGAAAAACTCAGCACATTGATGTTGCGCTGTGCCGCAACGCGGCCCGCGGCAGCGGCGGCATCGCCGAAGACCGGCCCCAGGATAACAGCTGCGCCGTCAGAAATCGCCTGTGCCGTGACTTCGGCGGCCTGAGCGGGGCTGCCCGCCGTGTTATAGACCCGCAGGTCGATCTGCACGCCCTGAAGATCCGCGATCGCCATGCGGGTGGCGTTTTCAAGATTGGCGGCCAGCGTGTTGCGGCCTGCATCCGCCGATCCGCCAGGGACCAGCAAGGCCACCGTCACCGGCGCATTGGGGTTGACCCTGGGTCCGGCCGTCGGACCCATCGCGCCGGGCGCACATGCTGCAACAAGCGCTGCGAGCCCCAGAAAACCGGCAGATCTGCGTGCCGCAAAGCGCACGTGACCGATGATCCGTTTTGTCATAGACAGCATGAAGACCCCTTGTGGACGGTATTGGACGGCAGGTTCAACCCTGAGTGTTAGTGTTTCCGCCCGCCGAAGTAAACTTAGGAATGGAAGTTGAAGATGTCGTTAATCCCCGAATCCGGCGATACTGAAGATGTTGGAGGGGGGGGTGGCGCGCGGCGCTCGGGCCCGCCGCCGCCGGGACTCTATTTCATCGCGACTCCGATCGGGGCGGCGCGCGACATTACCTTGCGCGCGCTGGATCTTTTGCGGGACGGCGATGTGCTGGTTGCAGAAGACACGCGCAGCCTGCGGCGACTGATGGAGATCCACGGCGTGCCGCTGGCCGGGCGGCGGGTGCTGGCCTATCACGATCACAACGGCAGCCGCGCCCGTCCTGCCCTGCTGGCCGCGCTGGCCGAAGGCAAAACGGTGGTCTACGCATCCGAAGCGGGCACGCCGCTGGTGGCCGACCCCGGCTATCAACTGTCGCGCAGCGCGATCGAAGCGGGTCATCCGGTCTTTGCCGCGCCGGGGCCATCCGCCGTGCTGGCGGCGCTGACTGTGGCGGGGCTGCCGTCAGACCGCTTCTGCTTCCTGGGGTTCGCTCCGCCGCAAATGGCCGCGCGCCGGGCCTTCCTTTCCGAGGCACGGTCAATCCCCGCAACACTGGTATTTTATGAAAGCCCGAAACGGATTCACAAATTATTAAATGAAATGGTGTCAGTGTTGGGGGCAGAGCGCGGGGCGGCCGTGTGCCGCGAACTGACAAAACGGTATGAAGAGGTTGTGCGTGGGTCCTTGGCAGAACTGTCAGCGCATTTTGCGCAGCACGAGGTCAAGGGCGAACTCGTGGTGCTGGTGGACCGTGGGCAGCGCGATGTGGTGTCCGATCACGATCTGGAAGCGGCATTGAAATCGGCGCTTGCAGGGGCGTCGCTGCGTGAAGCCGCCGCACAGGTGGCGCAGGATCTGGGATTGCCGCGGCGACAGGTTTATCAGGCTGCTTTGGCAATGGAGGTGAAGGAATGACGGGGAAAGTGTCCTATCACGCGGGGTTGGCGGCGGAAGATGCCGTCTGCGCACTTTATGAACGCGCCGGGCTGACGGTCGCGGCCCGCCGGTGGCGTGGCATGCGCGGCGAGATTGATCTGGCGCTGCGCGACGGGCCCTCGTTGATTTTCGTCGAAGTCAAGAAAAGTCGCGACTTTGCGCGGGCGGCGGCTTCGCTGGGCAGCGCTCAGGTCCGGCGCCTCTATGATACGGCGGCAGAGTTCATGGCGACGGAACCCGGCGGCCTGAATACTGATGCGCGGTTCGATGTGGCCCTTGTCAATGCGGCGGGTGAAATATCCATTCTGGAAAACGCGCTATGTGCCGCTTGATGCAGCGGCTTCCCCGCTGCAAGTGATTGCATCCGGCTGGAAGCTGGGTCATCAAGGGGTATTAAACCAGCTGGCGGAGTGGGTATGCCCCTGAGAGTAGCCTTTCAGATGGATCCGATCGGATCCGTCAATATTGACGCTGACAGCACCTTCCGTCTGGCGGAAGAGGCGCAGGCGCGCGGTCATGAGCTGTTTTTCTACACCCCCGACAAACTGAGCTGGGATGAAGGCAGCGTCCGCGCCAGGGCGCAGCGGATGACGGTGCGGCGGGTGCAAGGTGATCATGTCACGTTGGCCCCCGAGGAAGACGTTGATCTGGCCGATGTCGATGTGGTGTGGCTGCGTCAGGACCCACCGTTTGACATGGGATATATCACGACGACGCATTTGCTAGATCTCATTCACCCAAAGACGCTGGTGGTGAATGATCCCTTCTGGGTCCGTAACTACCCCGAGAAGTTGTTGGTGCTCCGCTTCCCCGACCTCACCCCGCCGACCATGATTGCCCGCGATCTGGCCAGTCTGCGGCAGTTCAAGGCGCGGCATGGGGATATCATTCTCAAGCCGCTTTACGGCAATGGCGGCGCCGGGGTGTTCCGGCTGGACCCGAACGACCGCAACCTCGCCTCGCTGCACGAGATGTTCTCGGGCTTCAACCGCGAGCCCCTGATCGCGCAGAAGTTCCTGCCTGCGGTCTCAAAAGGCGACAAGCGCGTGATCCTCGTGAATGGGGAGCCTGTCGGCGCGATCAATCGCGTTCCGGCGGAGGGCGAGACCCGGTCGAACATGCATGTTGGAGGTCGGCCGGAGAAGGTGGCCCTGACCGCGCGCGACCGGGAAATCTGCGCCGCGATCGGGCCGGTGCTGCGCGAAAACGGGCAGGTCTTCGTCGGCATAGACATCATTGGCGACTGGCTGACCGAGATCAACCTGACGTCTCCCACCGGCATCCAGGAGCTGGAGCGTTTCGACAATGTGAATATTGCCGCAAAGATCTGGGAAGTGATCGAGGCCAAGCGCGCTAAATGAGCTGGCAGCTCAAGGTTCTGCGCGTCTTCCTGCGCCGGGTCGCGAAGCGGGGGTTGCGTCGATATGCTGATTCGGTCGTGGCGCGCCGCTGGTTTGACCGTGGCGCGTTGCTGAATGCGCGGGGGCGCCCGGATCGCAGTTTCATCGCCGATCGCTTGATGGGACCGGACCGGAACGTTGACGCGCTGTGGACCGCAGCCCCGCAGGGCGATGACCCCATTGTCCTGTATTTTCACGGCGGCGGCTATATCATGGGAAGCCCGCGCACTCATGCGGCCCTCGCACGGTATATTGGACGCAAATCGGAAGCGGTTGTCTGCCTTCCCGCCTATCGTCTGGCGCCCGAACATCCCTTTCCAGCGGCATTTGAGGATGCCGTTTTGGTATGGGAGGCATTGATGGCGCGCGGCATCCACCCCAGCCAGATCGTGCTGGGGGGCGATTCGGCGGGTGGCGGGCTTGCGTTGGCCCTGCTCGGCCACCTGTGCGCCCATGACCGGCCGCGTCCGGCGGGGCTGTTCGCCTTCTCGCCCTTCACCGATCTGACCTATCAAAGCCCCTCGTTGGTGGAGAATGCCGGGCGTGACATATTGTTGCCGCCGCAGCGCCTGCAACGCCTGAGCCAGCGCATCTTGCAGGGTGGCGATCCCGCGGATCCGCGCATCTCGCCCTTTTTCGCGTCCTTTCACGGCGCGCCGCCGGTGTTTATCCAGGCTGCCCGGACAGAAATCCTGCGCGATGACGCCCTGCGCATGGCGGACCGCCTGCGTGCGTTCGATGTGGATGTGCGCTGCGATATCTGGGGCAATCTGCCGCATGTCTGGCAGTTCTTCCACGGCTGGCTGCCTGAGGCGCGCGCGGCCCTGCGCGAAGTGGCCGGGTTCATCCGCGCCCGCCGTCAGTCGGTGCCTCTGGAGGGACCAATCAGCCGGTAGCTGATCGCCTCGGCGATATGGCGGTATTGCACTGTAAGCGCCCCATCCAGATCCGCAATCGTGCGCGCGACGCGCAGAATGCGATGATAGCCCCGCGCCGTCAGCCCGAAACGCGCCGCCGCCTGTAACAGCAGCGCCTTTCCGGCGGTGTCTGGTTCCGCGATCTGTTCGAGCAGCGCGCCTTCCGCATCGGCATTCACGCGGATCGTGTCATACCCGGCATAGCGGTCGGCCTGAACCTGACGCGCCGCCGCAACGCGGGCGGCGACCTGCGCCGAGGAATCGCCCGAGGGTGGCAGGTCCAGATCGGCGAAGGCCACGGGAGGCACCTCGATGCGCAGGTCGAAACGGTCCATCAGCGGGCCTGAGATCCGGCCGAGATAATCCTCGCCACAGGCGGGCGCGCGCCCGCAGGCACGCGCCGGTTCGGTGAGATAGCCACATTTGCAGGGGTTTGCCGCCGCGATCAGCAGAAACCGGCAGGGGTAGCGGACATGGGCATTGGCGCGCGCCACGACGACTTCGCCGGTTTCGACAGGCTGGCGAAGGGTTTCCAGCACGGTCCGTGGAAATTCGGGAAATTCATCCATGAACAGCACGCCGTTGTGCGCCAGCGAGATTTCGCCGGGTTTGGCGCCGCGCCCGCCGCCCACGATGGCCGCGACCGATGCGGTGTGATGCGGCTCGCGGAACGGCCGATTGCGCGAGATGCCGCCTTCGTCCAGCAAGCCCGAGATCGAGTGGATCATCGAAGTTTCAAGCGCCTCCAGCGGTGTCAGGTGCGGAAGGATGCCCGGCAGCCGCGCGGCCAGCATGGATTTGCCCGACCCGGGCGAGCCCACCATGAACATGTGATGGCGCCCGGCGGCAGCGATCTCAAGCGCGCGCTTCGCCCGTTCCTGCCCTTTCACATCGCGCAGGTCGCGGGTGCCGGGCGCACCGCTGACCTCGCCGGGCCGCGCGGCGGGGATCACGGATTTGCCGTTGAAATGGTTGATGACCTCGATCAGGCTAGAGGCGGCGATGACGGATGTCGCCTCGACCCATGCTGCCTCGGGGCCGCAGGCGCGCGGGCAGACCAATTGCCGGTCCACGGATGCGGCGGCGACGGCGGCGGGCAATGCGCCGATCACCGGGATCAGTGCGCCGTCCAGCGACAATTCCCCCAACGCGACGGTTTCGGCCATCTTGTCGGCAGGGATGATATCCAGCGCGGCCAGCAGGGCCAGCGCCACCGGCAGGTCGAAATGCGAGCCTTCCTTCAGCACATCGGCGGGCGACAGGTTGATGGTGATGCGTTTCGCGGGCAGGGCGATGGACATGGCAGACAGCGCGGCGCGCACCCTTTCGCGCGCTTCGGACACGGCCTTGTCGGGCAGGCCCACGATGTGGAACGCGGGCAGTCCGGCCGACAGGGCGCATTGCACCTCGACGATCCGCGCCTCGACCCCTTCAAACGCGACGGTATATGCCCGCGCCACCATTCGCTTACCCCGCACCGAACCCTGATTAACCTTATCGCCGCAATGGTTTCGGATTGGTTAACGGAGCTGGGCAGGGCTGACCTGCCCGGGCAGCCGCGCCAAGACTGCAAGTGATCCAACCGTAGCGCACGCCCGTATTACGTTTTGTTAATCTAGTGAACAGAGCCATTTTACCGGGGGGTTTAGATATGGCACTTGATGGGTTTGACGACCGGGCGATGTCGCGTAAAGCGATGAAGGCAGAGTTGCTGGATGCCGAAACCGAACTGAAGCTGGCCTATGCTTGGCGCGATCAGCGCGACGAAGAAGCGCTGCACCGCCTGATTACAGCCTATATGCGGCTGGCGATCTCCATGGCCTCAAAATTCCGGCGCTACGGCGCGCCGATGAATGACCTGATTCAAGAGGCTGGATTGGGCCTGATGAAGGCCGCCGACAAATTCGACCCTGATCGCGGTGTGCGATTTTCGACATATGCGGTCTGGTGGATCAAGGCGAGCATTCAAGATTATGTGATGCGCAACTGGTCGATGGTGCGCACAGGGTCAACTTCCAGCCAGAAATCTCTGTTTTTCAACCTGAAACGTGTGCAGGCGAAGCTGGAGCGTGAGGCCCTTGCGCGTGGCGAGACGCTGGACCAGCATCAGCTGCGCGAACAGATCGCCCACGAAGTCGGCGTGCCGCTGCATGATGTAGAGATGATGGAGGGTCGGCTTTCGGGCTCTGATTACTCGCTCAACGCGACCCAATCGTCCGAGGATGAGGGCCGCGAATGGATCGACGCGCTGGAAGATGAAGGTACGCAGGCGAGCGAGCGGGTGGAGCAACGCCATGACGCCGCGCAGTTGCGGGAATGGTTGCTGGTCGCGCTGAACGCGCTGAATGAGCGGGAGCGTTTTATCGTGCGTGAACGCAAGCTTCGCGATGCGCCCCGAACGCTGGAAAGCCTGGGTCAGGAATTGGGCTTGTCAAAGGAGCGTGTGCGTCAGCTGGAAGCCTCGGCCTTCGCCAAGATGCGGAAAACGCTGGAAAACCAGTCGCGCGAGGTGCATAGCCTCATCGCATGAAAACACTGATTTCAGCGATTGCAGTTTGGGGTGCCGTGGGCAGTTCGCCACTTTCGGCGGATGAAATAACGGCGGATGGGTTGACGGCCCTCGTGGCCGCACAGGTTGTGGTTTTGGGCGAGGTCCATGATAATCCGCAGCACCACGCCAACCAGGCCGCCGCCGTGGCCGCCATCGCCCCTGCCGCTCTGGTGTTCGAGATGTTGACGCCGGAACAGGCAGCAGCGGATTATTCGGCCGTGCTGGATGATCCGCAGGCCATGGCCGAAGCGTTGGGGTGGGCTGAAAATGGCTGGCCTGATTTCGCGATGTATCACCCGATATTTGTCGCCGCGCCGCAGGCCACCCTTTATGGCGCATGGGTGCAGCGTGACGCGGCGCGTGCGGTGTTTGAACGGCCCTTGGCGCAGGTTTTTGAGGGCGATGCCGCGCGTTTCGGCCTGAATGGTGCTTTGCCTGCTGATCAGCAGACCGCGCGTGAGGCGATGCAGATGGCCGCGCATTGCGACGCTTTGCCCGCCGAAATGTTGCCCGGCATGGTGGCGGTGCAACGGCTGCGCGATGCCGTGCTGGCGCAATCCGCCTTGCAGGCGCTGACGGATACCGGCGGACCGGTCGTGGTGATTACCGGGACAGGCCATGCACGCGATGATTGGGGCATGCCGCATCTGCTGCGCCGCGCGGCGCCCGATGTCACCGTGATCTCGGTCGGTCAGTATGAGATCACCCCACCCGAAAGCCCACCGCACGACTTCTGGGTTGTGACCGACGCGACGGAACGCCCCGACCCCTGCGATGCGTTTCGCTGACGCCTGATGGCCGCCCTGCACAGGGCCGACCGCGCGCACAGGCGCGCTGGTCGCGTGCCGAACCTGCCCATTCATGCAAGGCGCGCGTGCTGTGGGACGGCCACTGAACGCGGTGCATGCAGCCCGTGCCGCTTATTGTGTGATCTGGCCCCAGAGGTCGTATTCTCCGGCCTCATCAACGGTGACAGAGACCAGATCGCCGGCGCTCAGCCCCTCATACCCTTCGTCAATGAACAGGTTGCCGTCGATTTCGGGCGCATCCGCCATGGTGCGGCAGGTGGCGCCATCGGCATCCACGTTGTCGACGATCACTTGCAGCGTGGAGCCGACTTTGGCTTCCAGCTTTGCCTCGGATATCGTCTGCGCCTTGGCCATGAAACGGTCCCAGCGGTCTTGCTTCACCTCATCGGCCACATGATCTGGCAGCGCGTTCGACCGCGCGCCTGCGACGTTTTCGTATTTGAAGCAACCCACCCGGTCCAGTTGCGCCTCATCCAGCCAATCCAGCAATGTCTGAAATTCGGCCTCGGTCTCGCCGGGATAGCCGACGATGAAGGTGGATCGCAGGGTGATGTCGGGGCAGATCGCACGCCAGGCCGCGATTTCGTCCAGCGTCTTCGCTGCCGCTGCGGGCCGGGCCATCCGGCGCAGCACATCGGGGTGGGCGTGCTGGAACGGGATGTCCAGATAGGGCAGCACGCCCGAATCTGCGTCGGCCATCAGGGGGATAAGGTCGCGCACATGCGGATAGGGATAGACGTAATGCAGCCGCACCCACGCCCCCAGCGCCCCCAGATCGCGCGCAAGGTCGGTGATATGCGCCCGGTGGCCGTGACTTTCTGCGTGTTTGATGTCGACGCCGTAGGCCGAGGTGTCTTGTGAAATCACCAGCAATTCGCGCACGCCCGCCGCGACCAGCTTTTCCGCCTCGCGCAAGACCGCATGGGCGGGGCGGCTGGACAGGCGGCCACGCATGTCGGGGATGATGCAGAATTTGCACTTGTGGTTGCAGCCTTCCGAAATCTTCAGATAGCTGTAGTGGCGCGGTGTCAGGCTGACGCCCGTGGCGGGCAGCAGGTCGATGAACGGGTCCGGGCTGGGCGGCACGGCGGCGTGTACTGCGTCCAGCACCTGTTCGTACTGATGCGGGCCGGTCACTGCCAGAATGCGCGGATGATGTTCGCGGATGTAGTCAGGTTCGGCCCCCAGGCAGCCGGTGACGATGACGCGTCCGTTTTCCTGCAGCGCCTCACCGATGGCATCCAGCGATTCCGCCTTGGCGCTGTCCAGAAAGCCGCAGGTGTTCACGATCACGGCATCCGCGCCCGCGTAATCGGGGCTGATTGCATAGCCTTCGGCGCGCAGCCGGGTCAGGATGCGTTCGCTGTCCACCAACGCCTTGGGGCAGCCCAGCGACACCATGCCGATGCGGGGCTGACCGGCACGCTGGGGTTCGCTGAACCGGGCGGCAGGGGCAATATCGGGGCGCAGGCTGGGCGGGTTTTGTGACATGCGGGCGCGTATACCGTGCAGGATGCTGCGGGGGAAGGGGGATTGCACGCCCGGGCCTGTCTGTGTGCTTGGCAACTGCCGCGCGCTTGCGTAGGCTGAGGGAAACGGGGACGATCTGAGGCGGACAGACATGCGGTGGATTTTTCGGCTTCTGGGCATTGTGCTGGTGCTTGTGGTGTTCGCGGTGGGGGCCTTGTTCCTGATCCCGACCGACCGGATCGCGGGCATTGCAGCGCAGCAATTCACCGCCGCCACCGGGCGCGCGCTGTCCATCCGGGGCGGGGTCCGGCCGACGATTTACCCGACCGTTGGCGTGCGGCTGGGCGATGTGGAGCTGGCAAACATGCAAGGTACCGATACGGGCCCGATGGTGCTGGCGGGCAGTATTGCCGTGGGCCTCGATGTGGCCGCGCTGGTCGCGGGGAACATTGTCATCCGCAACCTCGACATTACCGATGCCCGCGTCATCCTGGAGCGCGGCATGGATGGCGTGGCAAACTGGAGCTTCGCACCGGGGGCCGAACCTGTCACCGATATCGTGACGACCGAGGGCGCGCAGGCGTCCCAAGGGTTGGTGCTGGACCGCGCACAGATCAGCAATGCCAGTCTGCGGCTGATCGACCGGCAGACCGGCACCGACCTGACGTTGGAGGGGCTGGACGCCACGCTGACCCTGCCCGCATGGCAAGGCCCCGCCAGTCTGAGTGCGTCGGCGGTGATGCGCGGCCAGCCCCTGAGCCTTGATGCCCAGATCGACGGTTTCGGCGCGTTCGCGGATGGCCGTGTCGCGCCGGTCAGCCTGTCGGGGCAGGCGGCGGGTGCGACGTTCGCGTTTGACGGCCGGGCCGGGACCGGCACGCTGTCGGCGGATGGTCAACTCTCGCTGGACGTGCCCGACCTGGGGCCGGTGCTGGCGCTGCTGGGGCAAGCGGCCGTGGCCCCGCAGGGCGTCGCACCACTGTCGCTGGCTGGGCAAGTGACGCTGGCGCCTGCCGGGTCGTTGCACCTGCGCGACGGGCAGATCGGCGTTGCGGGCAACCGGCTGACCGGGGCGGCGGATGTAACCTTTGACGGCCAGCGCCCGATGCTTTCGGCCCAACTGGCCGCCGGGGAGCTGGACCTGACCGCGCTGACCTCTGGCGCGGGTGGTGGCGCAGGCGGCGGGGCGGCGGCTGCGGGCTGGCCCACCACGCCGATCGACGCGTCGGCGCTGGGTCTGGCTGATGCGGCGCTGGTGCTATCGGCGTCAAGTCTGCGCACCGGCGCATTCGATCTGGGTCCGTTACGGGTGGCGATGACGCTGGACCGGTCCCGCGCTGTGTTTGATTTGCGCGAGGTGCGGTTGTTCGACGGGCTGATCACCGGCGAATTCGTGATGAACAACCGTGCGGGCCTGTCGGTCGGCGGCAATCTGGCGGCGCGCGACATCGCGTTGCTGCCGTTGCTGCGCGACATGGCGGATTTCGACAGGTTGAACGGTACCGGCGCGGCGGAACTTCAATTCCTCGGCTCGGGCGCGTCGGTGGATGCGATCATGAAAAGCCTCTCGGGCAGCGGCAACCTGGGCTTTGACCGGGGTGAGATCATCGGGTTTGACCTGGCGGGCATGCTGCGCAACCTCGACATGTCCTATATGGGTGAGGGAAATCGCACCATTTATCAGTCGATTACCGGCAGTTTCACCATGAATGACGGGGTCTTGCGCAATGACGATCTGTCTTTGGATGCCGATCGCGTCACGGTAACCGGCGCGGGCAGCGTGGGCTTGGGCGAACGCGTGCTGGATTACCGGCTGACGCCAGTGGCGCTGGTGGACCGTGACACCGGGCAGAGCCTGCGCGTGCCGCTTCTGGTCACTGGGCCGTGGTCAGCGCCGCGCCTCCGGCTGGATCTGGAAGGGCTGGCCGAGGAACGGCTGCGCGAAGAACGCGAGCGGCTGGAAGAACGCGCCCGCGAGGAATTGCGCACCCGGGCCGAAGCCGAGTTGCAGCGCAGCCTGCAAATCGAACGGGCCGAGGGCGAAAGCCTGGAGGACGCCGCGCGCCGCAGGCTGGAAGAAGAGGTAGGGCGCGGGCTGCAGCGTCTGCTGGGCGGGAACTGAACCGGACCGGGCTGGAACGCTCCGTACGCGATCCGGTCCGGTCAGGTTGCATTGACGCCTGAGCGCCGCGCATACGTCCCTGTTGCGGCAGGTCAATACCGCAACAGCCGACCTGCCTTCTGAACGCCTACCGCCGCCGGTCGCGCCGGGTGGACATGGGCTGGAACGCGACGCCCACATGCGCCTCGCAATAAGGTTTACCCGCCTGCGTCGGCAGGCCGCAGAACCAGAAATCTGGCGTTGCGGGGTCGCCGATGGGCCATTTGCAGGTACGCTCGGTCAGTTCCATCAGCGTCAGTCGGCGGGCGGTCTTTTCGACCTCGCGCACGGTGGCCAGCGCCTCGGGGCTGATCTCATTGGCGGAGGGCTGCGGCGGCAGCGGCTGGCCAGCCGGAACGATTGCACGGCGGGCGTAGGACCCTGGCGCAGATGGCCCCGCGCCTGGTGCGGCGGAATCAGCCGCGTTGTCGTCGCCCGCGTCATCATCCAGCGGCACGGTCGTCTCGGTCCGCGAGGCCTTGGCGCGCGCCAGATCGACCACACCGTCATCGGCGCGGCGGGTGGGTTTTGGCGCGGCTTCGGCGGGTTCCGTCGCGCCAACAGATGCAGCGGTGCGGGTGTCCACCTTGGCGGTGGCGTCAGCCTTTTGCGTCGCGCGTGACTGCGGCGCACCATCCGGTGCCCGGTTGTCCTGCCCGGCGCCCGTGGCTTGGTTGCCCGTACCCTGACCCGCAGCCGGTGCGGGCGAAGATGGCGCAGCCGATGCTTCGGTCGCGCTGGGCGGCGTGGCAGCGGGTGTCGGCGTGGCAGCTGCATCGGCGCCGCCGGATGCCGGGGCGCCCGCGACCGCCCGGTTCGACAGCCCCAGTCGATGCACTTTGCCAATGACCGCGTTGCGGGTGACGCCCCCCAATTCTTTCGCGATCTGTGACGCGGACTGCCCCTCGCCCCACATCTTCTTCAGCGTTTCGATCCGGTCTTCCGTCCAGGACATGCGTCTTAACTCCGGGTTTCATACAAGGCAGCGCGACCGCCCCCTTGGAGAATATGTTTCAGCGCCTATTGTAAGGGCGACACGGTGAGATACAAGCACGCCGCACGAAATGCAAATGGCGAATGACGGGAAGAGCGATGCAAACGACAGTGAAAATGGGCGAGCGGCGGTTTGGCCGCTTCAACTGGCTGGGGATGATGACGCTCAGTAAGCGCGAGATCATGCGGTTTCTGAACGTCTGGACCCAGACGCTGGCGGCGCCATTGGTGACCGCCGGGCTGTTTCTCGCGATTTTCGCGCTGGCCATCGGCCCCACCCGGGGCGAGGTGCTGGGCGTGCCCTTTGTCGAATTTCTGGCACCGGGTATCTTGATGATGACGGTAATTCAAAATGCTTTTGCAAATACGTCCTCGTCCATCGTGATTTCCAAGGTGCAGGGCAATATCGTCGACACGCTGATGCCGCCTTTGTCGCCTTTTGAACTGGTGACGGGCTTTGTCGTCGGAGGCATGGCGCGCGGGCTTCTGGTCGGTGTGACCATCGTGGCGGCGCTGTGGCTGATGCTGGGCATGGGTGTCGCGCATCCGCTGTGGCTTCTGGCGTTCCTCAGCCTCGGCGCTGCGATGCTGGCCGCACTGGGCCTTGCTGCGGGCGTGATGGCGAACAAGTTCGATCAGATTGCCGCGATCACCAACTTCATCGTGACGCCGCTGGCCTTCTTGTCGGGCACTTTCTATTCGGCCGAGGCGCTGCCCCCCCTGATGTCCACGCTGATCCACTGGAACCCGGTGTTTTACCTGATTGACGGTGCGCGTTTCGGCATTCTGGGTGTATCGGATACCGCCCCAGCGGTGGGGCTTTTCATCGTTTTTGCGACGACGCTGGCGTTGCTGGCCCTGTGCTGGCACTGGTTTCGCATCGGGTATCGCATGAAGCCCTGAAGGGGCCGCCGCCGCTTGATTTTGGCCCCCGCAGGGCGCATGTGTGTCAGATGCCAGTTCCTCAGGAGGGCCAGCCATGAAACGTTTTCTCGTTGCCGCGACCACAGCGCTCTGCGCGTCCCAGCCCGCTTTTGCCGCTGATCCGAGTGTGGGTGCACAGGAATGGCGTCAATGCCGTGCCTGCCACATGATCACCGCCCCTGATGGTGAGACGGTGCAGCGTGGCGGGCGCGTCGGGCCAAACCTTTACGGTCTTATCGGGCGCCGCGCTGGGTCGGTTGAGGGGTTTCGCTATGGTGAGGGGCTGTCCGCTGCAGGGGCAGCGGGCCTCGTGTGGTCCGAGGCGACGCTGACCGCCTATCTGCAAGGCCCTGACGCCTTCTTGCAGGCCCAGTTGGGCGATGCGGGTGCACAAAGCAATATGGATGCACATACCGTGACCAACCCCGCTGATATGGCGGCTTATCTGGCGACCTTTAACTGAGTTGCGGCCCGCGCCGCGTCAGCGCGCTGCGGCCAGCAATCCGGTAACGTCCATATGGGTTTCGAGATGATCGGCCAACGCGTCCAGCGTCCGGTCCACCGCAGCCCCATAGCTTTCGCCGCTGGGTTTGACGCCGAACCCGGCCAGCCATGCCGCGCGGAAGCTGTCATCACTGAACATACCATGCAAATAGCTGCCGGTGATCCGCCCATCGGTGGATGTGGCCCCGTCGGGGGTTGTTTCAGCAGGCAATCCGGGGCCTGAGACCGGCCCCGCCAGATGCGCGAAGGGGCGCGCGCAATCTGCCCCGGTGGTCCGGCCCAGATGGATTTCGTAGCCCTGTATCGCCGCCCCGGTGCGCGCGTGCCGGGCGTGCATGCGGGTCAGGCGCTTGTCGCCCTGCATGGTGGTTTCCACGTCCAGAAGGCGCAGCCCCGGCGTATCGCCCGCCGGGCCTTCCAGCCCCAGCGGGTCGCGCACCACCTGGCCCAGCATCTGGTAGCCGCCGCAGATGCCCAGGACATGCCCGCCGCGCCGCACATGGGCGGCAATGTCGATGTCCCAGCCTTGCGCGCGCAAAAATGCCAGATCCCCACGGGTGGATTTGCTGCCCGGCAAGATCACCAGATCGGTATCGCCGGGGATCGGCTGGCCGGGGGCAATCATCGAAAGGCTGACGCCCGGTTCCTGCGCCAACGGGTCCAGATCGTCGAAATTCGCAATGCGCGACAGCGCGGGCACCGCCACTTTCAGCCCCGCACCAAAAGACCCGCGCGGCAGGTCCAGCGCATCTTCGGCCGGCAGTTTCACCGCGTCAAAAAACCACGGCACTACGCCAAAGCCGGGCCAGCCGGTGCGCGCGACAATCGCGGCATAGCCGTCGTCGAAAAGCCGTACATCGCCGCGAAAGCGGTTGATGACAAAGCCCGTGATCATCGTGGCATCGCCTGCGTCCAGCACGGCCTGCGTACCAACAATCTGCGCGATCACCCCGCCGCGATGAATATCGCCGATCAGCACGACGGGCACATCGGCGGCACGGGCAAAGCCCATATTGGCAATATCGCGGGCGCGCAGGTTGATCTCGGCGGGGCTGCCCGCGCCCTCGACGATCACCAGATCATGCGCCGCGCGCAGCCGCGCGAAGCTATCCAGCACCGGCCCCATCAACTGCGCCTTCAGCGCGCCGTAATTGCCCGCCGCGCTATGGCCAAACCGTCGGCCCTGCACGATGACCTGCGCGCCAGTATCGGTTTCGGGCTTCAGCAGCACGGGGTTCATATCCGTGTGCGGCTCCAGCCCGCAGGCCATGGCCTGCAACGCCTGCGCGCGCCCGATCTCACCGCCATCCGCTGTCACGGCGGCATTGTTCGACATGTTCTGCGGCTTGAACGGCGCGACCGACAGACCGCGCCGCCGTGCTGCCCGACACAGCCCGGCCACCAGCAGCGACTTGCCGACATTGGACCCGGTGCCTTGCAGCATCAGCGCGCGTGTCAAAACTCGACGCCTTTCTGCGCCTTGATACCATCGCGGAACGGATGTTTGATAAGTGTCATCTCGGTCACCAGGTCAGCGGCTTCGATCAGTTCCGGTTTCGCGTTGCGTCCGGTCAGAACCACATGAGTCATATGGGGTTTTTGGTCGCGCAGGAACGCCAGTACCTCGGACAGGTCCAGATAGTCATATCGCAGCGCGATGTTGATTTCGTCCAACAGTACCATGCCCATGCCATCGCGCAATATCAGCTCTTTTGCCGTCGCCCAGCCTGCCTGCGCCATGGCGATGTCGCGTTCGCGGTCCTGCGTATCCCAGGTGAAGCCTTCGCCCGCGACGTGAAACGCGCATTCCTCGGTGAAGCGGTTGCGCAGGATTTCCTGCTCGCCGGTCAGCCAGCCACCCTTGATGAACTGCACCACGGCGCAGGGGATGCCATGGCCGATACAACGCATGATCATGCCAAACCCGCTGGAAGATTTGCCCTTTCCTGCGCCGGTATGAACGATCACCAGACCCTTCTCATCGGTCTTGGTCTCCATCATCCGGGCGCGCGCGGCCTGAATTTTCTGCATCTTCTCGCGGTGGCGTTCGTTCTCATCCATGGTCGGCCCCTCTGTGCTGGCATCTGTCACAGATACAAGCTGACACGGCGTGGGCAAGGGGGCTGATTGCATCCGCCCAAAACCTGCGCCAAGGTGCGCACAACCTGAACCCCGCTGCGACTGCCCGAGGAAACCCATGCCCGACCCCACCGATCCTGTTGCCCTGACTGCCGACCTGATCCGCTGCCCGTCCGTCACGCCCGAAGAGGGCGGCGCGCTGGTGCTGTTGCAGCGCGTCCTGGAAGGCGCGGGCTTCACCTGTACCCGGGTGGACCGGGGCGGGGTGGCGAACCTCTACGCGCGCTGGGGTACGGCGGGCAACAAGCGGGCTTTCGGCTTCAATGGCCATACGGATGTGGTTCCGGTGGGCAATGTTGCGGCCTGGACGGTGGACCCGTTCGGCGGCGAGATCCGCGATGGCCGGGTCTGGGGCCGGGGGGCGTGTGACATGAAATCCGGGGTGGCGGCCTTTGTTGCTGCGGCGGTGGATTTCGTGCGCGCCACGCCGCCCGATGGCGCGATCATCCTGGCGATCACCGGGGATGAAGAAGGCGAATCCATCGACGGCACCACCGCCCTTCTGGACTGGATGGCTGAGCAGGGTGAACGCATGTCTGTATGCCTTGTGGGTGAGCCGACGTGCCCCGATGTAATGGGCGAGATGATCAAGATCGGGCGGCGCGGGTCGATGACCGCGAATTTCACCGTCACCGGCAAGCAGGGCCATTCCGCCTATCCGCACCGCGCGCTGAACCCGATGCCCGCGATGGCGCGGCTGATGGACCGGCTTGCCAGCCATGAGCTGGATCAGGGTACCGACCATTTCGACCCCTCGACCCTTGCCATCACCACGATCGATACGGGCAACCCGGCGAATAACGTGATTCCTGCCCAGACCCGCGGGACGGTCAACATCCGTTTCAACGACCTGCACACAGGCGACAGCCTGACCGACTGGCTGCGCGCGCAGGCAGCCGGGGTCGCGGCAGAGATGGGCGTGGCGATTGACGTGGCCGTCAAGGTCTCGGGCAGCGCCTTCCTGACCCCGCCGGGAGAGTTGTCGGCGCTGGTGTCGCGCGCGGTGGCGGCAGAAACCGGGGTCACGCCTGCGCTGTCCACCACGGGTGGCACGTCGGATGCGCGCTTCGTTAAGGACCATTGCCCGGTGGTGGAATTCGGGCTGGTGGGCCGCAGCATGCATCAGGTGGATGAATATGCGGAGGTGGCGGATATCCATGCGCTGAAGGCCGTTTATTCGCGTGTCCTGTTGGAGTATTTCGCATGACCCTGCATATCTGCGTGACTGACGATATCGCCACCTGCCGCGCCCTGCGCCGCACGGTGTTCATCGAGGAACAGGGCGTGTCCGAGGCTGATGAGGTTGATGGGCTGGACGATACCGCCGTGCATTTGCTGGCGCGGCAGGAAGGTGCGGCCATTGGTTCGGCCCGCCTGCTGACGCTGGGTGAGATTGGGAAAATCGGCCGTGTGTGCGTATTGCCCGCCGCGCGCGGCAGCGGCATCGGTGCGGCGCTGACCCGTGCTGCCGTGGCGCATTTCCGCACAGTGCCGGGGGTGCGGGTGGCAAAGCTTGGCGCGCAGACCCATGCGATCGGGTTCTATCAGAAACTGGGGTTCGAGGTTGCCGGGCCGGAGTATATGGATGCGGGCATCCCGCATCACGATATGATCTTGCGGTTCTGAGCGGGTCGCAGGCCTGCATCTTCGAGACGCGCGAAACCGCAGCCGCACCTGCGTGCGACGGGCTTTAGGCCCCTTCGATGACGCGCCATGGCACGTCGAACCAATGCTCCTGCAGGTTGGGCGTTTGGCCGATGCGGTCCACAACGGCAAACAGCCCCGGCGCGTGCAAAGGCGTCAGCACGCCATGCCATGTATTGCGGTGAAAGTTGATCGCTTGCGCGCCGTTCGTGAGGAAGGCGTGCGGGCGGTCCGGTATGCCGCCCGCATCGGGGGCAACGATCACCAGAAACGGGTGCTGCGACAGCGGCATGAAAGCCTGTGAACCTTCGGGGTGCCGCTCTACCAGTTCCAGCGAATAGGGCAGGGACCGGGGCTGCGCCTCAAACATCGAAATGCCCGCCCGGCCATCCGCGCCGAAATCCAGCTGCGCCCGGTCATTAAACCGCCCGCACAGACCCTGATTGATGATCTTGTCGGGCGCGCCCGTGGTGTCCAGCACATCGCCGAAGGGCGCGAAGGCCGTGGCCGTCAAAGGCTCCACCCGAATGACATTCTCCATCCGCGTCAGCCCCCGACCACTGGACCCAGCCGGGGATGCCGGTTCACGTCCTTGTAGAGCAGATAGCGGAATGGCCCCGGACCCGCCGCGTAACAGGCCTGCGGGCAAAACGCGCGCAGCCACATGTAATCGCCTGCCTCAACCTCGACCCAGTCACGGTTGAGCTTGTAGACCGCCTTGCCTTCCAGGACATACAGTCCGTGCTCCATCACATGCGTTTCTTCGAACGGGATCACGCCGCCGGGCTGGAAGGTGACGACATTCACATGCATATCGTGGCGCAGGTCATCGGGACTGACGAAGCGCGTCGTGGCCCATGCGTCATTCGTGCCGGGCATGGAGATCGGCGCAATCGCCTGATCCCGTGTCACGAAGGCCTCTGGCGCGGCGATCCCCGGCGCGGGTTCATAGCGTTTGCGCACCCAGTGGAAGGTGGCGGGCAGGTCGCGGGGATTGCTGAGCGACCATGCCACCCCCGGCGGGATGTAAGCGTAACTGCCCGGTGTGAGGGGGTGCGCGCCATCGGGCAGCGTCAGGACAGGCGCGCCGTGGGTGACGAACAGCACGCCCTGCGCCTGCGCGTCAGGCTCGGGCCGGTCAGACCCGCCACCCCAGCCGCCATTGGGGGCGACCTCTACGATGTAATGCGCGAAAGTCTCGGCAAAGCCCGAAAGCGGCCGCGCGATGATCCAGGCGCGGGTGCCGGTCCAGCCGGGCAGATAGCTGGTGACGATATCGCGCATGACCCCGCGCGGGATCACGGCATAGGCGTCGGTGAAGATCGCGCGTCCGGTGTGCAGGTCGGTTTGTGGCGGCAGCCCATCCTGGGGCCGGGCATAGGGGCTCATAGGATATCCTTCAGGCGGAGGTGGGCGATGCGTTCCACCTGCCCGCAGGCGGTGGCAAATTCGGTGGCGGTGTCGTTGCTGATCCGCTGCTCAAAGGCGGCAAGGATGCTGTCCTTGGTATGGTCGCGCACCGCGATGATGAAAGGGAAACCGTGTTTGGTGGTGTAATCGGTGTTCAGACGCTGGAAGGTTTCACGCTCAGCATCGGTCAGCGCATCCAGCGCGGCGCTGGCTTGCTCGCGGGTCGAATCCGCAGTCAGCCGCTTTGCCGCCGCCAGTTTGCCCGCAAGGTCGGGGTGGGCGCGCAGGACGGCCAGACGCTCGGCTTGCGTGGCGCTGCGAAACGCGCGGGCCATGGCATTGGCCAGCCCCGTGGCGCTGTCATGCGCAGGCCCCAGTTCCAGCCCATGGGCGCGGGCGGCGACCCAGTCAGAGTGTTCATAGATCCCGCCGAATTTCGCGACGAAATCTGCGTGCGCCATCGCCGACGGGCGTGCACGCCGCGTATGCGGCGACACCTTTGCCCAATGCGCGGCGATGTCCTGGCGCCGGGCGAACCACACGCCTTCATGGCTCTGCGCATAATCCAGAAACCGCATCAGGCCCGCGATCTTCCCGGGCCGTCCGATCAGGCGGCAATGCAGGCCGATGGACATCATCTTGGCCGCACCTGCGCCCCCTTCGGCATAAAGCACATCGAACGCATCGCGCAGGTATTCAAAGAACTGCTGACCGGTGGTGTAGCCCGGTGCCGTGGCAAACCGCATGTCATTGGCTTCCAGCGTGTACGGCAGGATCAGTTGGTCGCGCGTGCCGAATTCCATCCAATGCGGCAGATCGTCGTCATATGTGTCGGAAATCCAGTCGATTTGCCCGGTCTCTGCCACCAGCCGCACGGTATTGACCGAACAGCGCCCGGTGTACCAGCCGCGCGGGGGGCTGCCGGTGACTTGCGTATGCAGCGCGATGGCCCCGGCAATGGCGGCGCGTTCAGCTTCTTCGGGCATGTCCTTGTGTTCGACCCATTTCAGCCCGTGGCTGGCGATCTCCCAATCGGCCGCCTGCATCGCGGCCACCTGTTCGGGGCTGCGGGCCAGCGCGCTGGCCACGCCGTAGACGGTGACCGGCAGGCCGCGCCCGTTGAACAATCGGTGCAGCCGCCAGAACCCGGCCCGCGCGCCATAATCATAGATCGATTCCATGTTCCAGTGCCGCTGCCCGGGCCACGGCGCTGCCCCGGCAATGTCGGACAGGAAGGCCTCGGACGCGGCATCGCCGTGCAGGACGCTGTTCTCGCCGCCCTCTTCATAATTCAGCACCAGGCTGATCGCGATTTTCGCGCCGCCGGGCCATTGTGGGTCGGGGGGCGTTGCGCCGTAGCCGGTCATGTTGCGGGGATAGCGGGTCATCGGGGGGGGCCTTTGGTTGTGCAATGCGGTAAATCAGCCGCATATTGACCGGATTCGCGCGGGATTTGAAAGACCCCTTGCGCCCGTCGCCTGCCGATGCACCGTATCTTTTGGCGCGGGGATGATAATCCGGGTCAACAGATGCAGCCCCTTGCGCCCGCCGCCCGGCATGGGCAAAACCATGTGACAGGCAGCGGCCCGTCCACAACAGGGCCGCAAAAGCCGATCCGCAAAAGCAGGAGCATTCAAGATGGCGACCGGATTTCTGACCACCCATGTGCTGGATACCGCGCGTGGCCTGCCCGCGCAGGGCCTGCGGATCGCGCTGTTCCGGCTGGAGGGCGCAGAGCGCAGGCTGCTGGCCGAGACGGTCACCAATGCCGACGGGCGCACCGACGCGCCGATCCTGCCCGCCGCCGCCTTCGCGCCGGGCAGCTATGAGCTGGTCTTTCAGGCGGGTGCCTACCTGCGGGCGACCGGGCAGGCCGGGGCAGAGCCACTGTTTCTGGATAGTGTGCCGATCCGTTTCGGCATGTCGGATGCGGAGAGCCATTACCATGTGCCGCTGTTGCTGTCGCCCTATGGCTATTCCACCTATCGCGGCAGCTGACTGGTGACGGGGCTGGTCTGGCCGGGGCAGGTATGGCCCAAATCCCCATCGCCCGCGCACAATTACCGTCGGAAGCAGGGCAGCTGCGGCATATTCGGCTTGGCTTCAAGGCCCTGCGGTCACTATAGCTGGGTCGTCAAAGGCAACGCCGGTGCGAAGGGATAAGGCATGATGGATCTGGCAATCATCGGGGCGTGGCTGGAATTCGCAGTGCGCTGGCTGCACGTCATCACCGCGATGGCATGGATCGGCGCCAGCTTCTATTTCATCGCCCTCGACCTTGGCCTGCGCAAATCGCCCGACCTGCCAAAGGGCGCGTCGGGCGAGGAATGGCAGGTGCATGGCGGCGGGTTCTATCATATCCAGAAATACCTCGTGGCCCCCGACCGTTTGCCCGAGCACCTGATCTGGCACAAATGGCAAAGCTACTGGACCTGGCTCAGCGGGTTCGCGCTGCTTGTGCTGGTCTATTATCTGGGGGCCGAGTTCTATCTGATCGACCCGGAGGTGATGGATCTTGCCGTCTGGCAGGCGGTGGGCATCTCGCTGGCCTCGCTGGGCCTTGGCTGGCTGATCTATGACGGGCTGTGCAAATCGCGCTTCGGCGGGCATACCACCGGGCTGATGCTGGTGCTGTTCGTGCTGCTGGTCATCATGGCATGGGGCTATACGCATGTGTTTACCGGGCGGGCGTCGCTGCTGCATCTGGGCGCTTTCACCGCGACCATCATGACGGGCAATGTATTCTTCATCATCATGCCAAACCAGCGCATCGTGGTGGCTGACCTGAAGGCCGGGCGCACGCCGGACCCGAAATACGGCAAGATCGCCAAGCAACGCTCGACTCATAACAACTACCTGACGCTGCCGGTCATCTTCCTGATGCTGGCAAACCACTACCCGCTGGCCTTTGCGACCGAATACAACTGGATCATCGCGTCACTGGTCTTCCTGATGGGGGTGACGATCCGGCATTTCTTCAACACGATGCACGCGACCGGTGCGCGTCCCTACTGGACATGGGTGCTGACCGTGATCTTGTTCATCACCATCATGTGGCTGTCCACCGCCTTCCGCGACCGCGGCGAGCAAAGCGTGTCGGACCTGCCGCCTGTGGCGCAGCAATTTGCACAGGCCGAGGGATTCGCCGATGTGCATATGATCGTGCTGGGCCGCTGTTCGATGTGCCACGCGTCCGAGCCGTTCTGGCCCGGCCTGCGTTGGGCGCCTAAAGGCGTCGTGCTGGAAACCGAGGCCGATGTCGCCCGCGCCGCGCGTCAGATCTACCTGCAAGCAGGCGTCGGCCATGCCATGCCGCCCCGCGCCAGCGTCATGATCGAGGACGATGAGCGTGCGGCAATCGTGGATTGGTATCGCGGCGCTGCGGGCGGCTGATCGCGGCTAGCGTCCCTGAGAGAATCGGCGCAACCCCCGGTTTTAGAAATGAAAAACCCCCGCGGCCAAGGCCCTCGGGGGTTGATACATTTGCATTCCTGACCGATCAGAACCCCTGATGGGCGGTTACGCGAAAGACCTCAAAGGCCGTTTTCGCGCTGAAGCTTCTTGCGTGCCAGCTTGCGCGCACGGCGGATCGCTTCGGCTTTCTCACGGGCTTTCTTCTCGGACGGTTTCTCGAAATGCTGCTTGAGCTTCATTTCACGAAACACACCTTCACGCTGAAGTTTTTTCTTCAGTGCACGAAGCGCCTGATCGACGTTATTGTCACGAACACTTACCTGCATGTGGTTTTCACCACCTTCCTAAGTTAAAGTTGCATCATTCGCAGGAAGTGGCCGTATAGCAAAGCTGCTCTAGCTTGTCTACTATCACACGCATGACATCGCGCCGTCCCGCAACCCGGGCCGCGCAGCGCAAAAAGGGGATCGCTGATGACGGATGCAGAACAGACGACAGCCGAAAACCAGACGACAGCCGATAGCCAGGCGGGGGCCGATAGCCAGGCGGGGGCCGATAGCCAGGCGGGGGCCGGAGAAAGCGCCACCACAAAGGCCACTCAACCCGGCATCGCGGCGCTGCTGGACGCCGCCCTGATGCATGTGCCCTTCGATGGCTGGACCGATGCCACCTTTCGCGCCGCTGTGGCCGACAGCGGTCTGGACCCCGTGCTGGCGCGCGCGCTTGCCCCGCGCGGCGCACTGGATCTGGCGGTCGCCTACCACCAGCGCGGTGATGCGCAGATGCTGGACCGTCTGCGGCGTGAGGACCTGGGTGCCCTGCGGATGCGCGACCGGATCTCTGCCGCCGTCCGCTTCCGGCTGGAGGCTGTCAGCGATAAGGAGGCCGTGCGCCGCGCCGCCACCCTGTTCGCCCTGCCGCAACACGGGGCTGAGGGCGCGCGCCTGATCTGGGGCACTGCCGATCACATCTGGACCGCGCTGGGCGATACGTCGGATGACATCAACTGGTATTCCAAACGCACCATCCTGTCGGGGGTCTATTCCTCGACCGTGCTCTACTGGCTGGGGGATGAATCGCCCGACCATGCCGAGACATGGGACTTCCTCGATCGACGCATCGACAACGTGATGCAGGTGGAACAGGTGAAGGTAGCTGTCAACAAAAGCCCCTTCCTGCGCACCGTCTTTGCCGGGCCGATCTGGGCCATGGGTAAGGTGCGCGCCCCCCTGCGACCTGCGCGCGATGACCTGCCCGGCGGCTTCGCGCGCGCGCGCTGACCCCACACGCGCCCTGCAACGCGGCGCTTGCCCTTGACCCCGGCGCGGCTTGGCCGCAGGTTGCGCCGCATATTGCACGGGTAACGGCACCGCTAACGATACGGGGAACAGCATGGCAGTCGGCAAGGAAATCATCACCTGGGTGGATGGCGCATGGCATCAGGGCAATGCGCCGATCATCAACGCCGCCGACCACGCCGCCTGGCTGGGTAGCGCCGTTTTCGACGGTGCGCGCCAGTTCGAAGGGGTGCGCCCCGACATCGACCTGCATGCCGCGCGCATCATCCGCTCGGCGGAAGCCATGGGCATGATCGCGCCGGTGGACGCTGCGACCGTGCAGGGGCTGCTCGAAGAAGGCTGTGCAAAATTCGGCCCGGGCACCGACCTCTATCTGCGGCCGTTGATGTGGGCGCGCGATTCGACGCCGGGCATCATCGACCTCGTGCCCGAAAGCACCGGGTTTTCCATCTGTATCGAAACCCTGCCGATGCCTGACCCGGGGGCGTTTTCGCTGACCGTCTCGCCGTACTGTCGCCCCCGCCCCGACATGGCCCTGACCGAGGCGAAGGCCGCGTCGCTCTATGCCAACAACGGCCGCATCATGGCCGAGGCGCGGGCGCGTGGTTTCTCGAACGCCCTGTCGCGGGATTTTGAGGGGAACGTGGCCGAAACTGCCTCGACCAATGTTTTCATGGTGCGCGACGGCGTGGTGCTGACGCCGGTGCCGAACGGCACGTTCCTCAACGGCATCACCCGGCAGCGGGTCATGGCCCTGCTCCGTGCCGACGGGGTGTGCGTGCAAGAGGTGACGCTGACGGTGGAAGATTTCCATGAAGCGTCCGAAATCTTTGTGACCGGCAACATCGCCAAGGTCATGCCGGTGGCCCGGTTCGAGGATCGCACGCTTCCTGCGGGCCCCATCGCCGCGCGGGCCCGCGAACTTTACTGGGACTATGCCCATTCGCGCTGACCCCGCTGCCCGGAAAGGAACCTCATGCCCAAAACCATGCCCGATACGATGCCCGATACGATGAATGTCATCGAGATCACCCAGCCCGGCGGGCCCGAGGTGCTGCGCGCGGCCACGCGGCCGGTGCCGCTGCCCGGCGCGGGGCAGGTGGTGATCCGGGTCGCATATGCGGGTGTGAACCGCCCCGATGCATTGCAACGCGCGGGCGCTTATGCCCCGCCGCCGGGCGCGTCCGATCTGCCGGGGCTGGAGGCGTCGGGCATTATTGTCGCCATCGGTCCCGGCGTCGACCGCTGGCGCGTGGGCGACGCGGTCTGCGCGCTGCTGCCCGGTGGCGGCTATGCCGAATATGTAGCCACGCCCGCGGCGCATTGCCTGCCGGTGCCTGACGGGCTGAGCTTGCAACAGGCAGCCTGCCTGCCTGAGACCTTCTTTACCGTCTGGTCCAATGTGTTCATACGTGGCGGCTTGCAGGCGGGCGAGCGGTTTTTGGTCCATGGCGGGTCCTCGGGGATCGGCACCACGGCGATCCAATTGGCAAATGCCTTTGGCGCACGGGTCTTTGCCACCGCCGGGTCGGATGCGAAATGCGCCGCCTGCGTCGCTGTTGGCGCCGAGGTTGCGATCAACTACCGCGATCAGGACTTCGTCGAGGTGGTGCGCGCGCAAGGCGGGGCCGACCTGATCCTCGACATGGTGGGCGGCGCCTACCTGCAGCGTAACATCAAGGCGCTGGCTGATGACGGGCGACTGGTACAGATCGCCTTTCTGCAAGGGGCGAAGGCCGAGGTCAATTTCGCCCAGATGATGGTGCGGCGGCTGACGTTGACCGGATCGACCTTGCGCCCGCAATCCGACCTGGCCAAGGCGCGTATCGCCGAGGCTTTGCTGGCACAGGTCTGGCCGCTGCTGCAGGCCGGGCGCGTGGCGCCGGTGATCGACAGTGAATTTCCGCTGGCCGATGCGGCGGCGGCGCATGCACATATGGAAAGCTCAAGCCATATCGGCAAGATTGTGCTGTGCCTTAGAAGCTAGCCGCGTGCGCCCGGGCGGGGCTGTGGAATTTTGCGCCCATCGCGGGACCGGACTCGCCAACCGGGGGCGCGGGGGCTAGACTCGGATTGACCAGCGACTTGCGAGCAATGCGCGGGTATTCAGGCGGAATGAGGACAGGATGAACAGCGACAACGCAGGCGGGCAGGGCCAGACGGAGGCAGACGCGAAACCCGGCGCCTATCAGGTGCTGGCGCGCAAATACCGGCCTGAAACCTTCGCCGACCTGATCGGACAGGATGCGATGGTGCGCACCCTGCGCAACGCGTTCGCCGCTGACCGCATCGCCCATGCTTTCGTGATGACCGGCATTCGCGGCACCGGCAAGACCACCACGGCGCGGATCATCGCCAAAGGGCTGAACTGTATCGGTGCGGACGGCAACGGCGGCCCTACCACCGAACCCTGCGGCGTGTGCGAGCATTGCACGGCCATTGCCTCGGGACGGCATGTGGATGTGCTGGAAATGGACGCGGCCTCGCGCACCGGGGTGGGGGACATCCGCGAGATCATTGATTCGGTGGCCTATCGCGCGGCCTCGGCCCGCTACAAGATCTATATCATCGACGAGGTTCACATGCTGTCCAACAGCGCGTTCAACGCGCTGCTGAAGACGCTGGAAGAACCGCCCGCCCATGTGAAATTCATCTTCGCGACCACAGAAATCCGCAAGGTGCCGGTCACGGTGCTGTCGCGCTGCCAGCGGTTCGACCTGCGCCGGATCGAGCCCGAGGTGATGATGGACCATTTGGCCCGCATCGCACTGGCCGAGGGCGGGGAGATCACCCGCGACGCGCTGGCACTGATCACGCGGGCCGCCGAAGGCTCGGTCCGTGACGCGATGAGCCTGCTGGATCAGGCGATCAGCCATGGCGCGGGTGAGACAGGGACCGAACAGGTGCGCGCCATGCTGGGCCTGGCCGACCGGGGGCGGGTGCTCGACCTGTTCGACATGATCCTGCGCGGCGATGCGGCGGGCGCGCTTTCGGAACTGTCAGCGCAATATGCAGACGGTGCCGACCCGCTGGCCGTGCTGCGCGATCTGGCTGAGGTGACGCATTGGGTCAGCGTGACCCAAGTGACGCCAGATGCCGCCGAGGACCCGACCATCGGCCCCGACGAACGCGTGCGTGGGCAGGATATGGCGGGGCGCCTGCCGATGCGGGTGTTGACGCGGATGTGGCAGATGCTGCTGAAGGCGCTGGAAGAGGTCGCGCATGCGCCCAATGCCATGATGGCCGCCGAAATGGCCATCATCCGTCTGACCCATGTGGCGGATCTGCCCGCGCCGGAAGAATTGTTGCGCAAACTGCAATCGGGCGCGGGCCCGGTGGGCGGCGGCGGTGCCGGCGCTGGCGGCGGGACGAGCGGCGGGGGCGCGCGCAGCCATGCGGGGGGATCTGCGCCCTTTGGGCACGGCGCGCCTGCGGCGAGCGGGGGCGCTGCACCTGCGGTGCAGCGCGGCACGGGCCCCGAGGGGCGCGCGGAACATCATGCGATATCGCGTTCGGATGGCGGGTCGGCTCCCAATTCCGGCGGGCATTCCGGTGGCGGGGCAGGCGGACAGACCGCCTTGGCAACCGACCCCGGGCCGCTGGCGCAATACGCGACCTTTGACGATGTGGTCGCCCTGATCCGCGCGCGGCGGGATGTGCAACTGCTGATGGAGGTGGAAACCTGCCTTCGTCTGGCCCGTTTCACCCCCGGGCGCATCGAATTCGAGCCGACGGCCAATGCCCCGCGCGACCTCGCGCAGCGGCTGGCGCAGCGGCTACAGGGGTGGACCGGGGCGCGCTGGGCGGTCTCGGTCGTCTCGTCGGGTGGGGCAGAGACCATCGCCACCACCCGCGATGCCGCCGAGGCCAGCGCGAAATCGGACGCCATGGCGCTGCCGCTGGTGCAGGCGGTGCTGGCGGCCTTCCCAACGGCAAAGGTTGTCGATGTCCGCCCTGTCGAGACGGCGGCCGAAGCGGCGCTTGTTGACGCGCTGCCAGAGGTGGAAGATGAATGGGACCCGTTTGAGGAAAATTGAGAGGATACGACGATGATCAAAGGTTTGGGCGGACTGGGTGGCCTTGGCGATATGGGCAAGATGATGAAGGCCGCGCAGGAAATGCAGGGCAAGATGGCCGAACTGCAAGAGCAGTTGACCACCATCACCGTTACCGGCGAAAGCGGCGCGGGGCTGGTCAAAGCCACTGCCACCGCAAAGGGTGAACTGACGGCGCTGTCGATCGACCCGTCGATCTTCAACCCCGATGAAAAGGAAGTGGTCGAAGACCTGATCCTGGCTGCGATCAAGGATGCGCAAGGCCGCGCCGCCGACCGGTCGCGCGAAGAGATGGGGAAGCTGACCGAAAGCATGGGTCTGCCCGCCGACATGAAGCTGCCGTTCTGACACCGTGAGCCAGCCGCCCACCGACATCGAAGCCTTGATCGCGCTTATGGCGCGGCTGCCCGGGCTGGGCCCGCGCTCAGCCCGGCGTGCGGTGCTGCACCTGATCCGCAAACGCGGGCAGGTCATGCTGCCGCTCGCTACCGCAATGGCCGAGGTCGCGCGCAGCGTCCAGGAATGCGGGCGCTGCGGCAACCTGTCCTCGACCCCGCTTTGCCCGATCTGCACCGACCCGCGCCGCGAGGGGGCGGAGATCTGCGTCGTCGAAGACATCGCCGACCTCTGGGCGATGGAACGCGGCGGGTCGTTTCGTGGGCGCTATCACGTTCTGGGCGGCACTTTGTCGGCACTCGATGCCGTGGGGCCGGAAGATCTGCGCATCCCCGCGCTGGTGGGCCGCATCAACGATGAGGGGGTTTCAGAGGTGATCCTGGCCCTCAACGCCACGGTCGATGGTCAGACCACGGCGCATTATATCCAGGATGCGCTGGCCCTGACCGGCGTGCGCATAAGCGCGCTGGCGCAGGGCGTACCCATGGGCGGTGAACTGGACTTTCTGGACGACGGTACGATCTCTGCCGCCTTGAAGGCTCGAAAGATCATCCCAGGGGCGTGACTCGCGGCAAAAACGAACCCGCAGGAACGATGCCGGAGAGAAAACAAAAGGCGCCTTCCGACCTGCGGAAAGCGCCCCTGTCGCTGCCCATACATCTGCGTATGGGAAAGAAATGCCCGCATGCTCTGCCCCGGATCGCTGTTGCGCGCGATTTACCCTTACCGAATCAGAATCAATTTAGGGGTCTCGTGTCAACACTTTTTTAAGGAGTGAGGCAAATACTGCGAAAACCTGGGTAAGGGTCACGCCGCCGCCATGCCTTCGGTGAACTGCAGCCGCGCCAGCCGGGCATAGAGGCCCCCGGCCGATACCAGCTCATCATGCGTGCCGGTCGCCACGATTTGCCCGCCCTCGAATACCAGAATGCGGTCGGCCTGTTTGACCGTCGCCAGCCGGTGCGCGACGATCAAGGTCGTGCGTTCGTGCGCCAGCTTCTCTACCGCGGTCTGAACGGCACGTTCCGATTCCGCGTCCAGCGCTGATGTCGCCTCGTCCAGCAGAAGGATCGGCGCGTCGCGCAAGATGGCGCGGGCAATGGCGACACGCTGTTTCTGACCGCCTGACAGCATCACGCCGCGTTCGCCCAGTTGGGTTTGATACCCTTCGGGCAGGGCGGTCAGGAAGTCATGCGCGGCGGCGGCGCGGGCGGCAGCCTCTACCTCGGCATCGCTGGCGGCCATATTGCCAAAGCGGATATTGTCCATGGCCGATGTCGCAAAGATCACCGGGTCCTGCGGTACCAGGGCAATCGCCTGCCGAAAGTCGGCGCGCGCCATGTCGCGCAGGTCAATCCCGTCGATGCGGATCGCGCCCGAAATCGGGTCATAGAACCGCTGCAACAGCTGGATGATGGTCGATTTCCCCGCACCTGAAGGGCCGACCAGCGCCACGGTTTCCCCCGGTGCGACGGTAAGCGTCACCCCGTTCAGCGCCTGCTGCCCGGGCCGCGTCGGATAGTGGAAGCCGACGTTGTCAAACTGCACCTCGCCGCGCACCGGGCGGGGCAGGGCGCGGGGCGCTTCGGGATCTTGGACATCGTCGATGGTCTGCAACAGCTCTACCAGCCGTTCAGTCGCGCCTGCGGCACGTTGCAGTTCCGACCAGATTTCCGACAGCGCGCCAACCGACCCGGCAACAATCACCGCATAGATCACGAATTGCACGAGCTCGCCCGGGGTCATCACCCCGCTGCGTACGTCGTTTGCGCCGATCCACAGCGTTCCGACAATGCCGGTGAATACCAGGAAAATCACGATCATCGTCATCAGCGCCCGCGTGCCGATGCGGCGGCGCGCCACTTCAAAGCTGCGTTCGGTCACCGTGTCGAATCGCCTGCGGCTTGCGGCTTCATGCGTGAAGGCCTGCACCGTCTGGACCGAGCTCAACGCCTCCGAGGCATTGCCCGAACTCGCCGCGATCCAGTCCTGATTTTCGCGGCTCAGGGCGCGTAACCGCCGCCCCATGACCACGATCGGCACGATCACTGCGGGCACCAGCAGCAGCACGAAGCCCGTAAGCTTGGGCGAGGTCAGCATGAGCAGCACCAGCCCGCCGATCAACATCAGCGCATTGCGCAGTGCGATGGATACCGACGACCCGATGACAGACTGGATCAGTGTCGTGTCGGTGGTCAGGCGGGACAGCACCTCACCCGTCATGATCTTCTCATAAAAACTGGGGCTTTTATCGATCACCCGGGCAAACAACGCCTTGCGAATATCCGCCACGATGCGTTCGCCCAGCCGTGTTACAAGATAGTAGCGCACCCCGGTTCCCAGCGCCAGCAGGCCCGCGATCAGCATTGCGGCGCCGAAATACTGGTTCAGCAGCACCATATCGCGCGCTTCGAACCCATCGACCACGCGGCGCGCGGCCAAGGGTAAAGTCAGCGAGATCATTGCGGTGGCGATCAGCGCCACAATCGCCGCGATCAGCAGGGCGCGGTAGGGTCGGACAAACGGCCAAAGCCCCTGCAATGCGCCGATCTTCTTGGATTTGGCCCGTTGGTCGGCCGCTGCGGCATTTGTGTCGGTCATTCTGGTCCCATCCACTCCCCGACATTTCGTTTAGGCGACCGGGCGCGCGGCGGCAAGGCCGTGGGGGCGCAATTCCAATTTGCCGCAGGCGATATATGCGTGAATGCGATTGTGACGGTTTCATCAATCGTGGCAAGAAAAACAGGACAAGTGGCGATCAAGCGCGCAATAATTTCATTTTGGGTGGGTTTGGCGCGGTATTTTTCGAAAATCCTTCGAATCATGGCAGAAAAAGGGCAGTTTTTGCGGGAGTTTTGCGCAATGATTCATGCAGCCGTCACATAAGGCGGCCCAACTGGGGAGAACATTTGATGTCGGATCTATTTTTGATTGCCGTTGATGGCAGTGACGCGGGAAAGCGCGCGCTGGCCTTCGGCGCCGCCCGCGCACAGGCCGGCGGCGCGCGGGTTTTGCTGGCGCATGTGCTGGAATGGTCGCCGTATTCCTTTCTCACGCGTGAGGAATTGGCCGAGCGGCACATGCGCCGCGAACAGGAAATGGCCCGCGCCGATGCCGCGTTTCTGGCGCCGCGCAAGGCGGAACTGGCAGCGCTTGGGCTCAGCGTCGAAACTGTAATCCGTTACGGGCATGTCGCCGACGCCCTGTGCGACATCGCCAAGGAGCATGCTGCAACGCAGGTTTTCGTCGGACGGACCGGGCAGGCCGGGGTGACCGCGCGGCTGTTCGGCTCGGTCGCGGGTACCCTGTCGCAGATCGCACCGGTGCCCTGCACCATCGTGCCCTGACCGCATTTTCGCAAAGGAAAACAAGATGAAGAAATTTCTCCAGGTCTTGCCGGGCGCCGTCGCGGCACTGGCCGCAACCGGCGCTGCCGCCCAGACCATCGGCGACCAGATCAACGGCATTTTCGCCGCCAGCACTGGCTGGTTCGTCGCGCTGATCTTTGCCGACCTGCCCTTGCCGGGCGTCAACATTCCGTGGATCGTCGGCTGGCTGGTGATCGGCGCAGTAGTGTTTACCCTCTACTTCGGCTTTATCCAGTTCCGCACGCTGCGCCATTCGATCGCGCTGGTGCGGGGGGATTATTCGGACCCCAAGGACGCGGGCGAGGTCAGCCATTTCCAGGCACTCGCCACGGCGCTATCGGGCACAGTAGGCCTTGGCAATATCGCGGGGGTCGCGGTGGCCGTTGGCATCGGTGGCGCGGGAGCGACCTTCTGGATGATCCTTGCGGGGCTTCTGGGTATGGCGACGAAGTTCACCGAATGCACGCTGGGCGTGAAATATCGCAACGAATACCCCGATGGCACCGTATCGGGCGGCCCAATGTATTACCTGAAGAAAGGTTTCGCCGAACGTGGCCTGCCGTTGGGCGGGTTCATGGCGGTTCTGTTTTCGATCTTCTGCGTGCTGGGCGCGCTGGGGGGCGGCAACATGTTTCAGGCCAATCAGGCGCATAGCCAAATATCTTCGGTTGTCGGCGACTATCCTGGCTGGATCACCGGGCTGGTGCTGGCGGTCGTGGTCTTCGCGGTCATTGTCGGCGGCATCAAATCCATTGCGCAGGTCACTGAAAAAGTGGTTCCGTTGATGGGCGTACTTTATGTCGGCTCCTCGCTGGTCATTCTGGCCATGAACGCCGATATGATCCTCTGGGCCTTTGGCCAGATCTTTGCGGGCGCTTTCACCGGGCTTGGTGTGACGGGCGGCATTGTCGGCGCGATCATCCAAGGCTTCCGCCGCGCCGCGTTTTCGAACGAGGCGGGGATCGGGTCAGCGCCCATCGCGCATTCAGCGGTCCGTACGAAGGAACCCGTGACCGAAGGGCTGGTCGCCCTGCTGGAGCCGTTTATCGACACAGTGATTATCTGCACCATGACCGCGCTGGTCATCGTTATCACCGGGCAGCTGCTGCAGGATGCGAACGGCATGTACATTCTGAACGATCTGGGCCGGATTGCCACGGCGGATGAGGTAAGCGGTGTCGCCCTGACGTCGGCGGCGTTCGGGTCGGCGATTTCATGGTTCCCTTATGTGCTGGTGGTGGCAGTGGTGCTGTTTGCCTTCTCCACCATGATCACATGGTCTTACTATGGTCTTAAGGCCTGGACCTACATGTTCGGTGAGGGCAAGAAAATCGAGCTGACCTTCAAGCTGATCTTCTGCTTCTTCATCATTGTCGGCGCGGCCTCCAGTCTGGATGCCGTGCTCGACTTTTCGGATGCTGCATTGTTTGCGATGGGCGTGGTCAACGTGATCGGGCTCTATCTGCTGATGCCGATCGTCAAGCGTGAGCTGAACAGCTACCTTGGCCGATTGGAATCGGGCGAGATCCGCAAGTTCAAGTAAACCGCCACAGGCAGCGGCTCCGGTGCGGGGCCGCTGCTCGCCAGTGTTTCGTAAAAACACGCTAACTGTTTGTTAATAAACAATGTTTCGCATGCGAAACACAAGGGCCGCAAGCCATTGATATCCCCGGGATTCAGGATGCTTTTGCCTGGAAAAATCCGGGGCCGTTCGTGCGAAACCTCTGACCAAAGAAAAAGGCCAGTGCGTGCTGCACTGGCCTTCATTCAAATCTCGAAGATACGGAAAGCTTACGCTGCGGCCACTTGTGCCTTTGCGATGTCTTTCTTAATTTTCAGCGCTTTGGACGAAAGTTCGTCATCCTTGGCTTTCGCCAGGAACGCATCGAAGCCGCCGCGGTGATCAACCGTGCGCAGCGCTGCAGAGGAAATCCGCAGTTTGAAGGATGCGCCCAATGCTTCGGACATCAGCGATACGTCCTGAAGGTTCGGCAGAAAGCGGCGGCGGGTCTTGTTGTTGGCGTGGCTGACATTGTTGCCAGACATCGGGCCTTTACCGGTAAGTTCGCAGCGGCGCGACATGATTTAATCCTCGTCTATCTGGTCCGCGGAGCGGTGCAATCCCCCCTCCGTCACGGCACGAAGACGCCACTGTCGCAGCGCCCGTCTCAATTCATCCCGCGCTGTTATGGGCAAACCGCGCCGAGGTCAAGCGATTCAGGTGGCCGTGGCGGTGGAATTGCACGGGGCCGCAGCATTCAGCCGTTGGCCTTCGCATTCTGCGGCAGATGGTCGTGCAGCAACACTGTGGCCGCGCGGCCGGGTGTTGTCGCGCCCGCAGCGACTTCGGCGCCCAGCGTCTCCAGCGCCGCGCGTGCCTCGGGCGTGTTCAGCCGCGCCAAAAGGCCCTGCCGTACCTCGTCCATGAACCAGTGGCGGGCCTGCGCAGCGCGGCGGGTGTCCCAATGGCCATTGTCGCGCCGCCAGTCGGTCAGCGCACGGATCGCCTCCCATACCTGAGCCAGCCCGGACACTGCGGTCTGCCGTCCTGCAATTGCCTGACTTTTGGCCGTTTCTTCGTCATGCAGCGCCGACACTGTCATCGCCCTGGGATAGCCCTCGGGGTCTTGCGGGCTGCGGCGCAGCAGGCGCAGGGCCCCCGCATAATCGGCGCAGGTGCGGTTCGCCGCTGCCTTCAGATCGCCGTCTGCCTTGTTGACCAGAATCATGTCGGCGACTTCCATGATGCCGCGCTTGACGCCCTGCAACTCATCCCCGCCCGCCGGCGCGAGGAGGAGCAAGAAGACATCTGATACCTCGGCCACCACCGTTTCTGATTGGCCGACGCCCACGGTTTCGATCAGCACCACGTCGAAATCAGCCGCTTCGCACAGCGCCACGGCGTCGCGGGTCCGGCGCGCCACCCCGCCCAGATGCGTCTGGCTGGGCGAGGGGCGGATGAACGCGCGCGGGTCGCGCGACAGCCGCTCCATCCGCGTCTTGTCGCCCAGAATCGACCCGCCGGTGCGCGCGCTGGATGGATCCACCGCCAGCACGGCGACCCGCAGACCCTGCGCGGTCAGCATCAGGCCAAAGCTTTCGATGAAGGTCGATTTGCCCACCCCCGGCGTGCCCGACAGCCCGATGCGCAGCGCCTGCCGGTCGGGCGCGGCCCGCGTCAGCGCCTCCAGCAGCAGCATCGCGGTTTCGCGGTGATCAACCCGCCGACTTTCGACCAGCGTGATGGCGCGCGCCAGCATGCGCCGGTCCCCTTCAAGGATTTTACTGGCCAGCGCGGCAGTATCCACCATATCGTCCCCCTATATGCTGCCCCGCCCCTAAACGAGGTAGGGGGTTTTCAGTGCCACGCCGGGCGTTTTGGTGCAATCGTGTTTACCATGCATTAGGGGTTTGACGGGTAGAAGTGGGGCGACCGGAATGGAAAGGCACGCATGAAACGACCCGCGCTGTACCTATTGCTGTGGCTGATCGGCGCCATCGTGATTGCGCTGCCGGGTGCCGGTGCCGCGCAGACGGACCCCGGCACGGTGTTTCGCTTCGATGTAACCGTCTTTGGCCTGCGCGTCGGTACCTTGACGGTCAGTGCCGCGCATGATGGGCGCAGCTACGCGGCCTCGGGCCTTGTCGAATCGCGCGGGCTGGTGGGGGCGACGCGTCGGCTGGTGGTGCGCGGGCGGGCCACCGGCGTCGTGCGTGCGGGCGGGTTGATCCCGCAGGCGTATGAGGGGCATGTCAGCAGCCGCCGTACAAACCGCAGTGTCAGCATCGCCTTTGATCCGCGCGGTCCCACCCGCGTGGATAGCGATACGCCACAGCCTGCGGGCGCGCCGCCGCTGGACCTGGCGCTGCATCGCGGCGCGGTTGATCCGTTGACCGCGCTTTATGGCAACCTTCGCCCGCAACCGCGCGATCAGGCCTGCAACAAGGCGGTCGATGTGTTCGACGGCCAGTATCGCCGCCGCGCCGTGATCGGCCCCCCGCAGCCCCGGCCCGACGGCGGGTTTCGCTGCGCCGCCCAGTATGAACGCGTGGCGGGCTATACCGCGCGCGAACTGGAAAACCCGCCGGACATGGGGCTGTTGATCGACTTTGAAGTGTTGGAGGGAAATCAGGCGCAGGTCTCGGCGGTAACCGTGACAACGCCGCGCGGCCGCGTAGATTTCGCCCGGGCTGAGTGAAGGGGCAGGCTTGCGCGGGCGCCGCGCTTGGGGCTGGAAACCCACAGCGCTGCGCCGCATAACGGGCGGTATGACCCAGATTTTGCCGCCCCTGCCCATCGACATCGTTTTGCCCGACCTGAAAGCGGCGCTGGCTTCCCATGGCCGCGCTGTGCTTCAGGCCCCGCCGGGAGCGGGCAAGACCACGCGGGTGCCGCTTGCCCTGTTGCCACAGATCACGGGCACCATCTTGATGCTGGAACCGCGCCGCCTTGCCGCGCGATCCGCCGCTGAACACATGGCGGGATTGCTGGGCGAGACGGCGGGCGAAACCATCGGGTACCGAATGCGCGGCGAAAGCGTCGTGTCGCGCGCCACCCGGGTCGAGGTTGTGACCGAAGGCATCCTGACAAGGATGCTGCAATCGGACCCCGGCCTCGACGGCGTCGGCGCGGTGATCTTTGACGAATTCCACGAACGCAGCTTGAACGCTGACCTTGGCCTCGCGCTGGTGTGGGAGGTGCGCGCGGCGCTGCGCCCCGATCTGGCGGTGCTGGTCATGTCGGCCACGCTGGACGCCGCCCCGGTTGCGGCGCTGATGGATGACGCCCCGCTGATCACTGCCGAGGGGCGTGCGTTCCCGGTCGAAACCCGCTGGCTGGACCGCGCGCCGCCAAAGGCGCAGCGCTTCGATGCCGCCGCCGCCGACCTGGTGGCGCAGGCGGTGGCGGAAACCTCGGGCGGGGTGCTGGTCTTTTTGCCCGGCGAGGGCGAGATCAGGCGCGTGCAATCTGCCCTCGCATCCCGCATCCCCGATGATTGCACCCTGCACCCGCTGTTCGGCGCGATGCCGTTCGCGGCGCAGCGCGCGGCCATCGCACCTGCGCGCACAGGCCGCAAGATCGTGCTGGCCACCGCCATTGCCGAAACCTCCTTGACGATCGAGGATATTCGCGTTGTCGTCGATTGCGGCCGCGCGCGTCGCGCGCGGTTCGACCCCGGCGCGGGCATGTCACGGCTGGTTACCGAAGCGGTCACCCGGGCCGAGGCCGAACAGCGCCGGGGCCGCGCGGGCCGGGTCGCGCCGGGGATCTGCTACCGCATGTGGACCCGCGCGGCGGAAGGCGCGCTGCCCGCCTTTCCGCCGCCCGAGATTGCCGCCGCCGATCTGGCGGGGCTGTCGCTGGAACTGGCGCTTTGGGGCAGCGCGGAGGGTCTGGCGTTCCTGACCCCGCCGCCCGATATCGCGCTGACAGAGGCACGGGCGCTGCTGCGCGACCTCGGCGCGCTTGGCGACGCGGGCCGCATCACCGATCATGGCCGCGCCATGGCGGCGCTGCCCTTGCACCCCCGGCTGGCGCATATGCTGATTGTTGTGGGCCGTGACGCCGCGCCCCTGGCCGCGCTGCTGGCGGAACGCGACCCCTTGCGCGGCGCGCCGGTGGACCTGTCGTTGCGGCTGGCCGCACTGGCCGACCCAAAGGGGTTCGCTGCGCGCCACCCCTATACTGCCAATCCTGCGGTGATCGATCGTGCGAAGGCCGAGGTGCGGCGCCTCGCGCGGCTGTCACCGGCCTCTGCGCGCCGCGAAACCGCAACCGGCGCGCCGCACAGTCCCGCCGAAATGCTGGCACTGGCGTATCCTGACCGGATCGGCCAGCGGCGAAAGGGCGATGTCGCGCGCTACATCCTGTCGGGCGGCAAGGGCGCGGTGATGGAGGATGCCGACCCGCTGGCGGGCGCGCGCCTTATCATTGCCGCCGATCTGGACGGTGATGCGCGTGAGGCGCGGATCCGGCTGGCGCTGGAGATTTCCGAGGCGCAGATTCGCCGCCTTTATGCCGACCGTATCTGCTGGGCCGATGTGTGCGAATGGTCGCGCCGCGACCGCCGCGTAGTGGCGCGTTCGCGAGAGACCCTGGGCGCGCTGATCCTCGATGACCGGATCTGGCGCGACGTGCCGCAAGATGCCGTGGCGCGTGCGGCGACGGAGGGCGTGCGCGACCTTGGCTTGCCGCTGACGCCTGCAGCGCAAAGGTTCCTGTCGCGCGTGCGGCTGGTCGATGGCCAGAGAGCGGAGGGGCAGGGCGCCGATCTGCCCGATATGTCCGACGACGCCCTGATGGCTGGGCTGGAGGAATGGCTGACCCCGCATCTGACCGCGTGCAAAACCGCCGAGGATATCCGCAAACTGGACCTGACCGATGCGTTGCGCGCGCGCCTGACATGGGATCAGATGCAGGTGCTGGACCGCCTTGCCCCGCCGCATTTCACCACGCCGCTGGGCCGAAAGGTACCGATTGATTACAGCCTGGAGGTGCCCGAGATCGCGCTGCGCCTGCAAGAGATGTTCGGCACTACCACGCACCCCACTATTGGCCCCGCGCGGCTGCCGCTGCGTATCACGCTTTTGTCGCCCGCCGGGCGGCCCGTGCAGGTGACGACCGATGTGCCGGGCTTTTGGGCCAACAGCTATGCCGATGTGCGCAAGGACATGCGCGGCGCATACCCGCGTCATCCCTGGCCCGAGGACCCCACGCAGGCTGACCCGACGCTGCGCGCCAAGCCGCGCGGTACCTGAGCGGGCCACGCTTCCTGACCGCGACCCTTGCCCGACCTTGCCCGACGCGCTATCCCTGTCGCCATGTCGCAAGAAAACCGCATCCCACCACCGACCGCGCTGGTCGCCTCGCTGCCCGCCACGGTGCCTTTCGTGGGGCCAGAGGCGCATATGCGCGCGTCGGGCCGACCTTTTCGCGCCCGGCTGGGCGCGAATGAAAGCCTCTTTGGCCCTTCCCCCCGCGCGGTCGCGGCAATGGCCGCCGCTGCGCAGGATGTTTGGATGTATGGTGACAGCGAAAGCCATGATTTGCGCGCGGCCCTTGCCACACAGCATGGCGTTGCGCCTGAAAATATCGTTGTGGGTGAAGGCATTGACGGATTGCTGGGCAATCTGGTGCGGCTGATGGTGGGGCCGGGTGATGCGGTCGTGACCTCGGACGGTGCCTATCCGACGTTCAATTATCATGTCGCGGGCTTTGGCGGTGTGCTGCACAAAGTGCCCTACCGTGACGACCACGAAGACCCCGATGCCCTACTGGCGCGCGCGCGCGCGGTCGGGGCAAAGCTGGTTTATCTGGCCAATCCCGACAACCCGATGGGCAGTTGGCACGGCGCGGCGCGGGTGCAGGCGATGATTGACGCCACGCCCTCCGACACGCTGCTGGTCCTGGATGAGGCCTATGTGGAATTTGCCCCTGATGGCACCGCGCCCCAAATGCGCCCCGACACGCCGAATGTCATCCGCATGCGCACGTTTTCCAAGGGCTACGGTATGGCCGGGCTGCGCGTTGGTTATGCCATCGCGCACCGGGATCTGGTGGCGCTGTTTGACCGGGTGCGCAACCATTTCGGCATCGGTCGGATCGCGCAGGCGGGTGCACTGGCCGCGCTGAAAGACGCGGACCATCTGGCTGATGTCCGCGCTCAGGTGGCCCGCGCGCGCGACACGCTGGCCGATATCGCCGCGCGCAATGGGCTGCGCGCGCTGCCCTCGGCGACCAATTTTGTGGCGATTGACTGCGGCAATGGGGATGAGAGGGCACGGGCGATTCTGGGCGCGCTGATGGCACAGGATATCTTCGTGCGCATGCCGTTTGTCGCGCCGCAGAACCGTTGCATCCGGGTCAGCGTCGGCGACGCGGCCGCGCTGGATGCTTTCGCGCAGGCGCTGCCCGTCGCGCTGCGAAAAGCGGGCCAGACGGCGCGGTGAGCAGTCGCCGCCACCCCACATGGTGCGGGCGCAAAAAACGCCCCCCGTTCGCATTCGCGTCAACGCCACAAGTTGGCTGTTGACGACGCGCCCCCCAGCAGAAACAAGCGGTGCTGAACGGTGTCGCATGTCCGCCGGAAGCAGGCGCGCGCGCCGCGGTTGCTGCATGTCTCCACCCGCCCTTCCCCTTAGGAGAGATCCATGAAATTCCGCTTTCCCATTGTCATCATCGACGAAGATTTCCGCTCTGAGAACTCCTCTGGGCTGGGTATCCGCGCCATGGCCGAAGCGATCGAGCGTGAGGGCTTCGAAGTGCTGGGTGTCACCAGCTATGGCGACCTGTCAAAATTCGCGCAACAGCAGTCGCGCGCCAGCGCCTTCGTGCTGTCCATTGACGATGAGGAATTCAGCCCCGGCCCTGATCTGGACCCCGCCGTTCTGAACCTGCGCAGCTTTATCGAGGAAGTACGCTGGAAGAACGAGGACGTACCCATCTATATCTACGGCGAGACCAAGACCAGCCGTCACCTGCCCAACGACATCTTGCGCGAGCTGCACGGCTTTATCCATATGTTCGAGGATACCCCCGAATTCGTCGCGCGTCACATCATCCGCGAGGCCAAGGCCTACCTGGAGGGCATTCAGCCGCCGTTCTTCAAGGCGCTTCTGGATTACGCCGAGGACGGGTCCTACTCGTGGCATTGCCCCGGGCATTCGGGCGGTGTCGCGTTCCTCAAAAGCCCCATCGGCCAGATGTATCATCAGTTCTACGGTGAAAACATGCTGCGCGCCGATGTCTGTAACTCGGTCGAGGAACTGGGCCAATTGCTGGACCACAATGGCGCCATCGGCGCATCGGAACGCAATGCGGCGCGGATCTTCAACGCGGATCACTGCTTTTTCGTGACGAATGGCACGTCAACCTCGAACAAGATGGTCTGGCACCATACGGTCGCGCCCGGCGATGTGGTGGTTGTGGACCGCAACTGCCACAAATCCATCCTGCACAGCATCATCATGACCGGCGCGGTGCCGGTCTTCCTGAAGCCGACACGCAATCACTGGGGCATTATTGGACCAATCCAGCAAAGCGCCTTTGAAATCGAGGCGATCAAGGAAAAGATCCGGGCGAATCCGCTTTTGGCGGGCGTTGATGCCGATGAGGTCAAGCCGCGCATCATGACGCTGACCCAGTCAACCTATGACGGGGTGCTCTACAACACTGAGACGATCAAGGGCCTGCTGGACGGCTATGTCGACAACCTGCATTTCGACGAGGCATGGCTGCCACACGCTGCCTTCCACCCGTTTTATGGCAGTTTCCACGCCATGGGCCGCAAGCGCGACCGGCCCCGGCATTCGGTCACCTATGCCACGCAGTCGATCCACAAGCTGCTGGCCGGGATCAGCCAGGCCAGCCATATCCTGGTTCAGGACAGTCAGGACACCCCGCTGGACCGGCACCTGTTCAACGAAGCGTATCTGATGCATATCTCGACCAGCCCGCAATACAGCATCATCGCGAGTTGCGATGTCGCGGCGGCGATGATGGAGCCGCCGGGGGGCACCGCACTGGTCGAGGAAAGCATCGAGGAATCGCTCGATTTCCGCCGCGCCATGCGCAAGATCGATGAGGAATACGGCGATTCCCAGTGGTGGTTCAAAGTCTGGGGGCCCGATACCCTGTCGGAAGAGGGGATCGGTCGCACGCAGGACTGGGTGCTGAAGCGCACCGATGCGGACGGGGTCCAACCCTCGGACGGCACGGACAGTTGGCATGGTTTCGGCGATATGGCCCCCGGCTTCAACATGCTGGACCCGATCAAGGCGACAATCATCACCCCCGGGCTGAACCTCGATGGGCGGTTCGAGGAGACAGGCATCCCCGCCTCCATCGTGACGAAATATCTGGCCGAGCATGGCGTGGTGGTCGAGAAAACCGGGCTCTACAGTTTCTTTATCATGTTCACCATCGGCATCACCAAAGGGCGCTGGAACACGCTTCTGACCGCGCTGCAACAGTTCAAGGACGATCACGACAAGAACCAGCCGATGTGGCGCGTCATGCCCGATTTCTGCGCCAAGCATCCGCGGTACGAGAACATGCATCTGCGCGATCTGTGTCAGCATGTGCATGCGCAATATGCGAAATATGACGTGGCGATCCTGTCGACAGAGATCTATCTCAGCGATCTGACGCCGGCGATGAAGCCCAGCGATGCCTATTCCCACATCGCCCGGCGCACGACCGAGCGTGTGCCGATCGACGAACTGGAAGGCCGCATCACCACCAGCCTGGTCACGCCCTATCCGCCGGGCATTCCGCTGCTGATCCCGGGTGAGGTGTTCAACCGCAAGATCGTCGAGTATCTGCGCTTCAACCGCGAATTCGCCCGCGCCTGCCCAGGGTTCGAGACCGATATCCACGGTCTGGTACAGGAAAAGGCCGAAGACGGCACGATTCAGTATTTCGCGGATTGCGTGGCGCGATAGCGGGACGGTGGTTGCGCTCGGTGCTTTGGATGTTGGCGAATTGGGCGTCAGGCCCGCGCTGGTCGCATGTCGTCATTGTTCGTTGCCCCGTGTCGTCGCGACGAGTGGTCCTTGACTCCTCGCGCTGCAGGGGCGGGCATTGCGCCGGGGCCCCGGCAGCGATGGCCCGCCCGCGCAGGCTTGCATCAGCGCGGGCCGAACGCAGTATGGCCATTGACGTCCGGTGCATCTGCCCCGACGAATGGCGCGACATACTTGCAACCGATTGGTGCCTCTCATGTCTGTAACCATTCGCTATCTGACCCATCCGCAGGTGCATGTCGACCCCGCTACCGATGTGCGTCGCTGGTCGCTCAACCCCGTTGGCGCCGCCCGGGTGGCGGCTCTGGTCGCCCGTCCCGGGGCCCTGTGCAGGACCCGGCGCGTCATCAGTAGCGATGAGGTCAAGGCGCTGGAAACCGCGCGCCCGCTTGCAGATGCCCTTGGCGCGTCGCTGGAAATTCGGCCCCTGATGCATGAGAATGACCGCAGCGCGACCGGCTTCCTGCCGCCTGCCGTGTTCGAAGAGGTTGCAGACGCCTTCTTTGCCGCGCCGCAGCACAGCGTGCGGGGCTGGGAAACCGCCTTGGCCGCTCAGGCCCGGATCGTGGCCGAGGTCGATGTGTGCCTTGCCGGTCCGCAAGGCGGCGATGTCTTGCTGGTGGGGCACGGCGCGGTCGGCACCCTGCTTTATTGCGCGCTTTCCGGTGTTGGAATCGACCGGGCCTATGATCAGGGGGCGGGCGGCGGCGGATGCTGGTTCGGATTCGACCTTACCGACCGCAAGCCGCACCAGCGCTGGCAACCCATGGAAACCCTGATGCGAGACGTTTGACAGGGCAGGGTGTGGGAAGCCGGTTCAGAGTCGACTGCGTGCGCCAAAGGTCGCGGCGGCGCTGGCAGCGTATCACTCGCTGGCTGGTGTGAGGGTATGGGCAGAGGGGGGCAACGGGCGTGCAGGAGCAGATCGCACCGGGCCGCGGGGTTGCGCGCGTGGCCCCAAGGTGGTGCACGCAGTCCCAGGGCCCCCGACGCCCTCTGAACGATGGCTGACTATGGCAGGAATGGCCCTATGGAGGCCTCTGCACCCGCGGCAGACCGATGCTCGGGGTTGTGCGAACCAGGGCGATCCGAACGATGAGGCCTCGATTTGGCATCCTGCGGCGCGGCGCCCCATGCGAACGTGCCGGACGCAACAAGCCCAATACCATACCGTGCCATCGCGCAGGCCGAATGCCCCAGCGACCCGATGCCCCACAAAGGTGCAATCCTCGCCCCCACAGATCCCGCCAAGGCGCGGATTGCTGTCACCTGATCCCTTGCAAGCCGACAAAAACGCATTTACACCGTGCCGAACGGAGAGGTGGCCGAGTGGTCGAAGGCGCACGCCTGGAAAGTGTGTAGGCGGGGAACCGTCTCGAGGGTTCGAATCCCTCTCTCTCCGCCAAAAACGTCTGAATAAAATCAATAAAAACAATGCGATATAAGGATGGCATTGGGTCGGTCTCCGTTTTTGCTGCACAATCCGGATCATTTTGCTGCACAAATGGGACTTGCGCGACTCTGTGCCAAGAGCCATAAATCAGCTATGAAATTTGTGAGCCGGAATGGCACCCTGCACCTGAGACGACGCGTGCCCAAGCGGTACGAGGACGTGGAGCCGCGCGCCTATGTCTGGATGTCGATGCACACCGACCTGGAAGACGTAGCGCGCCGAAAGGCACCCGCGATCTGGGATTCGATGCTGGAGGCTTGGGAAGCCAAGATGCACGGCGACACGGGCGATGCTGAAGCGCAGTTCGAGGCCGCGCGCAACCTCGCCGGGATTCGTGGATTTCGATACCTGCCAGCCGCTGCGGTTGCCAAACTACCCCGTGAGGAGTTCCTTGACCGGCTATCCCGGGTGGCGCGCAAGGACGGTTCTATTGACATGCGCGAGGCCAACGCGCTTCTGGGCGGTGTCCCGCCTCCACAACTCACGCTTTCGAGGTGCCTCGCTTTGTTCTGGGATCTCGCAAGGGACCGGATCGACCAGAAAAGCGAGGATCAGAAGCGCCGATGGCGAAACCCACGCATCAAGGCGATCAACAACCTGATTGATGTGGTCGGCGACATTCCCCTGTCTGACCTGACAGGGGATCATATGCTGGATTTCCGTTCATGGTGGATGGATAAGATCGCCGCAGAAGGTTTGACAAAAAACAGCGCGAACAAAGACTTGATCCATATCGCCAACGTCTTGCGCACCGTGAACAAGATGAAGCGGCTCGGGCTGGATCTCCCGCTATCTGATCTGAGCTTCAAGGAGGGCGACAAGAAGACTCGCCCCGCGTTCTCTGCTGAATGGATACAGAACAAGCTGCTTGCCCCAGGCGCGCTGGACGGCCTGAACACTGAGGCGCGCGCGATCCTGCTGGGTATGGTGAATACGGGATATCGGCCCAGCGAAGGCCAAGGCCTGCTGCGCGATCAGATCAGGCTGGACCATGCGGTGCCGCATATCTCGATTGAGCCGGTCGGCCGCCAGCTGAAAAGCCAGTATTCCAAACGCAAGATCCCGCTCTTGGGCGTCAGCTTGGAGGCGTTCAAGCAGTTCCCCGATGGTTTCCCGCGGTACCGGGATAGTGCTGGGCTATCCAACACGGTAAACAAATACCTGCGGACCAATGGTCTGCTGGAAAGCGACGGCCACAGCATGTATTCGCTGCGTCACTCTTTTGAGGACCGCATGTTGCGCGCCGGGGTCGACGAGCGGATCAGGCGCGACGTGTTCGGGCACGCACTGAACCGGGAACGCTACGGCGGGGGCGCGGATCTTGAAATGGTGCACGATCTGCTCAAGTCTCTGGCGCTTTAGCTTTCGCCATCTGATAGATGTTTCCGGCGCCCAAGATAATCCGGATGTGACGGGCCGCTATGCGAGACGGAGCGGACGGTCGCTGCGCTCGCAACATACCTCTTTTAGAGTTCGAAGAGCTGCCACTGTGTCTGGTTCCACAAATTCCCTTCCTCATTGCTAGTATACGACATCGGAAAGCCTCGCCCATCTTCACGATGCGATCTGAGCCGCAGCATGAACAGGTGTCAGACGGCCTCCGCCGGAGCGTTACCGATGAAGTGGCTATACCCAATTTCAATCGTATCTGTCCGGTGACCCCGCTCTGACGACGGGATGGAGTGTCCGCTAGATGTCCATCATCGGTAATGGACATCTTCGGGTGGGCGATGTCGGGCAAGAAGGGTCGGAAGCGGCGGTTCTGGTCGGATGACGAGAAGCGTTTGATCTGCGCGCAGGCGCGCGTGCCGGGTGTTTCGGTTGCTCAGGTGGCGCGGCGCTATGCGATGAACACCAACCTGATCCATACGTGGCTGCGCGATCCCCAGTTTGCGCCGGAAGCCGAGCCCCCGGTCGATGCCGAGACACAGGGTGCCACGTTTTTCCCGATCGAGGTCACGGGCGTTTCGTCACCGCCAGCGGCGCCCCATTCGCCGCCAGCCTTGAGCACCCCTCTCACCGCTCAGCGTATTGACATCGCGTTGTCAGATGGCCGCCGCATTCTGGTAGAGGGCCCGACCACGTTGTCGGCGATAGTGGCGATGGTCGAGGCAGTGGCGCAATGATCCCGGTGCCGAGCAACACGCGGGTTTGGCTGGCAGCCAGCGTCACAGACATGCGGCGTTATGCGGCGGCCATGATTATGTGGAGTCCTCAGCGACGAAGCAAAGATCGCTGAGGAATCGGAAAATTGTCACTCAGCATAATTTGAGCGGCGTGCCTCCTTCAACATGGCAATGAGCTTGTCCGGCGGCGAGAACGTACCCGGCTGCAGGGTCGGGGAGCTTGCGGCCGCCAAGGCTTCGAGCTTGTCGTTCGGATCAGCGCGCAAGTAGACCTCGGTGCTTTGGAGATTGGCGTGGCCTAGCCACAGCGCCACCTTTCGAATATCGCGCGTGGCGCGCAGCATGTGTTGGGCACAGCTGTGCCTCAACACATGAGGTGTCACGCGCTTTGCCGCAATTGATGGAAAAGATTGGGCGGCGGTGATCACGTGTTTGGCCAGGATATATTCGAACCCGGATCTGGTCATCGCGAAGCCCGCAGCGTTGAGAAATAGCGCTCCATCTTGTCGCTGTTGGCGGACGGCAAGCCAGGCTTTGAGCGCAATGACGCCCTCCTTCCACAGTGGCAGCACGCGCTCTCGCCGCCCCTTGCCGATGACGTGGATAGTGGCCGGACTTCGGAGTTCGAGTTGATCGAGCTGCAGTCCGACCAACTCGGAAACCCGCAGGCCCGCCGAGAAGGCGAGGTGGAGCATTGCGCGGTCTCGGGCACCGTAAATGGTCTTGGGATCGGGCGCGTCGATGAGCGCCTGAATCTCAGCCCTTGTCAGCGAAGCGACTAGCGTCTGGTCGGTCTTCTTTATTGGGATGGCCCGGACGCGAAGCGACTGATCAAGGCAAGCCGGCACACGATACTCCAAGAATCGGAAGAACGATTTGATGGCCGCTAATCGAGCATTACGGGATCGAGCCGAGTTGCCGCGATCCCGTTCGATATGCTCGAGGAAGGATAGGATCATTGGCACCCCGATATCTTCTACTTCCAATTGCGATGGGGCCTTTTGGAGCTGCCGCGCAGCAAAGGTGACGAGCAATTGAAAGCTATAGGCGTAAGCGTCACAGGTGTGCGGGCTGGCGCGCTGATCGCGAGGCAGGTGTTCTCGAAGAAACCGGGAAAGAGCGGGTGCGAGCGCGGTCATGCTGCACCTGTCCGGTCGAAGGTCTCGGCAATATCTGCGATCTGCGCCATCAAGCTTGGTATGGCCTGAAGATACCAGTAAGTGTCGTGAACATGCGCATGGCCGAGATACGTGCTGAGAGCGAGGATGTGGCGGGATACGGCGTCGTTGTCGCATGGGCATTGTTCCAGCGATCTCACGGCGAAGCTGTGCCTCATGTCGTGGATACGCGGTCCCGGCTGTCCCGGAGCACCCCTCAATCCGATCTTGCGCGAAATTTTCCGGAAGATCGCACTGACCGTGTCGTAGCGCGGCGGAGTACCTTCGTTGGATAAGAACAGCGCGGTAGTCTCCCCGATGATCGACAAACGAGCGGAGAGATAGCGATCGATTGCCGCACGGGTCGTGCTGTGAATCGGAACAAGCCTGCTCTTCTTGAACTTGGTGCTGGCGATGACCAGTCCGTCGTCGGTGACATCGCCAAGTCGTAAAGCCAGCGCTTCGGATATCCGCATTCCGGTCGCGGCGAGCAACCCAAACAATGTGTAATAAGTAAGCGGTCGAAGCGTACCGATCGGACCAAGCGAAGCCGCCGCGACCATGAGACCCTCAATCTCCTCGGCCGAATAGATATATGGCTGCTTCCGCCGAAATAACCCTCGACCCAACGCGTCAGCCGCCGGCACTTCATGCCCGGGATCTTCGGCGTGCATCGCGATCGCGAACCGGCGTACCGTAAGCAGCCGGTTGCGTCGTTGTTCGGGAGAAGGTGCCTGGATTGCCCATGCGATGACTCGATCGCTTTTGACCATGCCGTCGCCGTGATGCTCAGCGTAGGTCACGAACATGCGCAGCAAGATCCGCTGCGTTCGGAATTTGAAACCCATCGCCTCGTGAAGCGCGACGTAGCGCGAAAGATCGTCGGTCAGCATGACACTTCTCCCGGCCACGGTTGTGCGATCCGCTCCAGCATGATGACATCGACTTTGGCGTATAGGACCGTGGTCTCCACGGACTTGTGTCGCAAAACCGCGCCAATCGACTGCAAAGTGGCACCGCTTCGGAGCAGGTGTGTAGCTGCCGAATGGCGTAGCAAGTTCGCTCCGCGTGATGGCGGATCCTCAATGCCAGAGCGCGTCAAAGCATGAGAAACGATCTGAGAAATAGACGGAGAACCATGAAACGGCCGAAATGGCGCGGTTACTGTCAGGAACATGCGGTCGTCGTCAACAGCTGGCCGAGCGTCATTCAGATAGCCGAGCACGGCATCGCCCGCATCCTGCGGTAGAGGCAAAAGAGTCTCGGATCGTCCCTTGCCCTTGACACGCAGGGTTCCCGAACGCCAATCAATGTGCTGAAGTCGCATCTCCGAAATGTCGCCCGCCCGCAATCCGAGACGGGCAAGGAGGAGTAGAATCGCGCGATCTCGAATACCCGCCTGGTTTGAAGATCGCAGGACGCCACGACACGTTCGACCTGATCGGGTGACAGATAGCGCGGCAATGATGATAGTCGCCATTGCGGAATGCGTGGCACGGCGTGTTCAAGACCAGGGCGACAGCGATCGGACGCTGCCAGAAAGCGCAAATATCCGCGCAGTGCGGTCATCATTGTCTTGGTGTAAACTACGGAGCAGTGTTGGGCTTCGTTGAGAATAGCCATTCGGATGCCAGCTGGGCCATAAGCGTGCGGATCCGATCCCAGTGACGGGAGAAGCCGCATGACCATTCTCCCGTGTCGTACGGCTGTCTGTTCGCGAATGCCTCGATGTCGCAGGAGCCATTCCTGGAAATCGCCAACCAGAGGGTCAACGGAGTTTGCGACGGCCTCAGCCAGAGGAGCGATGATGCCACGTCTGGCAAGAAACGAGATAAAACGATGAACACGGTTAAGATAGCCAGTCGAGCAGGGCACGGCTCGCCGTGTGCCCCGCAACGACAACGATGCTTGGCGAACCGGCCAAGAATGTCGTGGTCGATGAAACCGAGTTCGACCTTCTCAATTGCAAGCCACGCGGCAAAATGGCGAGCGCAATCGGTGTAGCCTTGGATGGTCAGCGGTGAGTACCTCAGCAAAGTGAGTTCTTCAGCAAACTGGTTGACCCACGGCGTCAGTTCGCCCGCGTCCATGGTCCTTGGTGCCGGGGCCTGTCTTTTGATGACGTTCATATCTACTCTCCCATGTGCCAGAATGGCGCTTGGGAAGTTTAGATTATGCCGCGCTGTCGCCCTGCAGAGATATTTTATTATCCTGCAATTAATGCCTAAAATTGCCCTCGTCGCGAAGGACTCCGCATAATCGTGGCCGCTGCATAACGCCGCTTATGTGCTGCAGCACATAAGCGCCGCGGTTTCAATACGCTGGCCGCGCAAGCGGAACAGGTTTTGGCCGAGGATCCGTATTCGGGCCACATGTTCGTCTTTCGAGGTCGCCGGGGTGAGCTTGGGCGTCGCAGTACGCATCGATGAGACCGAGGAAACAGCTTTGATCGACCGTGCCGATCAAGCACTCTACGATTCAAAAGATGGCCGACGGAACCAGATCTCGGTTGCATCAAACGACCGATAAGGGCCCACTAAAGAACTTTGGTAGGCTGTCAGGCGACCAGTTCTGCGTCTACGCGGCAAACCTTTCGGGCCGGCCAAGGTTCGACCCGTGACATGGCTTTGCGGTCCCACTGCGACACGCAGCATGCGGGGGCGGCAAAGAACATCAGCGTATCCAGAGCCGCGGCAAAGTTACAAGAGGCCGCAGCCGTCATGCGAGAACCCATCCACAGGGAACAGCCGATGACATCCACGAAATTCGGGATACGCTGGTTCTTCGACACCATCGGTACGGTGCCGAAAGGTCAGGCGGTGGGCCGCATGGGCGACGGGTCAATCCGCGCCTCGGTGACTGGGTTGAACAGGTGCAGCATGTCAACCTGCGGCACAAGCCCCACCTTGTCGCCCACTTCCAGCGGGCGGCGGTCGCGGAACAAGACCGTGTAATGCGCATCCCCCACCGCGACAGAGGCGACAGTTTCCCCGCCCATGGGCTCTACGACCGCAACCACGCCGTCGATACCTTCGCCCCGTGGCACAAGGAGCAAATCTTCGGGGCGTACCCCACAGATGAAATCTTGTGGCACCCCGTTGGGCTGCCCGACCTGCCCCCAGTCAAAGCGCGCACCCGCGATGGCAAAACCATCGCCATCCAGCCTCGCAGGCATCAGGTTCATCGACGGAGACCCGATGAACCCAGCCACGAACAGGTTGCGCGGGGCGTCATAAACATCAATCGGGCGGCCCATCTGCTGGATCTCACCGCCGCGCATCACCACGATCTTGTCGCCCATGGTCATCGCCTCGACCTGATCGTGGGTGACATAGACCGACGTAGCCCCTAGCCGTCGGTGCAGCGCCTTGATCTGGGCGCGCATTTCCACCCGCAGCTTTGCATCTAGGTTGCTGAGCGGCTCATCGAACAGGAAAACTTTTGGGTCGCGCACAATGGCCCGCCCCATGGCGACCCGCTGCCGCTGCCCTCCCGAAAGTGCCCGGGGCGTGCGGTCCAGCAACGGGGTCAGCGCCAGAAGTTCGGCGGCATCGTTTACCTTGCGGTCCATCTCGGCCTTTGGGGCCTTGCGCAGGCGCAGACTGAATTCGATGTTCTGGCGCACGGTCTTGTGCGGATAAAGCGCATAGTTCTGGAACACCATCGCAATGTCGCGGTTCTTTGCAGCGACATTGTTCACGACCTTGCCGTCGATACGGGCTTCGCCTGCGGTGATGCTTTCCAACCCCGCGATCATCCGCAAAAGGGTGGATTTGCCGCAACCCGAGGGGCCGACGAGAACAACGAATTCGCCGTCCTCAATGTTCAGGTCAATCTCACGGATGATTTCCAGGGCGCCAAAGCGCTTTTTCACACCGGACAGGGTGACGGATGCCATTTTCAGTCCTTTCCTTATTCCATTGCAGCGGCGGCTACTTCACGGCGCCGCTGGTCAGCCCGTTCACGATCTGTCGTTCAAACAGCAGATAAAGAAACAGGATCGGCACGATCGTCGTTATGGTGAACGCGTTGATCAGCGGCCAATCGGTCAACCCCATGGTGTCGCGCATCATGAACAGCTGATAGGGTAGCGTGCGCATATCGCTGGAGGTGGTGAAGGCCAGCACGAAGGGAAATTCGTTCCAGGCCTCGCGCAGCGACAAGATACCCGCCGTCACCATCCCCGGCAATGAGATCGGCACGACAACCTTCCAGATCCGCTGCCAGATCGAGGCGCCGTCCATCGCGGCAGCCTCCTCTAGCTCTTTCGGGACGGCCTGAAAGAACCCGATCAGGATCCACGTTGCCATCGGCACGGCGGTGGCGGTGTAGGTGATGATCAGCACCGTGTAGGTGTCGAGCAGGTTCAGCCGCTCGATCAGGTCATAAAGCGGAATGATCAGGCTGGCCCGGGGCAGGATGCGCGGGATCAGGATGAACAGCAAAAGGATATGCCGCCAGCGGAAGGCATAGCGCGCAAAACCATAGGCCGCCAGCACCGACACGAACAGCGTGATCGCGGTGGACGCCAGCGCCAGGAACAGGCTGTTCGCCATGTATTGCGCAAACCCGTCCGATGTCAGCACGCGGCCGTAATTGTCCAGCGTCGGATCCTCAGGCAGGAACCCCCCGGTATACAGCGTCAGCGGCGTCTTGAACGATGCCGACAACGACCACAGGATCGGCAGCACCGCCCAGAGGGTGATCAGCGCAAGCACACTCCAGGCAAAGATGCGGGTGCCCAGCGGGCGGTTGAGGCTGGAATCATTTGTCATCGCGGGACCGCCCTGCTGCACGAAGGAAAACGGCGCTGAGCGCGATGTTGATGACCAGGATCACGATCATCACCGCAGCGCCGGTGGAATAGTTCAGATCACGGAATGCCAGTTGGTACATGTAGACCGCCAGCACCTCGGTGGACCGGCCTGGCCCGCCGCCTGTCAGGGGCAAGATAATGTCGAACATGTTGAAACTGGCAAAGCTGAGCCACATCAACGCCAGCGACAGCATCGGCACGATAGACGGAATGGTGATATGTACGAATTTCTGCCAGCTTCCCGCGCCGTCGATCTCGGCGGCAGCATACATTTCGGGGTCGATGGTTTGCAGGCCCGCCAGCAAGATCAGCGTGGCAAAGGGCGCGATAAACCAGACATTTGCCATGGTGATGACCATCAGCGCCTTGTCGGGGTCAGCCAGCCACGACACGGTGGACCCACCCAGCGCACCGGAAATCTGCGTGACAATGGCATTCTGGCCGGTGAACAGAAACCGCCACATCACCGCAGCCGCCACACCCGATACCAGATAGGGGATTAACGCGATGGCGCGAAACACCGCACGCGCGAATTTGATCTGGTTCAGCACCAGCGCATGCACCAGCGACATCAAAAGCCCGATGACGATGGTCGCACCGACAAAGATCAACGAGATGACAAGCGAATTGCGAAACCCGGGCGAGGTGAACAGGTCGCGGTAATTGGCAAGGCCCACGAAGGGCTCGCCGGGTTCCCAGACCTCGATCTGGTAAAAGGACATCACGATGCCCCGCACCACCGCATAGCCAAGCACCCCGGCCACGATGGCGATGGCGGGAAACAGCAAGACATAGGGCGTCAGCCGTTCTGTCATCCTGTCCTTGAAACTGCCGTGCAGTGTCGTGGCCATATTCACCCCTCCCGGAACATGTGGCGCAAAGCTCCGCAAAAAAGCGGCCGCGCGCATCAAGAACATGCGAAAACATCAGGTTCGACCGGGAGGCGTGCTGGCGCATCTGGCGGGCACGGGCCCCCCCCGGTGGTCATGCGATCGGCGGGGGGCGCGGTTTACCCCCCGCCCGCGTTTTCACGTCAGTCGGCCACCAGTTGGTCGATCGCCGCCTGATGCGTCGCCGCGATTTCGGCCGCATCTTGCTCGGGGTTCTGCAAGGCCGCCTGCATCGCATCCAGCAAGATCTGATAGATCTGGCTTTGGCGCGGATGCGTGGGCAGCGGCGTCAGATTGGCGAATTCCGGGGCGAATTGCGACGCCCAGGGTTTGACGGTGTTGTATTCCTCCGACTCGAACACCGACAGCACGGTGCCGGGTTGATAGCGCGCCGACACCTCGCCTACGTTCTCGGGGCGGGCCAGGTATTGCAGCACCTTGCGGATCGCATCGTCCTCGGCCGCGCCGGTGGTGACAAGAAAGGGCCAGCCCAGCGTCATGGTGCGGGCCGCATCCTCGGCACCCGGACGCGCTGGCGGACGGGCACCATCCCATTCTTCACCCCAGGTCAGGGTTTCGTTCAGCGTGGGATAGATATTGTCACCCAGCATCGCCTGCGCGGCATTGCCCCCGATGAAGGAACTGCGCATCGCGCCCGAATCCCAGGCCAGCACATCCTGCGAGGTCAGCCCCTCGGCCACCAGCGTCTGGTAAAACCCCAGCAGGTAGCGACCCGCATCCGATTCGATCTGCGGCACGCCGCCCTCAAACTGGCCGCCCATCGCCATGAAGGTGGACAAGAACCACACCGGATCATGGGCCCGGCTGCCGATGACGGCATAACCAATATGGCCTTCGTCCTTTATGGCGCGGGCCACGTCCAGAACATCGTCCCACGTCTGCGGCACGTCCAGGCCGGCCGCTTCCAGCCAGTCCTTGCGATAGGTGTACCAGAACGGGCCGGCATAAAGCGTCAGCCCGTAGGGCGTGCCGTCCAGCGACGCCATGTCGAGACCCACCGTCGAGATATCGTCCAGCGAGGCCGCGTCTTCGCTGCGCCATTCGTCCAGCAGCCCGGAAATGTCGCGCACGGCATTTTGCGCAACCAGCGGTGCCAAACCATCGGCGGGCACCTGCACGATATCGGGGGCGCGGTCGGCCCGCGCCGCGCGCAGCGTGTCGGCCACGGCCTGTTCCAGCGGGATAACATCAGTGGTCACCTCGATGCCGGGGTTTTCGGCATGGAAGGTGTCGAATGCATCCGCAGGAATGAAATTCTCGCGGCCGAACCAGATGGTGATTTCGGTGGTGCCTTGCGCTACTGCGCCGGTTGCAGCGCCCAGAACGGCGGTGCCGGACAGGAATGTGGCACAGGCAAGGGCCTGCGCCGACCCGGCGAATGTGGTTTTACGGAATTGTTTCAATTCATGATCCTCCCATTGATCGTTGCGGCGGTTGGCGCGATTGCCCCCGGTTCGGGGGTAAAGGCGCGTCGTTTGACACGTGTCATGTCGTCCTCCTCCATCGTCGAACGGGCGGCGGACCGCCCGTTTTGGTCCGCGTCCCTCAGTCCACGGATTCCAGTCCCGCCCCAACCGGGCGGGGAATGTGACCCAGCGCCTTCAGCGCCTGACGCAGGGGCGCATCAGCGCAGACCGCGCGATACTGGTCGTAAAGCGCGCGATAGCTGGGCGCGCGGGCCGGATCAGGCTGAAACACCGTCACCCGGGCCGCACCGTATTGCGCGGCACCCGCGTCAAAGCCCGCGACGATCTGCGCCGCCACTGCACCATGGATGGCGGCACCCACGGCGGTGGCATGCGCGATTTGCGGAACCTCGATCGGGCGTTCCATGACATCGGCCATGATCTGGATCAGCGCGGGGTTATTGGCGGCCAGACCGCTGGTCATCACCACGCGGTCAACCGTGAAACCATCGGCCTCGAACAGGTCCAGCACGAATTTCGCGCCAAAGCACAGCGATTCCATCAGCGCGCGGTAGATCCCCACCGCGGTGGTCTGCAAGGTCATGCCCAGCAGCATGCCCGACAGGTTGGAATCGGCCAGCGGGACCCGGTTGCCGCTCCACCAATCCACGGCCAGCAGATGGCTTTCGCCCGGTTGCATCGCGGCGGCCGCCGCACCATAAGCCTCGAAACTTTCGGCGGGGGTGGCACCCCGGGGAAAACAGCGCACGAACCACGCCAAGATGTCACCGAAACAGGCCTGACCAGCCTCATAGCACCACAGGTCACGCACCGAAGCATCCCGGGCAGCGCCTTCGATCCCCTTGGGCAGCGGGCGAAAATCCTTGCTGAGGAACAGATACGCCGCCGACGTCCCCAAGGCGCCGACAAAGCTGCCGCCGGATACCGCGTGGATCGCGGGCAGCACCACATGGGAATCGATCACAGCCACGGCAACGATCGCTGCGCCCTTGATGCCAGTGCGCTGACGCCATGCCGCGCACAGCCCGCCACCCGATGATCCAACCCGGGCAGGGTCGGACAGCCGGTCTTGCAACCCGGGCACAAGGCCCTGCGGATAGCCGCCGTCAAACTGCGCCTTGAATGCCGCGAAAGCCAGGCTGCGGGTTTCCTGCCCGGTCAATTGCCAGACCAGCCAATCCCCCGCCTCGATGAAACGGTCGGTTTCGGCCCATAGGTCCGGCGCCTCGGCTTCCATCTGCGCGGCTTTGGCCAGCAGCCATTCCCCCGACAGCTTGCCGCCGAAATTGTCCAGGAACGCGCCGCCCGTGGCGTTGATCGCATCGGCATAGGATTGCGCCGCGCCGTGTTTCCAAAGCTTCACATAGGCATGGGGCGCGTCGGGGTGGCGCTGCGACAGCGGCGTGCCATCCGCCGTGGCGGGCATCGGCGTCGAGGCGGTAAAGCCCAGCCCGATGGACGCAACCTCGCGCCCGTTGCCCAGCGTGGTCAGGATTTCCGTGGCGGCCTCGGTGTAGTCTTGTGCGTTCTGAAGTGCCCAGCCGCGCGGGAGTGCCGCGCCACCGGGCAGCGCCTGCGCCATGACGCCATGCCGGTAACGGTACATGCAACTGTCGATCTGCGCGCCGGTTTCCGCGTCAATCAGCACCCCGCGCGCCGATTCCGTGCCATAATCCAGTCCTATGATGCAGCGCGATGTCATGCTGCGACCTGCGCCCGTACCGCGTTGGTCACGGCATCGGCGGTCAGGCCGAAATGTTCGAACAAAACATCGGGGGCTGCGGATTCACCAAAAGTATCGACACCGATGCAGGTGCCTTTCAGGCCGACATACTTGCGCCAGTAATCGGTCGATCCGGCCTCGACCGACAGGCGCGGTACGCCGTCGGGCAGCACGTCGGCCTTGTAGGCGGCGCTTTGCCGGTCAAACTGGAAGGTCGAGGGCATGGACACCACCCGGATGCCGATGCCTTCCGCGCCCAGACGCCGCGCAGCCTCGATCGCCAATGAGACCTCGGACCCGGTGGCGATGATGACCGCCGCCAGCGCGCTGCCCTCGCGGTGCAGCACATAGCCGCCCCGCCGCACCTGCGCCATCGCATCCGGGCCGCGCGTCTGGGCATCCAGCCCCTGACGGCTGACCGCCAGCACGGTCGGCGTTGCATCATGTTCCAGCGCGACGCGCCAGGCCACGGCGGTTTCCACGGCGTCGCAAGGGCGCCAGACATCCATATTCGGCACCATGCGCAGGGTTGCAAGCTGTTCGACCGGCTGGTGCGTCGGCCCGTCCTGACCCAGCGCAACGGAATCATGCGACAAGACATAGATCGCGCCCAGCTTCATCAGCGCGGCCATGCGCATCGCATTGCGCGCATATTCCGAAAACATCACATAGGTGCCGCCAAAGGGCCGGACGCCGCCATGCGCCAACATCCCGTTCATGATGCCCGCCATGCCGAATTCGCGCACACCGTAATAGATGTAGGTGCCACCTGCGGTGGCCGTCATCGGCTCCATCGCGTCCCATGTTGTCATGTTTGACCCCGCCAGATCGGCCGAGCCGCCGGTCAGTTCGGGCATGATCCTTGAGAACGCGGCAATCGCATTCTGGCTGGCCTTGCGCGAAGCGATGCTTTCAGCCTTCTGCGCCGCATCGGCGATCAGGGCATCGGCGGAGTCGTCAAAACCATCGGGCAGGCCGCCCGCCATCCGCCGCCCGAACTCGGCTGCCAGATCAGGATATTCAGCGGCCCATCTGGCGCGCGCGGCAGTCCAGGCGGCTTCGTTACCGGCACCCTTGGACCGGGCGTCCCAGGCCTGCGCCACGGCATCAGGCACCTCGAACGGGGAATGCGGCCAATTCAGCGCCGCGCGTGTCGCCGCGATTTCATCGTCACCCAGCGGATTGCCGTGACAATCATGGCCCCCCGCCTTTGTGGGCGCGCCCATGCCGATGGTCGTGCGGCAGCAGATCAGCGTCGGCCGCTCCGTGTCGCGCTTCGCAGCAGCAATCGCGCGGTCCACTGCATCGACATCATGGCCGTCAACCGCCGGGATGACGTGCCAGCCATAGGCCTCGAACCGTTTCGGCGTGTCATCGGTAAACCAACCTTCGACCTTGCCGTCGATAGAGATGCCGTTGTCATCATAGAACGCGATTAGCTTGCCCAATCCCAGCGTGCCCGCCAGCGAACACACCTCATGTGAGATACCTTCCATCAAGCAGCCATCGCCGACGAAAACATAGGTCTGGTGATCGACAATGGCGTGGCCAGGCCGGTTGAACCGCGCCGCCAGCGCCTTTTCGGCAACCGCCATGCCTACCGCATTGGCAAGCCCCTGCCCCAGCGGCCCTGTGGTGGTTTCCACCCCGGGGGTATAGCCGCGCTCAGGGTGGCCGGGGGTCTTGCTGTGCAGGGTGCGGAACTGGCGCAGATCCTGCGCTGTCACATCATAGCCCGTCAGATGCAGCAGGCTGTAGATCAACATGGACCCGTGCCCGTTGCTCAGCACGAACCTGTCGCGGTTGGGCCAGCCGGGATTGGCCGGATTGTGCCGCAAATGCCGGTGCCACAGGGCCAGGCCGATCTCGGCCATGCCCATGGGCATGCCGGGATGCCCGGATTTCGCCTGCTGGACCGCATCCATCGACAGCGCCCGGATCGCGTTCGCCATTTCGCTGGACAGGGAAACTGCGCCTTTGCTCATGCTGCTTGCCTTCTTTTGTTGAGGGGAAGACAGCCGCGTTCCTCGGCGTTTCCGCCGGTGGCATGCCAGTCCTCCCTCTGACAGTTCCAAGGCTACTCAGTCGTGCAGTCATAAGTCAACCATGTTTTGTATAATTTTAGACTAAATTATCAGAACTTCCCGCCGAGCATCTTCCTATCCGTGTCGTCACAGCATAAGCTGTGGTGACATCAGGGGGTTTTGGATGAAGCCGACAGCGATAGCATGGGACGGCACGGCATTGTTAAACGCGGGCAGGCTGCTGAACCTGATCGCCTCGGGGGGCGCCACTTCGCGCTCGGACCTGATCGAGGCCAGCGGCCTGTCGCGCATGACGGTCTCGCAGCGGCTGTCATCGCTATTGGGCGCCGGTCTGGTCGAGGAAACGCCCCAGACGCTGCCAAGCGGCGGGCGCCCCACCCGGCAGTTGCGCCTGCGCCCGCAAGCCGGGCACCTGCTGGTCGCCAACATCGGCGAGACCCATCTGCATGTCGCCGCCACCGATCTTGCCGCAACCATCCTGGCCGAACAGACGATGCCCTTCCAGATCAGCGATGGCCCGCAAGTCGTTCTGACGCAGATCGGCGAAGGGTTCACGGCGCTGGCCCGCGCCCTGCCACCGCATTCAGGCCCGCTTTTTGGCATTGGCCTCAGCCTGCCCACGCCGGTGGATTTCAACGCCGGGCGCGTGGTCGGCCCGTCGGTCCTGTTTGGCTGGGACGGTTTCGACATCCGCGGCTGGCTGGGCCAGCGGTTCAACGTGTCAGTCTATGTCGAAAACGACGTTAACCTGATGACGATATACGAACACCGGCTGCATTTCGCCGGGGTCGAAGACATGATCTTCATCAAGGTCGGCACCGGGATCGGCAGCGGCATCGTCTCGCAGGGGCGGATCTTGCGCGGGGCGAAAGGCGCGGCGGGGGACATCGGGCACATTCAGGTCAAATCCGCGCATCCGCCGCTGTGCCGGTGCGGGAAGCTGGGCTGCCTGGAGGCATGGGCCAGCGGTTGGGCGCTGGCACGCGACCTGACAACCAACGGTTTCCCCGCCAGCACCGCCCGCGATGTGATCGACTTGTTTGACCGCCAGACGCCTGAGGCGTTGATGCTGCTGCGCAAAGCCGGGCGCAGCGTCGGCGAAGTGGTGTGCGAGGTTGTGAGCCTGCTGAACCCCGGACTGATCGTCATCGGCGGCACCATATCACAGGCAGGCGACACGCTACTGGATGGGGTGCGCGAACTGGTGTACCAACGCTGCCTGCCGCTGGCCACCAGCGACCTGAAAATCGTTGCCAGCGCGGCGGAAGAAGACACCGCCATTCTGGGAGCCGCTCAGCTCGTGCTGGACGGCATCTTCGATATGGCCGCGATAGACCAGATCCTTGAGCGCACAGCGCGAATGCACACCAGCGTCTGACTCCGTTTCAGTGACCTCATCACACTCGCGACGTATTGAGACGGAATGACAATCGCATGCGCTTATGACATCGCCGCGGCGATGTTGCAGAACTCTGACCGCAAAGGATTCACATCACGAATCCAGGTGATTAAACGGGTGGCATGAGCAAGCCCGAGCCCGCCCGCTACTGGTCTGCCCCCAACGAGTGGTCCAGTTTGAATGTTAGTGCATGGTTGGCCTTTGGTCTATTGGGACGATGCTTTTGGGCGCTGGTGGACGGTATCCCAGAGCGCTGTGTGGTCTGACGGTGTTGTAATGGCGACGCCATCGCTCGATCAGGATTTGGGCCTCGCGCAGCGATGAGAAGACCTCGCCGTTCAGCAACTCGTCCCGAAATCGGGCGTTGAAGCTCTCGCAGTAGCCGTTTTCCCATGGCGATCCAGGCGCAATGAAGGCAGTTTTGGCACCCACCGCGCCGATCCAGGCGCGCACCTTCTTGGCGATGAATTCTGCGCCATTGTCTGACCTTATGTATTCCGGCGGACCGCGCAGGATGAACAGGTCAGTCAAGGCGTCGACCACGTCGACGGAATTGAGCTTGCGTTTGACACGGATCACCAGAGCCTCCTTCGTGAACTCGTCGATGATGTTGAGCGTGCGGAAGATCCGCCCGTCATGGGTTCGATCCTGGACGAAGTCATAGGACCAGACATGGTTCGGACGCTCCGGTCGCAGCCGAACACACGACCCATCGTTCAGCCAGAGCCGACCCTTCTTGGGTTGTTTTTGCGGGACTTTCAGCCCCTCCCGCCGCCAGATCCGTTCGACGCGCTTGTGATTTACATGCCAGCCGCTGTTGTTCAGCATTCCGGTAATCATGCGATATCCATAGCGTCCGAACTCTTCTGTCAGTGCGATGATGTCATCGGTCAGCCGTTCTTCGTCCGGCAGGCCGAGAGGCACCTTGCGCTGTGTCGAGCGATGCTGACCCAATGTGCGACAAACCCGGCGCTCTGATAAGCTGAGAGTCTGCCGCACATGGTCGATACATCGACGGCGGCGGGAAGGGCTTAAAAGTTTCCCCGTGCAGCCTCGGTCAGGATCACCTTGTCCAGCGTCAGATCCGACACGGCACGCCTAAGCCGGGTATTCTCAGTCTCCAGCTCCTTCAGCCGTTTGAGCTGATCTCGACTCATGCCACCATACTCTTTGCGCCATCGATAATAGGTCGGTTGTGTCACGCCGATCTGTCGAACGGCATCAGCAATCGAACGTCCTTGCCCTTGCAGCACTTCAACCTGCCGCAGCTTCAGCACGATCTCTTCGGGGTTGTCTCGCTTTCCTGCCATCTCTGGTCCTCCTGAAATGGGATAATACTATCCCAGTTGGTGGACCACTTCAGTGGGGGCACTCCAGGCACCATCGCAGGCGTTGTCAGCTTCGGCGACCGAACCGCCGCGATCTTCCAGGGGGCCTATGATGCGGCGGTGGCGATCTGGGGCAGTCTGCCCGGTGCCATCGGCGACTTCGCCTTCCAGGCCGCCAACGGGCTGATCTCCGGCGTCGAGGCGATGCTGAACGGCGTGGTCACCCGCATCAACACCTTCATCAACGGGTTGAATGCAGCACTCGACCTGCTGCCCGACTGGGCGGTTGGCGAAGGCGGGGTGCAAATCGGCACGCTGGACCCACTGACGCTGGGCCGGATCGACAACCCCTTCGCAGGCTCGGCCGAAGCGGCGGGTGCTTCGGCAGCCGATGCCTTTTCGGCCGCCCTGTCGCGCACCTATCTCGAGCCGCCAGACCTCGGGCTCAGCACCATGGCCGACGATGCCCGCGCCCGTGCCGACGGCTATCGCGAGGCGGCGGGGATGTTAGCAGATGCCGCAGGTCGACCACTGGCAAGCTGGCAGGCACTGCGCGATGCTGTGACGGGAACCGGGACGGAAGCCGAAGCCGCACTGGCGGATGCCGCAACTTCGGCGGATGCGCTTGGCACCGAGTTGGACGACACGGCCGCCGCTGCGGGAAGCGCGGGGGCTGCCGCGCGCGATGCCGGGGCTGCCGCTGCCGAAGGAGCCGATCAGGCCGCGACCGGCTGGGGAGCGGTGACGGCAGCACTGGCCGACTATGCCACCAAGGCGCGCAACATCGGTGGCGATATCGGCCAGGCGCTCGTCGGGGCGTTCACCTCAGCCGAGAACGCTGTCGGCGAGTTCGTCAAGACCGGCAAGCTCGACTTCCGCGATCTGGTCACATCGATGATCGCCGATCTGGCCAAGCTGGCGGCCCGGCGCTTCATCCTCGGGCCGATTGCCAACGCGCTGTCGGGCGCACTTGGCGGTGCGGGCGGGATCTTCGCCAATATCCTGCACAGTGGTGGCATGGTCGGATCGCCGGGCCCGGGCCGAATGGTCCCGGCGCTGGCTTTCGCCAATGCCTCGCGCATGCACGCGGGCGGCTGGGCCGGGATCAAGCCCGACGAAGTTCCGGCAATCCTGCAACGAGGTGAGCGCGTCCTCTCGCGCCGCGAGGCTGCGGGCTACGGCCAGACTAGCGCGCCCGCCGTCAATGTCACCATCATGGCCCGCGATGCCGAGAGCTTCCGGCAATCGCGCACGCAGGTCGCGGCTGACATTGCGCGCGCGGTGTCGATGGGTCGGAGGGGCATGTGAGTGCGACCCCGCAAGTGGGCACCGGTTGCGGGAATCAGAGCACGAACAACGGAGAATTTTGATGGCGTTCCATGAAGTGCGCTTCCCCGATAACATCAGCCGCGGGGCACGAGGCGGTCCGGAACGGCGCACGCAAGTGGTAGAACTGGCCTCCGGTGACGAGGAACGCAATGCCAGCTGGGCCAACTCGCGTCGTCGGTTTGACATCGCTTACGGCATCCGCCGCGCCGACGATCTGGCGGCGGTCGTCGCCTTCTTCGAGGCGCGCAACGGCCGCCTGCACGGCTTTCGCTACAAAGATTGGGCCGACTATAAATCCTGCCTACCGTCGCACGCCGTCGCCCCCACCGACCAGCCCATTGGCACTGGCAATGGCGCGGTCATCACCTTTGCCCTGCTAAAGCGCTACACCTCCGGCGCGCAAAGCTGGACCCGCGCAATTGCCAAGCCGGTCGCGGGCAGCATCCGTCTTGCCCTGAACGGGGTGGAGCAAATGTCGGACTGGAGCGTCGACACCGCCACCGGTAGCGTCACCCTCGCTGCCGCCCCCGGCGTGGGCGTCGCGATCACAGCGGGCTTCGACTTCGACGTGCCCGTCCGCTTCGACACCGACATGCTCGACGTCACCCTCGACCTCGAGCGTCTCGGGTCGATCACATCCATTCCCCTGCTGGAGATCCGGCGATGAACGAAGAATCTGGCTTTGTCGCTGCTGTCCTGCGCGATCTGGCAACCTCCACCGCTGTCATCCTGGCGGCTTGGGGTGCGCTTGGCGGTGCGACCAACGCGCTGACCACACGAATGCGGCTGCGCGACGCGCTGCGCCACATCCTGCTGGGCGGTCTGATCGCTGCCGGGATGGGCAGCCTGTCGATGGCGATCATAACAGGCTGGCTCGGTCTGCCGCCCGAAGCGATCCCGGCCGGGGGTGCGGCGGGCTCGGCCGCCTATCTGGTCGGCGTCTTCGGCCCCGCCTTCATCGAGGTGGTCCTCGCCCGGCTGCGCAGCGGCAAGGGGGGCGACAGCGATGCATGAACTTCTCCGCCTCGCGCGGTCCATCCGCTGCGATGCCGCCAATCCGGGCCAAGCCTTCAGCCACCGCCTGCGCATCGGCGTCCTTGTCGCCGCGCTGATCCTAATCCTTTCCTCCATTTTCGGGTGATCCCATGCACATGACAGACCGGGGCCTGCTGGCCCTCGTCCGGCACGAAGGACTCGTGCCCGGACCTTATCTCGATGTCAAAAACGTCTGGACCTTCGGCATCGGCCATACCGCTGCGGCCGGGGCTCCCGATCCGGCACGGATGCCGCGCGGCATGCCCGCCGATCTGGACGCCGGGATCCGCGAAGTCTTCCGGCTCTTCCGCGCCGACATCGTGGCCTACGAGGCGGAGGTGCTGCGGGCCGTGAAGGTGCCGCTGGAAACGCACGAGTTCGATGCGCTGGTGTCGTTCCACTACAATACCGGCGGCATCGCCAAGGCCTCGCTGACGCGGCATCTGAACGCGGGCAACCGCCACGCCGCCGCGCAAGCCTTCATGGGCTGGCTCAGACCCGCCGCGATCCGGTCCCGCCGGGAGGCCGAGCGAGAACTGTTCCGCAACGGCCGCTATGCGACCGGCACAATTCCGGTCTGGGCGGTGGATCGCAACGGCCGGGTGGATTTCTCACGACCGATCCGGCGACTGACCGAGGCAGAGGCGCTGGCAATGCTGCGCGTGACGAGCACGCCGGTGCCGCTGTCCGTGCCGCTGCCGGTACCCATTCCGACCCAACCGCCTATCACACGGTCGTGGTGGCAGGGGCTGATAGAATTCTTCACAGGAAAGGCAACATCATGAACTGGAACCTTGCACGCGGGCTGGTCTATCTGGCCTGTCTTGCCGCCTCTGGGCTGGCCATGGCCGGACTGGCAGATTTCGACCTGGTGACCGGCAGCTTCGATCTGCGCCCATTCAACCTCTACGCGCTGACCGGCACCGCAGGGGGCGTGATTTCCTCGGCGCTGGCCTCTTTCGCCCTGTGGCGGGGTTGGGGGCGGAAGTGAAGTCCCTCGCACCCGCACTTCAGGCGCATCTCGACGAGGGCACGACGACGCTGGCCTGGTGCTGGCGGATCGTACGAGCCGATGGGGTGACGCTTGGCTTTACCGATCATGATCGGACCCTCACATTCGATGGCACCGCTTTCGAGCCCGAAAGTGGCTTTGCGGCCTCCGAGGTGCGCTCGGGGTCGGACCTGGCGGTCGATGCTCAGGATGCCCAAGGCGTGCTGTCTTCCGACCGGATCACCGAGACCGACATCCTCGATGGCCGCTGGGACAACGCGGCCGTCGAGGTGTGGCGGGTGAACTGGGCCGACACCAGCCAGCGATTGCTGATGCGGCGCGGGGCCATCGGCCAGATCCGGCGCGGGCGTATGGCGCTCGTGGCCGAGGTGCGGTCGCTGGCGCATGTTCTCGGCCAGACGGTCGGGCGGACGTTTCAGGCGGGGTGTGATGCGGCGTTGGGCGATGTGCGCTGCGGGGCCAATCTTGATGCCCCGGCCTTCAAAGGCAGCGGCGCGGTGATCGACCTTCTGCGCGATCGGGCCTTTACCGCGTCCGGGCTCGCGGTCTTTTCCTCGGGCTGGTTCGTCTTCGGCACGGTTCAATGGACCAGCGGTGCCAATCTCGGGCGGCGGACCGAGGTGCTGGCGCACGACCTCGTCGATGGCGTCGCCATCGTCACCCTGCTGGAAGCGCCGGTGCGGGCCATCGCCGGGTCCGACAGTTTTACCATCCGCGCGGGCTGCGACAAGCGCATCGCGACCTGCGGCACCAAGTTCGCAAATGTTGCCAACTTCCGGGGTTTCCCCAACATCCCGGGTCAGGATGCGGCCCTGCGCTATGCCAGCCAGAACGGCGGGCATGAAGGAGACGTGCTGTGAGCCTGCTGCCCTATATCGCCGATCCCGATCTGGTCATTGCCACCGCCTGCGGCTGGCTTGGCACACCTTATCATAATCAGGCCAGTCTGCGCGGGGTTGGTTGCGATTGCCTCGGCCTCGCGCGCGGTGTTTGGCGCGAAGTAGTGGGGGATGAACCCTTTCCGATCCCGCCCTACAGCCGGGACTGGGGCGAAACGGGGCCGCGCGAAGTGCTGGCGGAGGGTGCGCGGCGCATGATGCCGGAAATTGCCCCGGATGAGGCTGGCCCCGGCGCGCTGCTCCTGTTTCGCATGGCCCCACGCGCCATCGCCAAGCATGTCGGGATCCTGACCGCGCCAGACCGCTTCATCCATTCCTATGAACGGCTGGGTGTCGTGGAGGAAATCCTGACCCCGATCTGGCGGCGGCGGATTGCCTTCGCATTTCTGTTCCCCAAACGCTGAAAGTTCACCATGGCCACGCTCGTCCTCGGCGCTGTCGGCACTGCCATCGGCGGGGCCTTTGGCGGCGCGATCCTCGGCTTTTCCGGTGCTGCCATCGGTGGCTTCATCGGTTCCACCGTGGGCTCGGTGGTCGACAGCTGGATCGTGTCGTCGCTGGCCCCAGCGCAACGGATCGAGGGCGCGCGGCTTGACACGTTGCGCATCACCTCGGCCACCGAAGGGGCGGTGATCCCACGCATTTACGGCCGGATGCGGATCGGCGGCAATATCATCTGGGCCACTGATTTCCGCGAGGAGATCAACACCACCAGCCAAGGCGGCGGCAAAGGGGGTGGGCCGACGGTCACCACAACGGAATATCTCTATTATGCCTCGTTCGCCATTGGGCTTTGCGAAGGGGCAATCACCGGCATCGGGCGCGTGTGGGCCGACGGCAATGCAATGGACATGACCGGCGTCACCTGGCGCTGGTACCCCGGCGATGAGGCGCAGGCGGCCGATCCGTTCATCAGCGCAAAGATGGGAGCGGCCAACACGCCCGCCTATCGCGGCATGGCCTATGTGGTGTTCGAGGAACTGGACCTCAGCCCGTTCGGCAACCGCCTGCCGCAGATGAGCTTCGAGGTGTTCCGCCCTCTCGCCGATCCTGACACCGCCGAGGGTCTGGTAAAGGCCGTGACGCTGATCCCGGCCTCAGGCGAGTTCACCTATGCCACCGATGCCATCCGCAAAGGCAGCGCCGGTGCAACAGTTGCCGAGAACCTGAACGCGCTGCCTGATACGCCCGACATTGTTGTGGCACTGGACCGGCTGCAGGCCATGGCCCCGGCGGTCGAGAGCGTCAGTCTCGTGGTGGCGTGGTTCGGCGATGATTTGCGCGCGGGGTCCTGCAGGGTTAAGCCCGGTGTCGAGGTCGCCACCAAGGCGACCACGCCCGCCAACTGGTCGGTGAACGGGGTCAGCCGGGGCTCCGCCCATCTGGTCAGCCGCGACGCCGAAGATCGCCCCGTCTATGGCGGCACCCCGGCGGATTTCGCGGTGGTGCAAGCGATCCAGGAGATGAAGGCACGCGGGCTGAGGGTGACGTTCTATCCGTTCCTGCTGATGGATGTGCCGTCCGGCAACACCCTGCCGAACCCCTACAGCGCCAATGCCGCCACGCCCGGCCAGCCCGCATTTCCATGGCGGGGGCGGATCACCTGTTCCCCTGCGGCGGGTTTTGCCGGTTCGGTGGACAAGGCCGGCACGGCGGCAACGCAAGTTTCCGCGCTGTTTGGTGCGGCGACGCCGGGCAGTTTCAGCGTGTCTGGCGAGACAGTCGCCTTCACCGGTTCGCCCAGCGAATGGAGCCTGCGCCGCATGGTGCTGCACTACGCCCACCTTTGTGCGGCAGCTGGTGGCGTCGATGCATTCCTGATCGGCACCGAGATGCCAGGGCTGACCACCATCCGCTCGGGGACCAGCACTTATCCCGCCGTCACCGCGTTCAAGACCCTCGCGGCCGACGTGAGCGCCATTCTCGGCGCGGGCACCAAAGTCGGCTATGCGGCCGACTGGTCGGAGTATTTCGGCCATCAGCCGGGCGACGGTTCGGGCGACGTCCATTTCCACCTCGATCCGCTCTGGTCGGACAGCAATATCGACTTCGTAGGGATCGACAATTATCTGCCGCTGTCGGACTGGCGCGACGGTTTTGACCATGCCGATGCCTTGGAAGGCTGGCCCGCGATCTACGACCGTGCCTATCTGCAGGCGAACATCGCGGGCGGCGAAGGCTTCGACTGGTTTTATGCCAGTGCGGCTGACCGGTCCGCCCAGATCCGCACGGCCATCACCGATGGCGCGGCGGCGAAGCCTTGGGTCTTTCGCCCCAAGGATATCCGCGCGTGGTGGACGAACCCGCATTTCAACCGGCCGGGCGGGGTAGAGAACGGCTTGGCCACCGCATGGGTGCCGCAATCGAAACCCATCCGCTTCACCGAACTGGGCTGTCCCGCCATTGACCGAGGCACCAACCAGCCCAACGTCTTCTTCGACCCGAAGTCGTCCGAAAGCTTCACGCCGTATTTCTCGCGCGGCTGGCGCGACGATGCGATCCAGCGCGCCTACCTCGAGGCGAGCTACCTGCATTGGGGCGACCCGGCCAACAACCCTACCTCCACCATCTACGGCGGCCGGATGGTCCATGTGCCGGAATGTGCCGCCTGGACCTGGGACGCGCGGCCCTATCCGTTCTTTCCCGAACTGACCGACGTCTGGACCGATGGGCCGAACTGGCGGCTCGGTCACTGGTTGACCGGTCGGCTGGGGGCGGTGTCGCTTGCGGCTCTCGTGCGCCACCTCTGCCTGCGCGCCGGGATGCTGGAAGCCCTGATCGATGTCACCGGCCTCTGGGGTGCCGTTGAAGGCTATGCCATCACCGCGCTGGAAGCGCCACGATCCTCGATCAGCACGCTGGCCCGGCATTTCGGGTTTGATGCCATCGAGACCGAAGGCATGATCCGCTTCGTCATGCGCGGGCGGGCGTCCGTTCTGACCTTGGCGCATGATGACCTCTTGGCCTCCCGCGAGGGCGAGGCGCTGGAACTGGTCCGCGCACAGGAAACCGAACTGCCGCAGGCGCTGAAGTGGCAGGTCGCCCGCGCCGACGAGGATTATGATGCCGCCCTTGTCGAGGCCCGTCGCATCACCGTCGACACCACCCGCATCGCCTCCGAAAGCTTCCCGATGGCGATCCCGCCCGAGGAGGCCGAACGTCGCTGCCGCCGTGCGCTGATGGAAGCCTGGATCGGCCGCGAAAGCGCGACCTTCCGCCTGCCACCCTCGCGACTGGCGCTGGACCCTGCCGATGTGATCCGGCTGGCGCATGATGGTCGCGAGATCGAGTTGCGCCTCGTGTCCATCGCTGATTCCGAAAGCCGGGGCGTTGAGTCCGTCCGCCAGGATCGCGCCGCCTACGACCTGCCGCCCGGCGATCCGCGCCCGGCATCGCTCACCCGGTCCGTGGTCTTCGGCGCGCCGGATGTCGTGCTCCTCGACCTGCCGCAACTCTCCGAAAATCAGCCCGCGCACCGGCCGATGGTCGCGGCGCACGCCGTTCCCTGGCCGGGCGAGATGGCGGTCTTCCGCAGCCCCTCGACCGATGGGTTTGCCTTGCTGACCACCTTCGGGAGCCGCGCCCGGATCGGGAAATTGGTGTCGGATTTCCACGCGGGCCCCAGCTCGCGCTTCGATCTCGGCAATGTGCTGGTCGTCGATCTGGCCTCCGGCACGCTGGAAAGCGTCACCAACCTGACGCTGTTCGGCGGTGCCAATGCGCTGGCCGTGGAAGCCGCGCCCGGCGTCTGGGAGGTGGTGCAGGCAGGTGCCGCCGAACTGATCGCCCCCGGCCGCTACCGCCTGACCCGCCTCCTTCGAGGTCAGCGCGGCACCGAAGCCGCAATGGGCAATCCCGCCCCGGCAGGGGCAAGAGTGGTGAGGCTTGATTCCGCCATTGCCCCGCTGCCGATAGCAGAAGCCGACCTCGGTCTGCCGTGGAACTGGCGCATCGGCCCCGCAGCACGCGCGGTCAGTGACGCCAGCTACGCCGCGCTGGCCTTTACGCCAGCCGGTCGCGGCCTTGTGCCCTTCGCCCCGGTCCATGTGGCGCAGCCATGGCGAACAGCACGCAGCCCCGGCGATCTCACCATCCGCTGGAAGCGGCGATCCCGCGCGCTGGTGGCCGATGCCTGGGAACAGGTAGAGGTGCCACTGGCCGAGGATGCCGAAAGCTACGACGTCCAGATCCTCGACGGGGCATCGGTCAAGCGCACGCTGACCAGCAGCACGACCTCCGTCCTCTATTCCGCCGCCCAGCAGACCGCCGATTGGGGCGCGCCGCTCGGCCCCGGCCAGACGCTTGCGATCCGCATCTACCAGCTCTCGAACCGCCTCGGTCGCGGCGACTCCGCCGCTGCCATCCTCCAGTTCTGAAGGCCCACCACATGTCCGATACCTCCACGCATCTTGGCCTGCCGTACCTCTTGGCAGCCCAAGCCCAGAAGCATGTCACCCACAACGAGGCCCTGCGGCTGCTCGACGCCATGGTCCAGCTTTCGGTCATCGACCGCATGCGCACCACGCCTCCGACAGGCCCGGCCGACGGCGACCGGCATCTCGTGGCCTCGGGTGCTGCGGGGCTCTGGGCCGGCTGGGATCTGAACGTGGCATTCTGGGTCGATGGCGTCTGGATGCGCCTGGTCCCACGCCCCGGCTGGCTGGTCTGGATCGCGGCCGAGCAAGTGTTTCTGGTCTGGAACGGCAGCGCCTGGGACCCGGTCGGCGTACCACAGGATGTTTCCGACGCGATCTTCAGCCTCGTCAACGATGCAGACCCGACGAAGAAGGCGTTGTTCTCGCTGTCGGGGATCACCACCGGTACGACCCGGACCTTCAACCTGCCGAACACCTCGAGCGAGTTGGCTATCCTCGCGGGCACCCAGACCTTCACCGGCAACAAGACCTTCTCGGGCACGCTGACCGCCTCGGGCACTGTCACAGTCTCGGCAGCCTCGGCCAGCATTGGCACGGCGACGACGACTGCCACCTATGGGTTTGGCACAGGCGTCACGACCACCGGTGTCACGAAGACCGTGAACCTCGGCACCGGCGGCGCGTCCGGATCGACCACGGTCGTCAACATCGGCTCGGCCACTGCCGGGGCGGGTGGCAGCACCGTGGTGAATACCCCAACCGTGACCTTCGCCAATGCCGTCACGCAGGTCGGCATGCCCCAAGCGAACCTAACTGCCCAGCTGCTGGGCCTCGGCGGGGCGACAGCCGACAGCTACAACCGGATTTCAGTCAACACGTTCGCGCTTCTGTTCAACAACGCCGGGGCCGGGATCGAAGCGACGATGAACAAGGCGGCGTCCGGGAACGATGCTGCCTTCGCCTTCAAGACCGGGTTCTCGGCGCGGGCGCTGATCGGTCTGCTCGGCAATGACGACTTCAGCGTCAAGGTCAGCCCGGATGGCTCGGCCTTCTTCGATGCCTTGAAGATTGATCGCACCAGCGGGCAGGTGGAACTGCCACAGCCGACGATCCTGCCGGGGCTCGCTGCTGCGCCGTCGCCACCGCCCTCTGGCAAGATTGCGGTCTATGCCCGCAACCGCGCTGGTGCGCCGTGGATCGACGTGATGCGTCCCTCCGGCCGGGATTTTCCGCTGCAACCGCATTTCGGGGTCAACCGCATCGCGAACTGGTCGCCCTCCGTCACCACCACGATCACCACCGAAGGCCTGCCGATCACCTCGGTCGGCACCGTCTCGACCCCAACGCTCGCCGCGTCCAACCTGGCCGCCAGCATGCGCCGTTGGCGTCTGACTTCGGCGGCACTGGTGGATTCGGTTGCCGACCAGCGCTCTGCGGGCTGGGCCTGCTGGCGCGGCAATGCGGCCGGGCTTGGCGGCTGGACTTTCGTCACACGCATCTCGCTGACCACCCTACAGGCGACCGGCATGGGCTTCTTCGGCCTCTACGGCTCACCCGCCGCGCTGGCCACCACGCTGACGCTGGCTACGGCCATTAACTGCATCGGCATCGGCTTCCAGCGCGGCACCCACACACGCTGGCAGCTGGTCACAAACGACGCTACTGGCGCGCCGACCCTGACCGACATGGGGGCAAGCTTTGCAATCGCCACCGGCGGCGTCCTGACGCTGTTCATTGCAGCAGCGCCGAACGGCGGTTCCGTCTGGATCAGGGTGGTCGATGAGGTATCAGGCGCGGTGTTCGAGCAGGAGATCAGCGCTGATCTGCCGGCGAGCACCCAGTTCCTCTCGCCGCGGCTGTTCATGAACAACGGGGCCACGGCGGCGGCTGTCGCCTACGACTGCTCGGGGGTTTACGTCGAGACTGATTATTGAAGCGGCCGCGGGCTAAGGCAAGCCCCCCAGCCGCTGGAAGCTCAAGAGATTTCAAAGCGACCTGAAAGACTTGACCGCGCAGCTTGCACCACGCGGCCAGCGCCAAGTCAGTTGGCGCTTTCGGCCAGCCAGGTGGTCATCCGATCGATCTCGCCGACCTGTGCTGCAATGATCTCTCCCGCAAGCTCGATCATCTGTTCGTCGTCGCCATGCTCGAGCAGCACCTGCGCCATGTCGATTGCGCCCTGGTGGTGGGCGATCATCCCGCAGGCGAATGCCACGTCGGCATCCTCACTCATCATGCCTTCGTGCATGGCCGGCATGGTGATCATCATCCTGCGCATGTTTTCCTGAACATGCTCGGGCATGGCATCGAGATCCACGCCTCCCATACCCATCATGTCCATCATGCCGGAACCCATGCCGACGCTCTGATTGCCATGCCCCATGGAGGAGTGGTCCATTCCGCCCGTAGTGGACGAAGCGGTGCATTGCTCGGGAAGCTGGAACGCTGCGTCCTGGGCCAAAGCAGGTGCCGAGAATGCAGTTGTGGCGATAGCCGCTGCGAGGATTTTCTTCGCGATGTTCATCTGGAGTTCTCCTGATTGTCTGGTTTCTTAACCGGCATTCCCAAGGGGGTCTGCCGCTCGAGGGCAAGTTCGGGCGAGTCAGCCCTGTGATCAAGCGTGTTTGCTGCCAGTGCGTGTGTTGGCGTCGTATGCCGACCCTCCGACACGTTGTGCAGCAACGCCGCTTGAAGTGCGGGTTGGCGACGATGCCAAGCGCCCTGCATGCCGACGTCGGTGAGCTGTCATTCAATCGTGCGATCACCTCATGTGGACGGTGCCGTCACGACCAGGGGTCCGAACATCCCGGCCTCGTAGTGACCCGGAATGAGGCATGCGAACCTGAATTCACCCGCGCTGGCGAACGTCCATGCCAGTTCTCCGCTCTCGCCAGGCTGAAGGGTGATCGCGTTGTCCGTGTCGTGCGGCATGTCATGGGCCGCCTCCGACATCATGTCGTCCTTGTGCGCCATGATCTCCGCCGTCGTATTGAAAATGAACTCGTGCTCGATCATGCCGTCGTTCGATATGGCGAAGCGCACGGTTTCGCCCGGCTGGACCTCGATCAAACCGGGCTCGAACAGCATTCGGCCGTCGTCAGTCTCAATCATGGAAACGTCGATCGTCCGCGTGGCCGCGTCGATCGCCGCCGGTTCACCCAGGGAATGCCCGGCATCCGAACCCTGTCCGCCTGCGTGCATATCGTGGCCGTGAGTGCCGGTGCCGTCGCTCATGCGTGTCTCGGCAAAGGCCAGCCCTGCCGACAATGCCAGGGCACCGCCGATGAACGCAATTGAAAACCTGTTCATGGTGCGTCCCTCCGTTCAGGCTGCGCGCGCGGCGGGGTAGCCGGCTTCTTCGAGCACGGCTTCCACGTCCGCACGCGATGCGCTGGTTGTCACGTCGACCTTCCGGTTCGGCGGATCGGTCGCGATCTCGGCCTTCGCGTCCACGGAACGGATCGCCGCAACCACGCTTTTCGCGCAGCCGCCGCAGGACATGTTTTCGATGTGAAACTGCATGAGAATCTCCTTGGTTTAGCTCATGCATAACCAAATGGGGCCTCCCACCGTTGGAAGGTCAAGAGGCAAAAAAATTATTAACTTTCCCTTGACCTTACCATCGCTGGAAGCCCCATCTTCATTTGCGAGTGATGGATTCGAGAAAAGGAGACGGTGATGAACGCACCGGTAAGAACGCATTCGCAAGATAAGGATAAGGTGTCTTTGCCAATCGAAGGGATGACCTGCGCCTCTTGCGTCGGCCGTGTCGAGGCGGCGTTGAAAGCCGTGCCCGGCGTCGCCAGCGCAAACGTAAACCTGGCAACGGAGAAGGCCGAGATAACGCTGTCGGCCCCGGTCGCACGCGACGTGCTGGCGGACGCGGTTCGAGGTGTCGGGTACGATGTTCCTACCGGCTCGATCGACCTGGCGATCGGCGGCATGACCTGTGCCTCCTGCGTGGGCCGGGTGGAAAAGGCGCTGAAGGCGGTGCCCGGTGTGGTCACCGCCACAGTCAATCTTGCGACCGAGCGGGCCCACGTGACCGGCGGCGCGGACCTTGCGGCTTTGATCGAGGCGGTCGAGAAGACCGGCTATGAAGCAAAGCCCATCGACCGGAGCGGCGACGAACACGCCGAAACGGCCGCCCGCAAGGATGCAGAGGAAGCCGCACTAAGGCGCGACCTGACTCTGGCGGCAGCGTTGACGGTTCCTGTCTTCATTCTGGAGATGGGCAGCCACCTCATTCCCGGCATGCATGAGCTGATCATGAACACGATCGGCATGCAGGCGAACTGGTACATCCAGTTCGGCTTCACACTTCTGGTGCTCAGCATTCCCGGTATCCGCTTCTACACCCACGGCTTTCCGATGCTGCTGCGCGGCGCGCCGGACATGAACAGCCTTGTCGCGGTCGGCACGTCCGCCGCGTTCCTCTATTCGGTGGTGGCGACCTTCGCGCCGTCCCTGCTGCCAGCCGGTACGGTGAACGTCTATTTCGAGGCGGCCGCCGTCATCGTCACGCTGATCCTGCTCGGCAGGTATCTCGAAGCGCGCGCCAAGGGGCGCACGTCGGAGGCGATCAAGCGCCTCGTCGGGCTCCAGCCCAAGATGGCGCGCGTGCGCCGTGACGGCCAGACCACCGAGGTCGCCGTCGCCGACGTCGCCCCCGGAGATATCATCGAGGTACGGCCCGGCGAGCGGGTGCCGGTCGATGGCGCGGTGATCGAGGGCAAGAGCTATATCGACGAGTCCATGATCACCGGCGAGCCGATTCCGGTCGAAAAATCAAAAGGCGCTGAAGTGGTCGGCGGTACGGTAAACCAGACCGGAGCGCTGGCTTTCGAGGCGACCGCCGTCGGGGCCGATACCATGCTCGCGCAGATCATCCGCATGGTCGAGGAAGCGCAGGGATCGAAACTACCGATCCAGGCCGTGGTCGACAAGGTGACGACGTGGTTCGTGCCCGCCGTCATGCTGGTTGCAACGGCGACCTTCATCATCTGGATGATCTGGGGTCCCGAACCCGCCCTCACCTTCGGTCTGGTCAACGCGGTGGCGGTCCTGATCATTGCCTGCCCCTGTGCCATGGGCCTCGCCACGCCGACCTCGATCATGGTGGGCACCGGGCGCGGGGCCGAGATGGGCGTGCTCTTCCGCAGAGGCGAAGCCTTGCAGCTTCTGAAAGAGGCGAAGGTCGTGGCACTCGACAAGACCGGCACCCTCACCGAAGGCAAACCGGCGCTGACCGATCTCGACCTGGCCGAAGGTTTCGAGCGGAAAGACGTTCTTGCCAAAATCGCGGCCGTCGAAGTCCATTCCGAGCATCCCATCGCACGGGCCATCGTCGAAGCGGCCAAGGCCGAAGGGCTCGATCTGCCAAAAGTGACGGGGTTCGATTCCGTGACCGGGTTCGGCGTCGAAGCCGAAGTCGGGGGCGTCCGTGTCGAGATCGGGGCGGACCGCTTCATGGCCAAACTCGGCCTCGATACGGCGCTGTTCACAGAAACCGCCAACCGGCTCGGCGACGAAGGCAAGACCCCGCTCTATGCGGCGATCGACGGAAAGCTTGCCGCCATCGTGGCGGTCGCCGATCCGATCAAGAAGACGACGCCCGAGGCGATCGAAGCGCTGCATGATCTGGGGCTGAAGGTCGTGATGATCACCGGCGACAACCGCCGCACGGCCGAGGCCATCGCACGCCGTCTTGGCATCGACGAGGTCGTGGCCGAGGTGCTGCCCGACGGCAAGGTGGACGCGGTCAAGCGCCTGAAAGCCAAGTATGGCCGACTGGCGTTCGTGGGCGACGGCATCAACGATGCGCCTGCGCTCGCCCAGGCCGATGTCGGCCTTGCCATCGGCACCGGCACCGACGTGGCCATCGAAGCGGCGGACGTCGTGCTGATGTCAGGCAGCCTGAAAGGTGTGCCGAACGCAATCGCGATCAGTCAGGCGACGATCCGCAACATCAAGCAGAACCTGTTCTGGGCCTTTGCCTACAACACGGCGCTGATCCCGGTCGCGGCGGGGGCGCTCTATCCCGCCTTCGGCCTGTTGCTGTCGCCGATCTTCGCAGCGGGTGCCATGGCGCTCTCCAGCGTGTTCGTGCTGGGCAACGCGCTGCGGCTGCGCCGGTTCAAGGCTCCGATGCAAGGCGATGCGGCCCCCAAGAGCACAGATGTGCAACAGCCGCGCCTCGCCGCGGCTGAATAAAACCGCAAAGCACCCAAGCTCCGGGCCATTGACGGCCCGGAGCCGACGCAAGCAACCAGATGGAGGACATCATGGTCTTTGGAACAGATGCAGACACAGCCACCGGCCTGACGATCTATACGACGCCCACCTGTCCGGACTGCCACGCCCTCAAGGCATGGCTCGATCGCGAAGGCATCCACTACGACGAGCGCGATCTGACCGATCAGGCCATCATGGAGGAAGCGCTGGAGCGCTACGGTGTGCGGGTCGCACCGATCACCGCAGGACACGGCTGGTTCACCTACGGCACCTTCGCAAAGCAGAAATCCGAGATCGAAGCGGCACTTCGGGAAAGGGCGTGAGTCATGGCGCAGACTGACGCAAAGCCCGCCCCGACAAAGCCCGCCCCATCAAAGAATGTCCGGATACATCAGGCGAACCGGACCATTCAGGTCTCCCACACCCAGACCGTTCTGGAAGCGGCACTCGAACAAGGTGTCGAGTACCCCCATGGATGCCGGTCGGGGCGCTGCGGCACCTGCAAGTCGAGGCTGATCGACGGCAAGGTCGATCTGTTGGAACACAGCCGTTTCGCCCTGACCGACGCCGAAAAGGCAGCGGGTCTTATCCTCGCCTGCCGCGCCTTGCCGCAAGACGATCTGGTCCTTGCCTGGCTCGGCGACGAGGAAGAACAGCCACACCATACGGTGCGCCAGGTTGCGGCGCGTGTGACGGACGTGCGGGACGCAACGCATGACATCAGGGTCATCCGCCTCGCTCTGGCCGGTGATCCGCTTGCATTCTCCGCCGGTCAATATGTTCGCCTCACCGTGCCCGGAAGCCCGTCGCGCGACTATTCGATGGCAAATCTACCGGGGGATACCGGGCTTGAGTTTCACGTCCGGCATGTTCCGGAAGGGGTGACATCGGGCCATATTCACCGGAACCTGAAGCCGGGTGAGGCCGTCCGGATCGAAGGGCCGTTCGGATCGTCCTGGCTCCGGCACGGCCATACCGGTCCGATCCTCGCGGTCGCGGGCGGCTCGGGGCTGGCCCCGATCCAGTCCATCGTCGAGACCGCGCTGTCGATGGGCATGGCGCAACCCATCCATCTCTACTTCGGGGTGCGGACGACCCGCGATCTCTACCAGCTCCCTCATTTCCACGAGCTGGCCTACCGGTATGATAATCTGCATTTCATACCCGTCCTTTCCGGCGAGACCGGCACCCCGCCGTTCCGGACAGGGTATGTCGCCGACGCGGTCGCAGCCGACATCAAGGATCTCGATGGCTGGAAGACCTATACGGCCGGACCACCGGCGATGATCGATACGGTGATGGAAGCCACGATGGCGGCGGGCCTCCGTCAGGAGGACCTGCATGCCGACGTCTTCTTCACCCCGGAAGATGGCGACGCACGCGCGGCGGCAATGCAAAGGAGCCAGGCATGAACATCGGGGAAGCCGCGGGGGCATCGGGCGTATCGGCCAAGATGATCCGCTACTACGAACAAAACGGTCTGATCCCGCCCGCCAGCCGGGCAGAGTCGGGCTATCGAACCTATTTGGCGCAGGACGTGCATATGCTGCGCTTCGTCCGCCGCGCCCGCGATATGGGATTCTCGGTCGATGCGATTGGCGGCCTTCTCAGCCTGTGGCGTGACCGCTCGCGTCAGAGCGCCGATGTCAAACGTCTGGCGCTGGCCCATGTCGAAAGCCTCCGTTGGAAAATCAGCGAGTTGGAGAATATGGCCAATACGCTGGAAGACCTGGCAGCCAACTGCTCCGGCGATCACCGGCCCGATTGCCCGATCCTGGATGATCTCGAACAGCTGAACGACGCGAGAGACAACTCCGTCAAGAGCCGTCGCAAGGGTGCCATCGAGCTGAACATGCTGGGAAACCAACGGTGAGCGGGCGAAAAATCAGATTAGTCCGATGCTAGGCATTCTAGGCAACCGCACCTACCGGCATCTCTTCGGCGCTCAGGTGCTGTCGCTCATCGGCACCGGCTTGACGACCATAGCGCTTGCGCTTCTGGCCTATGATCTTGCCGGGTCCGATGCGGGGCTTGTCCTCGGCATCGCCCTGACCATCAAGATGGTCGCCTATGTCGGGATCGCGCCCGTCGGCGGTGCCTTGGCGGGGCTGTTCCCGAGACGCGGCTTGCTGGTCACACTCGATATCCTTCGCGCCGCGATGGTGCTGTTTTTGCCCTTCGTCACCGAAATCTGGCAAATCTACGCCCTGGTCTTCCTGTTTCAGGCCTGCTCGGCAGTCTTCACACCGACGTTCCAGGCAACGATCCCGGACATCTTGCCGGACGAGAGAGAGTACACCAACGCGCTCTCGCTGTCGCGTCTGGCCTACGATCTGGAAGCCCTGGCCAGTCCGCTGATTGCCGGGCTGCTGCTCGCGGTTACGAGCTTTCACTGGCTGTTCGTCGGCAACGCGCTCGGTTTCATCGCCTCGGCGTTTCTCGTCATCTCCGTTATCCTGCCGAACCTGTCCCGCGTCGAGCGGAGAAGCTTCCGCGAGCGGTTGACGCGGGGCATCTGGATTTATCTGGCCACGCCACGCCTGCGCGGCCTCCTGGCCCTCAGCGTTGCGGTTGCGGCGGCCGGGTCCATGGTCGTCGTCAACACCGTCGTTATCGTGAAGGATACGTTTGGAGGCGACAATCAGGGCGTGGCCCTGTTTTTCGCCGCTTACGGCATAGGCTCGATCTTCGTCGCGCTTTCGTTGCCGCGCCTGAGCAACCGTTTCGAACCGCGCGCGATCATGCTGGCAGGTGGGTTTCTGCTGCCAGCGGCACTGGTGACGGTCGCGCTCCTCGGGGGCTACTGGACGACCCTTGTGATCTGGACCGTGCTCGGCGCGGGTGCATCCCTGGTGCAGACACCGGCCGGGATCCTCTTGCGCCGGTCTTCGCACCCCGAGGACCGGCCAGCCCTGTTCGCGGCCCAGTTCGCCCTGTCGCATGTCTGTTGGCTGGCCGCCTATCCCGCCGCCGGTTGGCTTGGCGCACGTTTGGGAATGGGCCCGACCTATCTCATCCTGACGGTCTTTGCCGCACTTGGTGCGGTCGCCGCGATGACATTCTGGCCACGCGAAGATCCTGAAGAACTCGAACACGAGCACGAGGGAATCGAGCATGCACACGAGCCGGGCGATGACGACCTTCATGCACCGGAGATCGTCTGGGCCGACACCGGCACAACCCGGCACCGGCACAAGCCCATGCGCCACGCGCATCGCTTCGTGATCGACGACCATCACCCGATCTGGCCTCAGAGATGAGCCGCTATTCCGTCGAACAGAACACGACATCTTGTTTGAACACGCCGATATGCGAGGCCTACACCAGCAGCGCCCTGTCGGTGGCCGTGATGGGATGGCTTGGACGTTTGCCATGCATCTAAAGGCCGATTGTCCGAGGCTGACTGTTCGAGGCCGATGCGGGCGAAGGGGCCGACCTGATCTTCGACCTGACGACCGAGCCGCCCCTGCGGGTGCGCTACGACCGCTATTGGACGTGCAACTGAAAAAAGGACCGCGCGATGCTTAAGGACACCCAAGCCAAGACAGCCATCCTGTACCGAATGGTCATGCCCGAACACACCTGCCCTTACGGCCTCAAGTCAAAGGACCTGCTGGAGCGGGAGGGCTTCGCGGTCGAGGATAACCACTTGTCGACCCGCGCCGAGACCGACGCCTTCATGGAGAAGCACGGCGTGAAAACCACGCCGCAGACCTTCATAGAGGGCGCGCGGATCGGCGGTTACGATGACCTGCAGGTGCATTTCGGCAAGGCGGACGCGGATGCCGACGAGACCTCTTACACGCCGATCATCGCGCTCTTCTCCGTCGCCGCCCTCCTCGCGCTCGCCTTCGCGTGGGTGGCGATGCCGACGCTCCTCGCTTGGCAGACACTCGGATGGTTCATCTCGATCTCGATGGTCCTGCTCGGCCTGCAGAAGCTCAAGGACCTTGAGAGTTTCTCGACCATGTTCCTCAATTACGACCTGCTGGCCAAACGCTGGGTCCGCTACGGCTACGTCTATCCCTTCGTCGAGACAGGTGCGGGCCTCTTGATGACGGCAATGATCTGGAACTGGCTGTCGGTTCCGTCCGCGCTGTTCATCGGGACGGTTGGCGCGGTTTCGGTGTTCAAGGCCGTCTACATCGACAAGCGCGAATTGAAATGCGCATGCGTGGGCGGCGACAGCACGGTGCCGCTCGGCTTCGTGTCGCTGACCGAGAACTTGATGATGGTCGGCATGGCCGTGGTGATGGCGGTGGTTGCGCTGACGTGACGGACGAGCGGCCGTCCCCAAGTGCCGGAACCTGCAGCCCGTCGCGTCGCGGGCTGCTCATCGGCGGGTTGGGTCTGGCCGGCGCCTATGCCGGTCTGCGATGACAAACGCTACGTAGACAGTGCCTGACCATGTGGGCACATAGGTAAAGTCCGAAACCCATAGCTTGTTTGGTCGATCCGCCTCGAACAGGCGGTTCACCTTGTCGTCCGAGCATAGCTGAGAAGAGTCCGGGTTTTTGGTGATAACCATTTTACCTCGCACCACGCCCCTGATCCCCAAGCGCGCATCAACCGCTTCACAGTGCATCGGGCAACATCCACACCTTCCCGTCGCAGAACGTGCCAAATCTTCCGGGCACTGTAGAGTTTGTGACGTGACCCCTTGTTTCTCCTCCAGACGCTGCTGGAATCCGGACCGAAGCAAAGGGACTGGATATGAAGCGAAGCAGGTTCGGCGAAGAGCAGATCATCGGCATGCTGCGAGAGAACGACGCCGGTGCGACGGTGGCCGATCTTTGCCGGAGGCACGGAATGTCATCAGCGACGTTCTATGCGTGGAAAGCCAAGTACGGCGGCATGGATGTGTCGGATGCGCGGCGGCTGAAGGCACTCGAGGATGAGAACGCGAAGCTGAAGCGGCTGTATGCGGATGCCATGCTCGACAATGCGGGGTTGAAAGACCTGCTGTCAAAAAAGTGGTAGCGCCCGCTGCGCGGCGGGAGGCCGTGACCCACCTCATGGCGAGCCTCGAGGTGAGCGAGCGGCGAGCATGCGCCATGATTGACGCGGATCGCAGTTCGGTCCGCTATCGGAGCAGACGTCCCGACGATCATGGGTTGCGGGCGCGGCTGCGGGAACTGGCCGATCAGCGACGCCGCTTCGGCTACCGCCGTCTGCACGTCCTGCTCCGCCAGGAGGGCTATGCCATGAACCGCAAGAAGACGCAGCGCCTCTACCGCGAGGAGGGCCTGACGGTCCGGCGCCGCAAATCCCGCCGCCGGATCGCGGTGGCGCGCACACCGATCCCGCTGGCAACAGGCCCGAACAGTCGATGGTCCGTCGACTTTGTCCACGACCAGCTCGCCCACGGTCGGCGGTTCAGGGTGCTGAACGTCATCGACGACGTGACGAAGGAATGTCTGGCTGCCATTCCGGACACGTCGATCTCGGGCAAGCGGGTGGTTCGGGAGGTGCGGGCCATTATCGACCGGCGTGGCCGACCCGGCGCAATTGTCAGCGACAACGGCACAGAGTTCACCTCCCTGGCCGTCTTGACGTTCACCCAGGAGTTGAAGCTCGACTGGCGCCATATCGCGCCCGGCAAGCCTACCCAGAACGCGTTCGCCGAGAGCTTCCACGGTCGAATGCGCGACGAATGTCTGAACGAGCACATGTTCTTCTCGTTGAGCCATGCCCGTGCGGTGATCGCCGCGTGGCGGACCGACTTCAACACCGCGCGGCCGCATTCATCGCTCGGATACATGACACCTGCCGCCTACGCAGCCTCGCTAAAACCGCAATCGCCATCGGCGCTCCACTCGACGATGGGTTCCGCACCAATGGCCATTGCTCACACCGCGCAGACGCGCAAATCTCAACCAATGATTCCAGTCGCCGGTGGATGAGCGATAGGGGTCACGTCATTTGCGATTGTCATCTCTTCTGCTCTTTCCAGTCACGGGAAGGTCAACACCCAATTTCGTGTTGATGTCGCCCCTTGACCTTCCACCAACTGGAAGCCCCATCTATCGGGCAATGAAAACCCGTCAGGAGATTCCCATGCAGTTCCAGATCGACAACATGACGTGCAGCGGCTGCGCCAAGAGCGTCACAAAGGCGATCCATTCGGTCGATCCGCAGGCGAAGGTCGACATCGATCTGCCCCAGAAGCGCGTCAACGTGGTGTCCGCTGCTGACGAGTCGGCGGTCGCGGCAGTTCTCGAGGATGTGGGATATCCCCCCCGCCGTGCAGCGTGATGCAGAGCGATGCCTCCAGACAACATGGCCAGATGAAACCTCATTGCTCAGATGGGGGTTCCAGTTGCTGGCTGTCCTATCCCGAGGCGCAGGAAGTATAGATGAAGCGGTCTGTCCAGATCTGGAGGGTGGCACTGGCCGTGCTGATGACGCTGGCCGTCATCCTCGTCTGGCCGCCTCTCGGGTCGGAGGCCGCCTCGTCCACTATTCACGCAGTATTCCCCGCATCCCACAGCCACCATACGCACGCCGGAGAGGACGACCCTCAGCGGGTTCTACACGTCACCTTGGACGTGGACTGCCAAGCCTCAGCAATCGGTTGCTGTGTAATGAACCACTGTCATCCCGGTATTTCAGTCGATCTGCATGAGATGACAGCTTTTGCTTCCAACGACGAGACGATGGTTGCCGTGGCGCTTAGGGGTTCGGGAAGCGAACCGGGAGTGATCACCCCCCCTCCGCGACGTCTGTGGCTTTGATCGCTCGACAAATCATACATTCAGGAGAACTCAAGATGAATATCTCAAAAACGATCCTCGCGGCAGCTGTTGCCGCAGCCGCATTCTCGTCGCCTGCATCGGCTCAGGACGCAGAATTCCAACTGCCCGCGCAGTGTACCTCTGCGACCGCTGTGGGTGGAATGGACCACTCGGCAATGGGTCATGGCGCAATGCAGGCCGATCAGGCAGGTGGCATGATGGACATGATGGGAATGGGAGGCATAGACCTCAAATCCATGCCCGAGCATGTCCAGGAGAACATGCGCCGGATGATGATCAGTATGCCGGCGATGCACGAAGGCATGATGATGGAAGATGCCGACGTGGCCTTCGCTTGCGGGATGATTGCCCACCATCAGGGCGCAATCGATATGGCGCAGGTGTTGCTTGAACATGGCGACGATCCGCAGATGCGGGCGCTGGCTGAAGAGATCATTGTCGCACAGGTCGGCGAGATCGAGCAGATGACCGCTTGGCTGGCTGAGAACGCCAACTAAGCCCACGCTGGCCGCGCGGGACAGTCCGCGCGGCCACATTTTGCTGATTTCGTCGAAAGCTCTTGAGCTTACAGTCGCTGGAACCCCTATGTTGGGGGAATGAGCTTGGGAGATGCGCCATGAACATAGGCACTGCCGCCCGGCAATCGGGCCTGCCGCCCAAGACGATTCGCTATTACGAGGACATCGGGCTCCTGACTGCCGACCGGGCCGCGAATGGCTACCGCGACTATTCCACTGAGGACGTTCATCGGCTCCGCTTTGTTCAGCGGTCCCGCAGCCTTGGATTTTCGGTCGAAGAATGTCGGCAGCTGCTTTCGCTTTACACCAACCGCGACCGTGCCAGCGCGGATGTGAAGGCGATCGCAACCGAGAAGCTCGGCAAGATCGACCGCAAGATTGCGGAGTTGACCGGGCTGCGGGAGATGCTCGGGCATCTTGTTGAGAACTGCCACGGCGATGCCCGCCCCGAATGCCCGATCATCGACGGGCTGTCGGGAAAGACGTACGACCACTAGGATTCAGGGGAGCGGTAGGATGATGGAGGATGGCATGATGATGGGCGAAGGCATGATATGGGGAATGGGGCTCTGGGGGCTCGTGCTTGCGGTCCTCGTGGTGCTCATAATCGCCGCCCTCGTAAAATACGTCTTCTTCAGATGATCGCCGCGTCCCGGTGCTCGCAGACACACCGATTGTCCATCACACGCCGTTTGCCCGGACGGCTTCTGTTTCCGGTAGTGTTATCATTGATAGGACTGCTGCCGCTCCCGGCCGCTGCCTTCCTGCACGCCGAGGCGCAGTCCGACTCCGGCCGAGAGCTGTACGTCGAGCACTGCGCGGCCTGCCACGGCGTCAACCTTGAGGGACAGCCAGATTGGCGCAGCCCCGACGCCAACGACGTGTTCCCGGCGCCGCCCCATGACGAGACCGGGCACACCTGGCACCACGACGATGCGATGCTGATCGACTACATCACCCGCGGCGGTCAGGCAGTCCTGGACGACATGGGTGTGACGTTTACGTCGGGCATGCCGGGCTTCAGTTCCGTGCTGGACTCGCATGAGATCGAGGCGATCCTGGATTACATCAAGTCGACTTGGCCGGAACATATTCGGGACCTGCAAGCGCAGAGATCAAACGCGGCCGCTGTCGATTGACAGCACGCTGACGTGTGTCAGGCCTTTCGGAAGAGGCCGAAATGGAACCGCTGCACACTGCCCCAAGGTGTGCTGTGTTCATGGTTGAGGGATCGGATCAGCCGATAACCGTCGCCCAGCCGCCCAGACAGCAGGGTCGCGTCATAGCGGGCGACCGGCAGGCCGCTGCACGAGGTCGGGCCGTCTAACGCGAATGTTCCGATGATGGCATGGCCGCCTGACAGCAAGGCCCGATCCATGACCTGCAAGTATGCGTCCTGATCAGCAGTCCCGGTCAGGAAATGGAACGCCGCCCGATCATGCCAGACATCGAAGCGCCCGGCGGGTTTCCATTGCAGGACGTTGCCCACCACCCATTCGACCGGGGCATTCTGGGTCTGTCGCGCCCGAGCCGTCGCGATAGCCGTTTCCGAGAGGTCAAGCACGGTGATCCTGCGGAAGCCGTGGTCCAGCAGGCAGTCCACAAGCCGAGATGCTCCCGCGCCCACATCGACGATAGCTACTTCTGTTCCTGCGCCCGTCGCGGCGATAAGGTCGTGCGAGACCTGCGGGTGTTCTTCATACCAGCTGGTCTCAGCCTCCTCCTTGCTTCGGTAAACGCCTTCCCACCGGTTCGGTTCTTCGGACATCACCGTCAGCCCTTCACAGCTCGATCCGCCGAAGCCGCAACGCGTTGGTGATGACCGAGACCGAGGACAGGCTCATCGCCGCAGCCGCGATCATCGGCGACAGTAAAAGTCCGGTGACGGGATAAAGCAGCCCCGCCGCGATCGGCACGCCGACAGCGTTGTAGGCGAAGGCAAAGAAAAGGTTCTGCTTGATGTTGCGCAGGGTGGCCCGCGCGAGTTTGCGCGCCCGCACGATGCCCATCAGATCGCCGCCCAGCAGGGTTATCCCCGCACTTTCCATCGCCACATCCGCCCCGGTTCCCATGGCGATGCCGACATCAGCAGCGGCCAAAGCGGGGGCGTCGTTCACCCCGTCGCCTGCCATTGCGATCTTGTGTCCTTGTTTGCGCAACTCGTCGATCAGCTTTTTCTTGTCTTCCGGCAAGACACCCGCGCGCACCTCGTCGATGCCCAAGGTCGCCGCCACCGCCTTTGCCGTGCGCTCATTGTCACCCGTTGCCATGATAACCCGCAGACCTTGCGCATGAAGTTCCTTGATCGCCTGAGCAGTCGAGTCCTTGATCGGATCGGCCACCGCCACGATACCTGCAAGCGCCCCATCGACCGCGACAAACATCGCCGTCTTGCCCATAGCGCGCAGGGCATCGGCCTTTTCCTCGGCCTGCGTTGTATCCAAGCCCATGTCCTGCATCATTGCGGTGTTGCCAAGCGCCACCGCGCGCGCCCCGACAGTGCCGCGCACTCCCTTGCCGGTGACCGCCTCGAAATCCGAAGCCTCCTGCCGTGCCGCACCCTGCGCTTCGGCCCCTTCGACGATGGCTTCGGCGAGGGGGTGTTCAGACCCGCGTTCCAGCGCAGCGGCGAGTGACAGAATGTCAGCCTCGCTAATATCCCCAAGCGCCACGGTATCGGTCAGCTTTGGCTGGCCCATGGTCAAGGTGCCTGTCTTGTCGACGATCAGCGTATCGACGCCTGCCATGCGTTCCAGCGCTTCGGCATCCTTGATCAGCACGCCCGCCTGCGCACCGCGCCCCGCCGCCGTGGTGATCGAGATCGGGGTGGCAAGGCCAAGGGCGCAGGGGCAGGCGATGATCAGCACCGAGACGGCCGAGGCGATGGCGAAGACCAGCACCGGTGCGGGCCCGAAGATCATCCACATCACAAAGGCGAAGATCGCCACCCCGACCACGGTCGGCACAAAGACCGCTGACACGCGGTCCGCCATACCCTGTATCGGCGCACGGGACCGCCGCGCATTCGACACCATGGCCACGATCTGCGCCAGCACTGTTTCGGCACCGACCTTGCCCGCCTGGATCACCAAGGAACCGTTCTTGTTGATCGTGGCCCCGGTCACCACATCGCCCGGCCCCTTTTCGACCGGCATCGACTCACCGGTCAGCATGCTTTCGTCCAGGGAGGATCGCCCGTCGACCACCACGCCGTCCACCGGCACCGCATCGCCGGGGCGCACCCGCAGCCGGTCGCCCTCCATGATGTTTTCCAGCGGCGCGTCGTATTCCGCGCCGTCGGGCAGGATCCGCCGCGCGGTCTTGGGGGCCAGATCAAGCAGCGCGCGGATCGCGTCGCCGGTGCGTTCCCGCGCCCGCAGTTCCAGCACCTGACCGACGAAGACCAGCGCGATGATGACAACTGCTGCCTCGAAATAGGTGCCCACCCCATGGCCCATCCGGTAGACTTCGGGAAAGACGCCCGGCAGGAAGGTCGCCACGATGGAATAAAGATAGGCCGCCGCCACGCCGAGGCTGATCAGCGTCCACATATTGGGCGAGCGGTTGATCACAGAATCCCAGCCGCGTTTGAAAAACGGCAAGGCCGCCCAAAGCACAATGGGCGTTGCCAGCACGAACTCAAGATAGCTGGCAGTCTGATGCCCGATCCAGTCGCGCACCGGCAGGCCAACAAGCTCGCCCATCGTCAGCACGATCAGCGGGACCGCCGCCGCCGCCGAAATCCACATCCGGCGGGTGAAATCCGTCAACTCATGGCTGGGCTCATCCGAGGGCACCACCGGCTCCAGCGCCATGCCGCAGATCGGGCAAGGCCCTGGCGCGTCGCGGACGATCTCGGGGTGCATTGGGCAGGTGTACTGCACATTTGCAGGGGCGGCTTTCTCGCGTCCCTCGGCGCGGCCCGAGGCGTAGAACCATGGATCATTTTCAAACTTGGTCTGGCATTTATCAGAGCAGAAATGGAAGGTCTTGCCCTCGAACTCTGCGTGCCGCGTATCGGGGCCCACAGCGACCGTCATGCCACAGACCGGATCCTTCGCCGTCTTGGCCTCTTCGGGAATGTCCGACTTTGCATGCTGATGATCGTGGTCCATATCCTGCCGACTTTCTTTTGATTCGTTTCAGCGTGAGGCATCCAGCGACTGGAACCTCAAGCCCTTTTCAATGGGGGTCGTGATCGCCCGCGCTTACAGGGTGACGTGAGAGAAAGACGCCGACGAACGCGAACACCAGCGCCATTCCTATGACGCCGAGGATGACGATCAGCGGATCGGACTGCCATTTCAGCGCCGCGAAGGCGGTCAGAACCACGGCGTCGAGCACAATTGCCGTCAACATGACCCACCCCCGCGCGTCGATTTCCTCGCGGAGGTTTCGGTAGACGCCCGCGTGAATAATGATGTCCATCACGAGGTAAAAGAATACGCCGAGCGAGGCGATGCGGCTGAGGTCGAAGAAAACCGTCAGGAAGCCGGCAATGACGACGGTGTAGACCAGCGTGTGGTCCTTGATCCCTCCCGGCATCCCGAAATGGCTGTGCGGGATCATTTTCATCTCGGTCAGCATTGCCAGCATTCGCGTGACGGCGAAGACGCTGGCGATCAGGCCCGAGGCTGTGGCCACAAGTGCCAGTGCTACGGTCAGATAGAAGCCGGTCTGCCCGAGCGCGGGCCGGGCGGCTTCGGCCAGCGCGTAATCCTTGGCCGCCACGATGCGGTCAATTGGCAGACTGGAGCCGACGGCGAAGGCGACCAGCAGATATACAATCACACAGATCGCGATGGACAGCACGATGGCCCGGCCCACGTTGCGGTGCGGCTCGGTAACCTCGGCCCCGCTGTTGGTGATGGTCGTGAAGCCCTTGAACGCCAGAATCGACAGCGCGACGGAGGCCACAAAGCCGGTGGCACCTGCATCCCCGCTGGTTGCCGCAAAGGTGATCCCGCTGGCCCAGAGGGCCGCCACACCAAACAGCGCAATGCCGCCGACCTTGATCACGGCCATGATGATGGACAAAAGTCCGACCGAGCGGCTGCCGGAGACGTTCACCAGATAGGCAACGACGATCAGCGCAACGCCGATGATCGGGACGAGGAAACTGTCCGGATCGCCGCCAAACGCCCGGATCGTGTAGGTGCCGAAAGTCCGCGCGACGAGGCTTTCGGCGATGACCATCGACAGCGCCATCAGGAGCGCTGCCCCCGCCGCGACCGTCGTCGGACCGTAGGCTTTCTTCAGGATCATCCCGATGCCGCCCGCGGATGGAAAGGCGTTCGACATCTTGATGTAGGTGTAAGCGCTGAACGCGGTCACGATTGCCCCGGCGACGAACGACAGTGGAAACAGGGGTCCGGCAAGCTCGGCAATCTGCCCGGTCAGTGCGAAAATGCCTGCCCCGATCATCACGCCGGTGCCCATGGCCACCGCGCCCGGCAGGGTGATGCTGTTTGTCTTGTAAACCTCCGCCATCAGGTGTCCTTCCCGGCTTGTCGCTTGGTCGCGATCCAGAGCAGTGGCAATCCTGTGATAAGGCCGAGCCCCAGCACCGCCCATGTGGTCCGACCAGGGTCTCCGCTGACCGCCTCGCCGCCGAAATGCGCGAGGACGAAACTCGCCGGAATGATGCCCGCCAGCGTCGCAAGTGCGAAACGCCAAGCGTGCAGGCGGCTGAGCCCCGCCGCGTAGCTGATGATATCGAAGGACACGAAGGGCATCAGGCGGCTGGCAAAGACCGTCCAGGTCAGCGCGTTCTGCGACTCGAGCAGCCCGGCATCGACCGAAGTGCCGAAAACCCGCCGCAAGACATCATGCCCCAGAACCCGTGCCAGGCCAAACGCAATCAGCGCCCCAAGCTCGGCCCCGATCACCACCTGCACGGTGCCCCAGACATGCCCGTAGGCCGCACCTGCGGCCAAGGCGATCGGTGCGCTTGGGATGGGACTGGCCACCACCGCGACGGTCATGAGGCCGATGATCAACAGCGGGCCCCAAAGCCCCGCGCGCGCTACCATTGCTTCAAGCGTTTCGCGGTCCAGAAGCCTCTGGGCATCAACCAGTACCGACGGCGCGAACCACCACAGCCCGAGCCCGGCAGGCCCGAGGACTGCAATCGCCACGAGGATGCCAGTGCGCAGGCGCATCTCAGATCGCCTCGACCGCCTTCTTCAAGAGATCGCGCACCTGACCCGCGACGGCATGCAGTTCGGCGTTATCGATCGCCTGCATCGAGGCCACCGGATCGATGGCACTAACCTCGACGCCGCCCGTCACCTCGCGCAAGATCACATTGCAAGGCAGCATCGCGCCCACGCGCGGCTCTATCCCGATCGCCTCATGGGCCATTTTTGGATTGCAGGCACCAAGAATGCGGTAAGCAGGCATCTCGACATCCAGTTTCTTTTTCATCGTCGCCTTGACGTCGATCTCGGTCAGGATACCGAAACCCTTGTCGCTCAATGCAGCGCGGGTGCGCGCATCGACGGCGTCAAAATCAGCGCTCTCTATCAGGCGGTTGATCGTATAGTCCATTGGAATTCCTTTCGGTTCATTTGCGCAGGTATTTGACCAGCGCCGCAATCACGAGCCCGACCAGTACGATGCACAAGATCGCCCAGATCCAGCTGAAGCCCATGCCGTAACCCATACCGTAGTCATTCATCATGGTTCTCTCCCGGAGTAATTTTTGCTGGGCGCCGAAGCGATGATCCTAAGCTTTTCGGCGTTCAAGACGTTGACGTGGATCAGTCACCTGAGTCAGGGAAGGGATCAGCGCAAAATCCCTTGGACTGCCGCTTCTTGCCATGGATCCCAGCACCAACGTCCACTTCCATACGGCTGCTGCATCATTCAACCTCGGCGCGGGGCGTGCCCGCAGGTGCCTCACCGTTTGCCTCGATGTCGGTGATATATCTCTTCATTTCAGCGATTTCGCTAAGCTGCGCCTCGATGATGGCGTCTGCCAGTGCCCGGACCCTTGGGTCCGAAATATCGGCCCGCTCGCTGGTCAGGATGGCGATGGAATGGTGCGGGATCATCGCCCGCATCCAAGCGAGGTCCTCGACCGTCTCTTGGCTTCGGACAAGCCAGAGCGACAGAGCGAATGTCACAACGGAACCCGCGAAGATCGCGAGATTGACCGTTTTGTTGGAATACATGCCCAGCATGAAAGCAAGCATGATGATCGCCATCACTGCACCCATATAGATGGCCATCCACATGCGCGTCTGCGAGAAAAAGATGTGGTCAAGCGCGTAAGTGTTGAGATACATCAATCCGAACATCACGACCGTTGACGTCGCGATCATCGCGAAGAAGCGTCCATAATTCATCTTTTACCTTCTGATTAAATGATGTTTTTATTACAACGTAATTCGGGTGCCGAGGGTTCCAAAATCGAAAATATTTTGGGTTATTAAGGTTATGGCAGTCCTTATTTGTGCAAATATTTTACCAGCGCTGCAATTGCGAGATCGGACCAGCACAAGGATGACGATCATCCAGAGCCAGCCGAAGCCCATTCCCAAGCCCATCCCGCAACCGTTCATCATCGTTGCCTCCTGATCCGTGATCGGGTTGCCCCCGCCAGACGCCATTTGGCGCGACTGGCGGGGAAAAAGGGCGTGTTAGTTACTGCCCATCATGCCGTGACCCGCGCCCGGCATGTCGCCCTGCCGTCCGCCCATGTGGTTTTGCATCATCGCGGCCATTGCCGCCATTTCAGCCTCTGTCACCGTCACCTGGCCGTCGCCGTCGCCGTCGGCATCGTGCATCTGGAAGGCCACGCGGGCCTTCAACCAGATGAAGGATCGCCTGACCCGTTTCGTGAACGAGCGCACCCATATGCTTGCGGCCCTGAGCCATGACTTGCGTTCTCCCCTGCCGCGATGCGGCTCAGGATCGAAATGCTGGACTAAACAGAAGACAGCATCCGGCTAAAGGCATTGGTCGAGGAGACGCAGGCGATGGTCGAGGCCACGCTGGAGTTCGCGCGCGGTGTCGCCAAGACTGAACCCACCGAAACGATCGGCCTCGCCTCGATGTTAGGCGACTTGGTGAATGATGTGAGGGGTGGCCGCGCGAGCCTCGCGCCCATCGAGCCGCTGTTCGCGACCGTCCGCCCGCACGCCCTGAATCGCGCTCTGCGCAATCTGATCGACAACGCGGTCCGCTATGGCGGCAGCGCCAAAGTGATCCTGAAGCAAGAGCGGGGGATGGCAATCATCTCCATCGCTGACAAGGGTCCGGGATTGCCCGATGATCAGCTTGCGGCCGTCTTTGAACCCTTCGTGCAGTTTGAAAGTTCGCGTAGCCGCGACACCGGGGGCGTTGGTCTCGGCCTCGCGATTGCCCGTACCATCATCCAGGCACACGGTGGTTCCGTAGTGCTTCGCAACTTGCCAGAGGACGGACTGGAAGCCGTTGTGCACTTGCCGCTCGGAGATGCGTAAGCAAACCGGACCGAGTTCCGAAGCTGGTTCGAACCATGTGCCCACGTTCTACGGCGGCACGGCAATTCATTGAAGCCGGACTGTTTCGAATTCGCGGTCAACCGGTCGGTCGCGTTTGATACGGCCATACCCTGTGCAGATCGTCGATCACCACAGGGTGGTGATGGGCAGTGGTTCCGTGCGCAGCCAAGTGGGGATGACCGGACGGCAAATCCGCGTGCTGGTGAGGAATGTCATCTTCGAGGTTGGCGGGCCAAAGCCTGAGTGCCGCGACAAGGCCAAGTGCCGCGATTCCCGCGAGGATCAGGAAGGTGGCGTCCAACCCGAACCTCGCGCCCGCCCATCCGGCGAGTGGATAGGTCAATAGCCAGCATGCATGTGACAAGGCGAACTGTGCTGCGAAAATTGCAGGTCGATCCTCTGGTTGCGCGGACCTGCGCAGCAAACGGCCGGTGGGTGTTTGCGTCAGGCTGTAGCCAAAACCCAAGATCAGCCAAAGCGCGCCAAGTGCGGGCAGCGATCCGACCAGTGGTCCAAAGAGCATGCCAGCCGCCAAGATTGCAGCACCTGCGATCATCGGTGGTCGATCCGGCATGCGGTCCAGCAGCCGTGGCAGAACCAGCGCCGCCGTCATCGACCCGGCTCCGAAAGCTGCAAGGGCAAGGGCGACCTGCGTTTCGGCTAGACCGAGCCCGGCCTGCACGATCACCACCGTGTTGACGATCACCATGGCACCCGCCGCCGCCACGCACAGGTTCAGCGCCAGCAGGCCGCGCAATCGCGGCGTCGCAAGGTAATTGCGGATGCCGCGCGTCGTGCGGACCCAAACGCTACGCTGGGCGGCGGGTCGCGGGCTGGGCAGTGTCACGGTCAGGACAAGGGTGGCTGAGGCAAGGAAACCGACCACCGTGCCGCCAAACAGGACGGGAAAGCTCACCACCGTCAGCAATGCCGCCGCGAGTAGCGGGCTCAGCAGGTTTTCGAGATCATAGGCCAGCCGCGAAAGCGAGAGGGCTCGGGTGTAGTCGGCCTCTTCGGGCAGAACATCGGGGATCGTGGCCTGAAACGTCGGTGTAAACCCGGCCGAGGCGGCCTGAAGCAGGAAGATCAGCACATAGACCTGCCAGACCTCGGTCACGAAGGGTAATGCCACTGCCACCGTCGCCCGGATCAGATCCAGCGCCACAAGCATCGTCCGTCGTGGCAGCCGATCTGCAACGGCCGAGGCGATGGGGGCAAGCATGACATAGGCCACCATCTTGATCGCCAGCGCAGTACCCAGCACGAGGCCAGCGTTCTTGCCTGCAATCTGCCAGGCCAGCAGGCCGAGTGCCACCGTGGCGAGCCCTGTGCCGATCAGCGCGATCACCTGCGCCGCGAAGAGGTGCCGATAGGTGGGGTTGGCGAGAACCGAGAGCATGAGCCGATCCCTAAAGCAGCTTTGCCAGCGCGCGCAGCTCGGCCATGTTGCCGTCGCTGTCATGCCCGAGGCAGTGGTCGATATGGTCATGGATCAGCGTGCGCTTTGCAGCCGTGATGGCGCGCTCGACCGCCAGCAACTGGTTCGCGATGTCGGCGCAGGGTTTTCCGGCCTCCAGCATCTCGATCACGTGCCGAAGATGTCCATCGGCGCGCTTCAGCCGTTTGATCAGACCGGAGTGGGTTGCGTGCAGATGCGCTGCTGTCATATACAGATTGTTATCCCCCCAGGGGGGATCTGACAAGAGCCGTCGCGACCCGCCGAGCGGTGCCATATCGAGGCGAATACTAAGAAGGTAGAAGCACAAGTGCTGCACAGGCTGATCGTCACGCTAGGAATTCTGGCCGTACTGTTCGCGCCTGTCGGCGTGGCGTTGACCCATGGCCCATCCGCGCATGGCCTTTCGGTCCCGACATCGCTCTCGATCCAGGATCATGGACACGGGCATGATCACGCGGCAGCACCTGCAAAGGCCGACGCGGTTCAGGGCGCGAGCCCAATCCACGACGCTACCGACCATGAACACCAGCTTGTGGCAATGCTTGCGGGTGGGGACGCATTGTACCTCGCGGCATTCTCTGGGAGTTCCCCTTCTTGTTCGCAAAGCGCTGCCGGCAACCAGGCGGAAGGGCCACGTCGACCCCCACGAGGTGTGACGGTCTGACCTTCACCCCTCCAGGCTGACACGTTTCACGGATAATCCACATGACATATATACACCGGACCCCGGCAGGGAGAGGTCAGGCGCATGGCGTCCTTGTCCTTATCCTGTTCGCTGGGATCATGACCCTTTGGACTGAGGCGGCCCTTGCCCATGCCGTCACACTTGGTGATCAGGGCTATATTCAGGAAATCAACGGGGTGCATATTATCCCGTTCCTTTACCTCGGCGCCAAACACATGGTGACAGGCTATGACCACATCCTGTTTCTACTGGGCGTGATTTTCTTCCTTTACGGGATGAAACAGATCGCCGCGTATGTGAGCCTGTTTGCCATCGGACATTCGGTGACGATGCTCGCTGGCGTTTGGTTCAAATTCGGCATCAACAGCTACATCATCGACGCAATCATAGGGTTTTCGGTGATCTACAAGGCGCTCGACAATCTTGGTGCCTATCAGAAGTGGTTCGGGTTCCAGCCGAACACCAAGATCGCCACACTGATCTTCGGCTTCCTGCATGGCTTCGGGCTTGCGTCCAAGATCATCGACTACGACATCTCGCCAGACGGGCTCTTGGCGAACCTCATCGCCTTCAATGTCGGTGTCGAGATCGGTCAGCTTCTGGCGCTCGCAGCGATCCTCGTGGTGATGAGCCGATGGCGCGTCACCCCGTCCTTCGCGCGGCAGGCCTATGCCGCCAACGTCCTCATGATGACTGCCGGCTTCACCCTGATGGGGTTCCAGATCGCCGGCTACTTCGTCGCCTGACACTCGGAGATTCAGATATGCAACGACCATTCGATATGGGAACAGCGCCTGTTCCCCCCTTGAGGGGCGAACCGCGCCATCGCTCCGCAACCGATGTTGCGAGCCACGTCAAGGGCGTACAGGCAACCTCGGGCGGCTTGGTGCAAGCCACGCTTGGCTCCGCTGTTGCAGGTGCGGCGATCCTCGGGCTGTTCTGGCTGCCTGCCGAATACGGCATCGACCCGACCGGCCTCGGCAGCGTCATGGGGCTGACCCAAATGGGCGAAATCAAGCAGCAGCTCTATGCCGAGGCAGAAGCCGACGATGCCGCCCTTGCTGCCGCCGCTCTGGCTCCATCCCCGCCAGTGGCTGGCGAAACTGCCCTGGCATCGCGGCTTGACGGGATAGAGGCGCAACTTGCTGCCATAGCCGCCGTCGTGGGGGCCGATCAATTGGCCGGAGCACCGCCACCAGAGCCGGTTGTCGCCCCCGATCAACCAGAGAGTGCTGTGGTCCCGGAGGCGACACTGACTGCCGTCGCGCCCGCACCCTCCGTGTCTGATCCCGCCGCACCGCTGTGGCGCGACGAGGTCAGTTACACCTTGGCAGCCGGCGAAGGCATCGAGGTGAAACTTGTGATGGATCAAGGCGCAGTTGCCGAGTTCGAATGGACGGCCAATGGCGCGGTCGTGAATTACGATACCCACGGGGACGGCGACGGCAACAGCATCAGCTACGAACAGGGCCGCGCTGTCGCCGGTCAGACAGGCACGCTGACGGCGGCGTTCACCGGCAACCATGGCTGGTTCTGGCGCAACCGGACCGATGCACCCGTGACTGTCACGTTGCGAACGCGAGGAGATTATAGCGAAGTGCGGGCCCCATGAAACCCGCTCTAGGGACCTTCCATCACTCCCGGAAACCTGTCTCAAGAAAGCAGCTCGAGCAGTATAAGCGCGGGCAAAGAACACCGCCCGCGCAATTGAGTTTGGATCAAGGAAACGCCAGAGATGGGGTAGATGCCGCTCACCCCTGACGGCACCGCAATGTGCCATACTTGTGATGTCGAAACACAAGGTGAAGGAGGGGCCATCGATGGGAGAAGTTAACATGATCGACGTCGACCTGGCAAAGTACACGTTGAAAATAATGGCCACTCTTTCGGTTCAGCAAAAAGAGAAAACGTTCACGTCCTGCGATCTTTACATTGGCCGTGCCGATACGCGCCTTTTGCAACGCGCGCGGCACATGGCCGTTCCTGCAAGGCGCGGCGCTGGCCTGCACCTCAACCGGACCGTCTGGGTCCGCAACCCACGCGAGGCAATTGCATCGAGCTTTACGCCGCGAAACAAATTCCGGCCGGACACGGATAAAGGGGCTTGAGACAGCACACCTATGTCTTGACAAGCCAGTCTCGGGACAACTGATACAATCGCCGCATTTGCTGCTTTTTGGCTGCATCCGAGGGAATGGTGTGCACGGCCTTTGGGCCGGGTGGTTTGTCACGACAAGGAGTTTCTGCTTTGCGCCGCATGATCCTGCCGAACCGCGCGGCCCTTGGCACGATGCATGGCAAAGCTGTGGCAATTGCGCCGCCGATGGCCCGTCTTGGGATCACATTGGAGGTGCCAGACGGGCTTGACACAGACCGGTTTGGCACTTTTACCAATGAGACTCCGCGCTTGGGCACCATGGATGATGCTGCCCGCGCCAAAGCCTGTGCCGCAATTGCAGCCACTGGCCTTTCCGTAGGTATCGCCAGCGAAGGCGCATACAGACCGCATCCGTGGATCCCCTTTTTGCCCATCGGTCGCGAGGTTCTCTTGTGGCGAAACGAGGAAACGGGGCAGGAGGTGATCGAAAGGCTGACGGACGAGGCTCCGTGCTACGATAATGCGATAGTCTTTTCGACTGACGAAGCTGCCACGTTTCTGGCGAGCATCGGTTTTCCCCAGACCGCTGTCATCGTGGCCCCCGGCGGCCAGGGCGCGGCACCTTTGGCCAAGGGTTTGCAGGACCTTGGGTCGGTTGATGATGCAATCCAACGCGCGCTGCACCTGTGGGGCACGGGCGGCGCGTTCCTTCAAACCGATATGCGCGCCCATCTGAACCCCCGAAGGATGGAGACCATCGGCCGTCTGGCCGAACGCCTTGCCGCACGGCTGGGGACAGGCTGCCCGGTCTGTGCAGCACCCGGATGGGGGCTGCTGCGTGTGGAAACGGGTTTGCCCTGTTCCTGGTGCGACGGACCAACTCTGCTCGTCAAGACCGAGGTCCACGGCTGCACGCTTTGCGGGTCAGAGAAAAGCCTGCCGCGCACTGATGGCGCCTGCACGGCTGACCCCGGCCATTGTCCCACTTGCAACCCATGACAGCATGGAAACTGCGAAACCAAAGCAGTCGAGGATGAATGGATGCCACTCTTCCCGGGTGGAGTCGCGACAAACCAAACTCCGGATGTTCCAAGCGGTGAGGGTGGCGATGGCGGATGAAACGATTGGTATTGGGCTCTTCACCGGTCAGGCGAGTGGTTATCTGATTGGTCATTGATCCCGACAGACCTTGGCGAAAAATTGGAATGATTGAATTCATTGGCTTTTTGCCAGAGAAGGTTAGACGGCAGTCGCGTTCCCTCCGCCACAAACCATTCGCGAACCCGAGACGAGGCCCCAGCGTGGGCATTTTTTCTTTTTGTTTCAAAGGGGTTTAGCTGAGCCATCCGACTTTCGGAGACGCGCTGCCCGGCCGAGGCTGGGCTCAGAATGGCCCTCAGTCTCAGTTTGGGCGAACCTAGCCCGTTCCGGTTCGGCCCAGTCTTTCTATTGGATTTCAATTCTCTGCAGCCGAACCCCGCCAAAACCCAATCGCGCGATCCGAACGACTTCGATGGCAACATGGACGGAACACGCGGTAGGCGCGTTGCTCGGGATGACAGCGAAAACAGGCGGATTGCTGGGGTAAGTTCGCATCCCATTCACTCACTGAAACCCCTGATGACAAACCATTTTGGCACCGCTAGCGTTTCGAGGACCTCGGATTGGTTCAGATCGATGCGGAGGCTGAGCCAAACCAAGTAGCGAGAACAATCTTAGGATGCCCGCATGAACCCAATTGACATCATTCCAGATATTCACGGCCAATCCGCCAAACTTGACGCTGCCCTCGGTGGGCTGGGGTGGCGGCGGAGCGCGCTCAGTTGGACCCACCCGGATCCGGATCGACAGATTGTCTTTCTGGGAGACTTCATCGATCGTGGTCCGGACAATCGGGCTGTCCTCAAGACCGTCCGCGAACTTGTCGATGCAGGCAAGGCCAAGGCGATCATGGGCAATCATGAACTCAACGCTCTGCACTTTCACACGACGCACCCTGATGATGGCCAGCCGCTTCGTGCGCATTCGCCAAAGAACATCCGACAACATCGGACGTTCCTGGACTAGTTCCCGCCCTGCGATCCGCAGACGCGCGACGTTCTGGACTGGATGCGCAGCCTGCCACTGTTTCTGGAGGAGGACGGGTTTCGCGCCGTGCACGCCTGCTGGATCGACGCCTCATTGGACCGGCTCAAGGCGCTGACCGGGAATGGCGTGTTGACCGAGGAACAGCTGATCCGAGCTGCCGATCGCAATGAGGCCGACGAGATATTCATATTGGCCGAGCAGATCACCAAGGGGCCGGAGCAGCGGCTACCGGAGGGCTGGTCGTTTACGGACAAGGACGGGACGGAGCGGGATCAAGTGCGCTTGCAATGGTGGAACGCGGCCGCACGCACCTGGCGCGACATCGCAATCTCTGTGCCATCGGTTGAGGACCTGCCTGACGAGGACCTGCCGGAGACACTTTCGGCACAGACCTATCCAGCCACTGCGCGACCGGTGTTCTTCGGGCATTACTGGCTGAGTGGCGACCCGGTCCTGCAGGCCCAGAATGCGCTTTGTCTCGACTATTCCGCGGGCAAGGAGGGCCCTCTGGTGACATACGAATTGTACCCGGGTGAGGTATCGCTCTCCCCCGAACGCATCTGTATGCATGAAACCCCGAGCTGATGGGGCACTACATACAGACAAGACCAAAATGATGAGCGAGTGATCCATGCTGAAGCCCGAGACCGAGTTGTCAATTAATCGACTGAGCGATGCACTTCGCACGAGTTTCGAATGGATCGTTAAGCGCGACCGCGAAGTTGCGATCGGTGACATTGCAGAGGCATGGGCTGAGCTGACGGCTAGCGCCCTTCAGGACGTACAGCTGATGGCACCGCCGATTGTTGATCATACCGAACCGTTCCTCCCTTTCATTGAAACGCACAAGATCCGGACGGACCTATTCCGAGTTGCTCTAAGTGGCATGCGCGGCGGCCCTCGGCTCGACCTTATCTTTCAAGTATGGTTCGACACTGAGGATGCCAGCGGTGGGTTTGGCGTCCCTTTGATTATGCAGAAGATACCCAGCGCAGGTCTGATGCCAGACCTGGTTTGGAATGATCTCCGAGAGGCCGCGAAAAAGCTGAACGCTGCAACTCCGTCCGGGCGGATCGTTTTGTTCGGAGACGGCTCGGATTTCGACTGGGGCGAAACGCGCATATCGCGCTTCAACCCCATCATGGTCATGAACGCGCACACGTTTGCCAGCATTCAGGCTTCGCCACATCCAGTATCCGGCCGCCTCCACTACCACTTCTGTGATGATCTGGCTTCCGGTTGGATTGGAGATCCCGCGCTGTCCGGCCGAGAGAATTCGCCTGTTCTCGACGAAATCCTCAGTAATTTCCACGTCGGACATGTGCTCAGGATCAGTATTTTTAAGCAAGGAAAATGATATAATTCCATAATGAGAGCCACATTTCATAAATTACAAATTGAGGGCGCCCAAAAATGAGCCGAGCCGATCAAGCTAGAGTAACCAAGGAAGCATCAGCGGAACTAATAGCGAAGTTTCCTAAAGTAGCATCATTACCCCGAGACTCCCGCGGCCTCCCGGTCCCCGCCAACGTTGGTCGTGATCCCGTTAACGGGCGGCCAGTGTTCGCCACATCTGACCTGAATAAGGAAATTGATCTTCTTTGTGATGGAAAATGCGCAGTCACTGGCACCAAGTTCGATACTGACGATGTCTGGTTCATTTCAACACCAGACCTGGCCTTGTATCCGTTTGGTCTGTGCCTCGATGCGCCAGTTTGTGGAGAGGCGAAGGACTTTTCGCTGCAAGTTTGTCCGTACTTTAGTTTGAAAAACTACCAGGCGCTGAGTTCCGAGCAAAAGGATGCAATGTCACGAAATCGCCAGGGGGTCGATCCGATAAAGGAATTCGTCCAGCCAACCAAATTTGCGGCTGTCCGCGTTCGAGGGTTTCAGGTTCAGCCGACCGCATCCGGAATGCGTTATCTTCCAAGCCGGAGGTATACTCGCGTTGAATTTTGGAAAGAAAGATCATGCGAGCAGGTTGCTGAGGGGGCAGAACTTGACTTACTTCTAAACGAAAACTTCCAAATCGCGGACGGTATATTTCAAAAAGTGAAGTGGCCTGATTGGGCGCATGCATCATTCAATGGCAATCTCAATGGGCTCTGGCCTTGGAACATCCCGGGAGCTAGGGACATACTCTTGCAGGCGGCTAGGGAGGCGCTCGCCAAATAGATAACTGCTTGGGTAACGTAGTGCTTTTGGCCTGACCGTATAGGACTCAGCGACGCACGGATTAGTCGAATACCTTCTCTGGTTGCTCTACCCACGGCAGCTCCGCCACACCGCAGAGATCAAAGATCGACAGTACCGTGGGCTCGCGGCGCAGGACCAGACGTTCCAGCACCATGGGCGAGAGCCATGCCAGCCGGATCACGCGGCTGACATAGCGGTCAGAGATGCCTTCCTCTCGGGCCAGATCGGCGATGGTGTTGACGTTGCCGCGCTCCAGCCTCCGCCGCCAGTCCCATGCACGGCCGATGGCACGGAGGAGACGGGCATCCTGGCCGCGATCCATGGCGACCTCGATCTCCTTGGGAGGCAGAATGCGGGGGCGGCCGCCGCGATTGCGCAAGGTGAGCGGGATGTGGACGCGGAGGGTTTCTGTCTCTGCCATTACGCCACCTCCACCTTTGCCGGGGCCATGAGAGCAGCAATCGCGCTGAGGCCTTCGTGTCGGAGATCGACCGCCAACCCGGCGTCGCTGGCCGTGACGCGCGCCACCAAGAGCCTAACCACGCGCGCCTGCTCGGCCGGGATCAGCGCCTTCCACATGTCGTCGAACTGGGTGAGCGACGCGCTGATCGCCGCCTCGTCAAGGTCTGGCCGATCCTTGCGCAGGGTCCGCGACACCCGTGCGGCCACTTCCGGCGTGCGCAGCAGGCGGCGGATTTCGCCGACCACGGCATCCTCGACCATGCCACCGGGCAGCCGTTGCGGTCCGCGCAGCTCGGCCTTGGGGCGGTTTTTGATAACGTCCATCGAGACATAGTAGCGATAGCGCCGCGTGCCCTTTTTCGTGTGGTGCGGGGTCATCGCCACGCCGGTCTCGGTGAAGATCAGCCCGCGCAGCAGTGCCGGTGAGGGTTCCTTGGCCACGGCGGCGCGCTTGACGCGGTTGTTCGCGATCACCTCGTGCACCTCGTCCCAGAGACTGGCATCGATGATCGCGTCATGCTCTCCGGGATAGGCGTCGCCCTTGTGCACGGCGAGGCCGGGGTAGGCGCCCTCCGCCCGGATCCACATTTCGCGTGGGTTCACCACTCGCTTGTGCTTCAGCTTGAAGGACACCTTGTTGTAAACGTTGTTGCCGATGTATTTTTCGTTGGTCATGACCTGGTGAACGGATGCCCGGGACCACGGCCGCTCAAGATCCGTCAGATGCCCCTCGGCATTCAGGGCTTCCGCAATCTCACGCTCCGAGTGGCCGTCCTCGACGAACATCCGATACATGCGGCGCACGACATCCTTTTCTTGCTCAGGGCCCGGAACGAGAACGACACGGTCGGTCTGAAAACTCTTCTGTTGGCCGCGGGACAAGGCACCCTTCGGGTTGCCGTGTTCGTCGATCAGTACCCGGCGCAACCCATATCCAGCCGCACCGCCTTGCCGGTAGCCAAGCTCGACCAGGCGGCATTGCCCCGCGAAGACCTTTACCGATAGCTCGCGGCTGTATTCGCCCGCCATGACCCGCTTGACGGTTTTCAGTAGGTTGGAGCCGATGCTGCCGTCGTTTTCGAACTGCTCACCGCAATAATGGACCCGGATCCCCGCCCGAGTGTCAACGCCGTTTGAACTTTCCCCAAAAGTGCCGAAGTAAAATTCCCCACTCTGGCGGGTCCGGTAATCAGCCGGGTTTACGGATTGGCGGCCTCGTTCTTTGGTGGGCGACCGCGCCGCTTTGGTGGTGGTGTAATGCGGGCGTTTGCGCGGACATGGTCAGGGACAAGGTCCGCGTGGCTGCGTAGCCTGTAGCTGGCCCCTTCGATCTGGACGACGACAGCGTGGTGCAGGAGCCGGTCGAGGAGCGCGGTGGCGACGACGGGATCGCCAAAGACTTCGCCCCATTCGGCAAAGCTACGGTTTGAGGTTAAGATCATCGCACCCTTTTCGTAGCGGGCATTGACGAGTTGGAAGAACAGATTGGCGCCGCCACGGCTGATCGGCAAATACCCGATTTCGTCGACGATCAGCAGTGAAGAGCGCGTGTAGAAGCGGATCTTTTCGGCGAGCTCGCCTTGGCGTTCAGCTTTGGTTAGAGCATCGATCAACTCGGCCAGTGAAGCACGGTAGACCTGACGGCCGGCCTTCACCGCCGCAACGCCAAGTGCGGTGGCCAGATGACTTTTCCCGGTGCCCGGTGGCCCGAGAAAGTGAACGACCTCGGCGCGCCGGACGAAGTCGAGCTGTGCCAGTGCTGCAATACGCTCACGGTCGAGAGACGGCTGGAAGCTGAAGTCGAAGCTCTCGAGCGTTTTGACGGGCAACAGCTTCGATGTGCGCAAAGCGATATCGATCCGTCGGGTCTCGCGGGTCGCATATTCCTCGCTCAACAGCGCGTCGATCGCCTCGATGGCCGTGACCTCACCCCTTTCGAGCCGCTGAACAATATGATCCAGCGCCTCCAGCGCGCGCGCATTTTCAACCCGACCAGTGCATCCTGGATTCTGTCGAGATACGCGGTCATGATCGCGCTCCCTCGGCCGCGAGACGTCGCCCCACGGCATCGTAGAAGGTCAGAGATCTGAGTGGGACACCAGTCGTTTGAGAGACGGGTCGCCGGACCGGTGGCGCCTTGCGATGCGCAGGATCGACACGGCGCTGGTTCTTGCCCTCCAGAACCGGGTGCCGGGCGATCATCACACCCTGCTCGAAGATGCGGACCTCGTCAGTGTGGTTCTGAACCTCGACCACACGTTTGCGGGTCGTATCCGGAACGCTGTAGTAATTCCCGTCGACCGAGACCATGCCTTCGTGGCTGACCCGGCGCTCGATTGTCAGCACAGCACTGTAAGGGATATGCGGCAGTATCTTCAGGCACGGCCGCTCTTCATCGAAGGCTTCGTTCACGATCCGCCTTGTTGTCGCATGGACCCGCGGGTTGGCAACGCCTGTCCGCCAGCTGTCGAACTGGGCATTCAGATCAGCAAGGTTCCTGAAGGTCCGGGCCAGGAAAAAATCCTGACGGATGTAGCGGAAAGGACGTTCGACCTTTCCCTTCGTTTTGGCCCGATACGGCCGACAGGCCCGCGGCACCGCGCCGTAATGGTTCAGCAACGCCACAAGAGAGGCATTGTAGGTGATCACACCGGCCTCGTCTTCGCCAATTACTGCAGTCTTCATCCGGTCGTAGAGGATTTCCTCCGGCACACCGTCCATGGCTGCAAAGGCGGCAATGTGGCAGCGCATCACCGACTGCAGAGGTTCTGGCTCGCGACAAAGCTGCCCCAGAGCCAGCGGCTGTGTCCCAGGTTCAGCGAGAACAGCCATACTTTGCGCGTGACACCGGGCTCGTCGGTGAACTCAACCGCAAACTCAGCGAAGTCGACCTGCGCCTGTCGGCCCGGCGGCGTCTCGAACCGGCGCTCGAACTGTGTGCGTGCCGGCGGACGCACCTCCCGGAGAAGATCGGTCACCGCCGTGTAGCCGCCAGCGTAGCCCAGCTCCCTGATCTCCCTCAGCAGACGCGCGCCGGAAAGGCCGGGAAAGGTAAGGACACGTTCACGCACAGATACCCCTCAAACGGGTCAAGCAGCCGATCGCGTGGCTGGCGCGGGCCATACGTCGGCCCCTCCAAACCAAGCTCAAGATACTTCCGCACGGTCTTGCGGTCGCACCCGACCTTCCGCGCAATCGAAGTCACGCTCAGCCCTTGTTTCTTCAAATCATGGATCATGATGATCTCCCTCAGTCCCTGCACCTGTTTGCCCCCATTGCTCTGCTATGGGCATCAGGCCAGCTTCCCGCGGCGCCGCCAATTTCCGGATATATGAAGTCCGGAAATCGGCATCGCCGCTCGCGTATCGGGGAATTTTCAAACGGCGATTTTGGGGAGATTACGTCCGGCAGTTACACCCGAGAGCAGACATGCTCGTGGTAGGCACCTTCATCAGCGTCCTGAAACCGGCCCCAGCGGCTGACGTCATAGACCAGAATGGCCTTGAAATCCGCTTGGCCGGTTCGGACCTCGGCCATCAGGTTCTGCAGCGCCTCACGACCGTCCAACCGCAACCCGGACCGACCGGAGTCCTCGAAGACGCGCAGGATCTGCAGGCCCCGGGCGGTGGCGTAATCCCGAATGATGTCGAGTTGGTTCTCAGTCGAGTACTTCTGGTGATCGGTCGACATCCGCACATAGGCGACCGCCGGGATATCCTGTCCAGCCTCGTCACCTTTGTCCTCGCTGTTGTATCGACCGTTATTCAAATCGGGTTTTCCTTTTCAGCCTTTGTTGGTTTCTATTTTTCCATCTGGCACAAACGCGTCTGGAAAGTCGTTTCCTGAAGCGGGCAAGGTCTTTCCGTTTGTCCGGCAGTCAGTTTTCAAATTCCAATTCATTATCGAATTTCTCTAATCCGTAGTGCACGTCAGGGGCGGTCCAATGACCCGCACGGACAAAATCGACTCCCGCCGTTTTCATGGTTCTTCAATTGTTTAACGAAGAAGGACGTGAAAATGCGCGTGAAGATGGGCACAGTTGTGCACCTGGTCGAAGAACCAACCGATTATCGAACCGCCATAGCGATGGCTCTGCACGAAGAGTTGGACGACACACACAGGGCAATCAAAACGGCCATGCGCTGGACGGGTGCCAGCGAACGCACTGTGAAGTACTGGTTCTCGGGCGAGCGGGGGCCGAGCGGCGACCATCTGATCGCCCTCGCGCGGCATTCGGATGCCGTGCTCTACGTTGTTCTTGCACTTGCGGGCCGCCACATTGTCGAGGAGGCAGACGATTGAGAGGCGAACGATGATCGGTAGGAGTAGGGGGCAGCTCGCTCTTGTTTTGTGTGCGTTTTTGGTTATATTGAATACACGCGAGATGAGAGGTGCTGCACCATGTCCCGAACAACCACGATGACCGTCCGCCTTGGTGGGGCCCTGAGTGACTTCGTGTCGGCCAACGTAGGCGATGACGGGTCCTATGAGAACGTCAGCGAGTACATCCGCGACCTGATCCGGCGTGACAAGGAGAGGGCAGAGCAGGAAGCCTTCGACCGGCTGAAGGGCGAGCTGACCCACGCATTCGCAGCCCCCGAGGAGACGTATCAACCGCTGACCGCAGCCGAGGTGATTGCGCGGAACAGGGCCTGATCCGATGCCCGCCATTCGAATCCAGGAAGGGGCGTCCCACCGCCTCGATGACATCTACCGCTACACCCGAGACAGGTGGGGAGATGATCAGGCCGAGAAATACATCACCGGCCTGTTCGCCGCCTTCGACAAGATCGCTAACCATGGCGTTGCATCAAAGCCCATCCCGGCCGAGTTCGGCCTCAACGGGTTCTTCTTTCGCTACGAACGCCATTTCGTCTACTGGCGACATCTCTCGAATGGCGACATCGGAATCGTGACCATCCTGCATGAGCGCATGCATCAGATCGACCGGTTCCGGGATGACTTCGGCTTAGGCTGATCGGCTGATTTTCCAATGAGCGTCAGATTTGCGCAGGGTTTCGCGCGGGTCCCTCGGGGTCCGACGCTGGCACGAGAGAGAGTTCGTTGCATGTGTCATTCCCTCCGCCAATTAATACAGCTAAGTATTTGTTTTTGCTTAGCAATCTCAAATTACAGCCCCCAATCTATCCCCCACATCGACGCGGCTTGCCCCGGAAATTGCCGGAACAGTCAAAACTATAGAGTTTGGGTCGGGGCTTCGGTCGAGCGGGTCAACGCCCATTATCAGGCAGGTTCAGCGCCATTGAAGCGCCAGCCGTCGCCCGCGCAGTGAAGGCTTCGGCACTTTCGCCAGCTTCGCGAGTCAAGCCGCCGCCACCTATCAGAAGCGCCCCGCCTGCTTCGCCGGTCACTGCGTCACAAAGAAAAATAACACATTGCGCAGCGCCAGACCTGCCCCGCTTGCCTTCCAGCCGTTGGAGCCGATTGCGCAGGGTCACGGCCAGCGCCTTGCCACAGTGTCGCGCAGGGCTTCGCTCATGTCCGCTTCACGACGCAGATAGCGCCGGACCATGCGTTCAATGGGTGAAGCGCCGGGGCGGTCGGATGCGTCGCCAGATGCCACCACCACCGCTTCCATCTGTGAAAGCTTCGCGCCCAGCCTGTCACGCGCGCCATTATCAGGGCGCGTTACCCTTGCCCGTTCCAACCGCGACAGTCTATTTGCTAGTTTCAAGTCGCGCATATCGCTACAAACCTGTCGAACAGAGCGCAATTCATCTTCGCTGGATTTTCGATCAATCGTATTCATGCGACCAAAGCCAACCTATACAGCCACTGATTTCAAGTGGCACGTCCAACCAATCAACGCCCCTCGTAGCAATCGATTAGGGCTACCAGCGTAGGGTTCCCATCGTTAGATTTGTCAGCCCACTGCTCACGCATGTGTTCTATGAAAAACTCTATACGTTCTTCCCCTCCAATCGCGTACAACTCTAGCATAGTAGATATGCCAGTTCTAGCGAGCGCATGCGGTTCACCAATCCGAGCCATACCAGGGTTTTCCCTTAAGATAGCTTCCATCTTAGGCTCCATACATTCGTGTAGCATTTGCTCCAAAGTTGCTTGGCCGCAAAGGCCCAGTGCTAAGGTTGCGCAGAAATTAAGCATCTCATCACCCTTCCAGTGCAGACACGCGTGCTTCAAGTTCGGTCGTTTCCAGTGTGCGCCGGAAGGTTTCGACAAGCCCCATGATGTGCGCGCCTTCGGTCGGGGTCATAGGCGCCGTGTTGGTTCGGCTGACGGGCGCCTCGAAGGCCACGGAGTTTGGGTGGCGTAGGCTTGGATGTGCCCGTTGCGGGCTTCCGGGAGCTCGATCCTGTCGGTTACGACCATAAGCTCCGCGTTGGGGACAGCCCTGTGGCCGGACGTGCAAGCCCTACCAATGCAGGACGTCCTCTTGGACATCCGGCAGGCGGGCCAGATGTTTCGATGGTCCGTGACGACGGCTAATGTCATGTCTCTTTCCGCGCGAAGAACGCGGACTGTTTATGTTCGGCGCGCTTTCTGGAAGCGACAAGTGCCGGCAGGCCTGAAAGGCCGGAACGCCGTGTTCCGTCTTGTCCACTCTCCGGTTCCATGGTTCGGCTGCATATCACCTTGCCATTTTCAGAAGATCAACAGCTGCGGTGCGGCCGGAATACTGTCGCTGTGACTATTCCCTATTGCCGCATTGCAACATAGCCTGCCGATGCAGTCCAGCGTAGGGTACGCAGGCCCGATCCCCCGACCACGTCCTAGCTGTTGATCAGGATTTTGGCGAGCTTTCGGTCGACCACCAGATGGGTGACAAGTCCGCCATGGATTGCGGCGCGGGTCGCGTCCAGACGATCGCTTCCGCAGACGACGAGCAGTTTTTTGGGGGCCGCTTTGATATCATCGATCGAAGCCGCGATAATCCGGTCGTAGGGGGCAGTGCGAATCTCCTGGCCGTTTTTGTCGATGTAGCGGCAGCAGATGATCCCTGCGGCGCCTTGACGTCTCGCGGCCTCCAGCTCTGCGGTCGAGGCGATGCCGGCGGCAGCCATGTGGGTGTCGCTGCCCACGTGGCCGACGGCAAAGATCGTCATGTCAAGGCTCGACAGCCGCGCCAGCTGGTTTCGGATCGTGACTTCGGACTTCAGAGCGCTGGCCAGTTCCGCGCTCGACACGATGCCGGGGGCGTGCAGCGTATGGCACTGCGCCCCCAGCTTGTTGGCGACTTCGATAGCGCAGATCTCGGATGCTGGAACGCGCGTCGACTCTTGTGAGCCGATCAGCTGGCACACCTGCGTCCCGGCCACAGAGTGACGCGGCATGGCGTTGGCGACCGCAGCGATGGTTTCGCCCCAGGCGACGCCGATCCGGTCACCAGGTTCGACAATGTCGAGAATAGCCATCGAGGCGACACGTGCCAACTGTGCCAGGTTGTCGCTGCGCTGGGTCGATCCTTCCCCCATGCTGTCTATGGCGACATAGACATCCTGCAAGCCGTATTTTTCACGCAGGTCCCGCGCCAGGCCGGAGGCTGCCAGATGCTGTCCATCGACCCGGATCTCGACGATGCCCCGCTCCCGGCAATCGCGCAGCATATTGACGATTGTGACCCGCGACAGCTTGTAGCGCTTGGCAATCTCGTTCTGTGTCAGGCCCTCACCGTAGTACAGCAAGGCGATATTGGAAAGGAGCGCGTCCTTGTCGCTTTTGACACTCGGTAGTTTGGGGGGCTTGTTCATCCGTTAATCTTTAACGACCTTGCTGCCTGATTGCCCATAGTTTTTGTGGAACCATTTATAGCAACGATCGATTTCTGCCTGTGGCAATTCATCCACCGGGCCGCGGGTCATGGCCAGATGAGTCGTCATGGCCGCCTCTTCGAGATACATCGCGTTGGAGGTGGCTTCTTTTGCGTCGCGCCCCATGGTGAACACCCCATGCGCCTTGACCAGCACCGCCCAGCCGCCCCCGGCGGCCTCGATGATGGCCTCTCCGGTGTCCACCTCGCCCGGCGTCGCGTAACGCGAACAGGGCACGTCGCGGCCCAGCATGTGGGTAATGGGCGTCATCACGGCCGGAATGCGTTCGCCGCGCGCGGCAAAACTGCTGGCATAGGGCGAATGGGTGTGCGCAACGCCGAAGACGTCCGCGCGATTGCGGTAGATGTAGAGGTGAATGCCCGTATCGACCGAGGGCTTCGCCGTCCCTTCGACCACGGTGCCATCAAGGTCGACGACGACCATCGTGTCGGGCGTAAGCGCGGCGAATTTCACCCCAGAGGGCTTGATCACGACCAGCCCCGTTTCCGGGTCCCGGCCAGAAACATTGCCGCCAGAACCCACCACCAGCCCGTTGGCCGGCAATTCGTGGTTCTGTTCGCAGACGAGTTTCTTGAGCGCCTCAAGCATGAGCGTGCCCCTGGTTGTTATTGGGGATGCCGTGGGGATAAACGACGATCTTCAGCGATTTCTCGGCCTCTACCAGCATCCTGAACGCCTCTGCGCTGTCGCTGATGTCAAAGCGGTGCGAAACCGCGTCCGCGGCCTTGATGCGGCCGGCTTGCAGCAGGCGGATGTAGCTGTATGTGTCCGTGTGATCCGAGCTGTAGCGCGAGGTGATGGTGATCTGGTCGAAATACGCCTTGTGGCCGCTTTGCACCCAATCCGTGTCAGGTGGCATCGGCGCGCCCAGATGTAGACAGCCGCCGACTTCCGTCAGGGCAAGCGCCTGGTCCCAGGCGGCAGGGAACGGTGCAATCACGATCACCGTATCGGCCAGGCGCCCGTTGTTAAGCGCGCGCATCGCCTCGACGGCATCTTCGGTTCTGGGATTGACCGTATGGGTGGCCCCGAAGAACTTCGCCTTTTCCAGCCGCCAATCCGAGAAATCGAGCGCCACCACCTTGCCCGCCCCGAACAGCGGGGCAAGATGCAAAAAGCCCTGTCCCATGAAGCCCGCGCCGACCACGGCCACGGTATCGCCCGGCTGGATCATACACCGCTTGAGCCCGGAAAGCACACATGACCACGGTTCGATGGTGACGGCGGCCTCGTCTGAGATGCTGTCGGGCAGCTTGTGCGTGTCCATCGCAATGTGCTGGGCGGTGACACGGAAATACTCGCAGACCCCGCCGGGATCAAGCCGCATGGTTTTGTAGAACGGATCGCGGGTGAAGTGGCCACGGCGGGACAGGTGGCTGTCCACACGTCCGACGTGATGGTTCACGAACACCCGGTCTCCGATCTTGTAGTCGGTCACACCGGCGCCTACCTCGACCACCTCGCCCGAGGGTTCGTGTCCCAAAACCTTCGGTTCGGTCTTGTACCACGCCATCGTCTCGCCCCCGCAAAGTCCGCAGGCGCGGGTCTTAAGCAGCAGTTCGCCGGGGCCGATTTCGGGGACCGGTCGCTCTTCGATGCGGATGTCATCGATGGCGTATTGCACGGCCACTTTCATCATGTTGGTCATGGCATCGGGTCCTTGATTAAATTGAGGTCTTTCTGCAGCCGCCGCATGGCCGACGAGATCATCTCGTACCGTCGGTAGACACTGCTGTAGGCGGCGTGCTTTTCGGGATCGGCAGCATAGGTGGTTGTGTCCTCGTCGCGCTGAACGAGGGTCATGGCGTCGCCTGCGCCGGCGGCGGCTGCACCAAGGCAGGCCGCGCCCCACAGGCCTTGGTCCGATTGCGGGCTGACCACCACGTCTTGGCCGATAATGTCCGCGATGATCTGACACCAGACCGCGTTGCGGGACCCGCCGCCAGTCAACTGGACGGGCCGGGTCGGCAAGCCGGAGTGGCTTTCGAAGCAATGACGAAGGCTCATCGCGGTGCCTTCCATGACGGCGCGCCCCAGATCGGCCTTGGTCGTGTCAGAGCGCATGCCGTGAAAGCCCGCGGTGATATCGGCCGCGACAAAGGGTGCGCGTTCGCCATTCAGATACGGCAGGAACGTCACCCCGTTCGCGCCGACCGGCACGCTGAGCACGAGCGCATTCAGCTTTTCCGCGACCGCCGCCGGCGTGTCGCCGCCAAGGCTTTGGGGATGCAACTGGGCGAACCAGTCAAAGGCTGCCGCCCCGGTTGCTGGGGCAAGGATGCGAATGATCGCGTCGCTGGTCGCATGCAGCGCCGACGCACCGACGGGAACCGAAACGCGGTCCGCCACATCAGTCAGGATGTTGACCACCGCCGTTGTGCCCATGATAAGCATGGTCTGCCCCGGCTGATCTAGGCCCATGCCGACGATCATCGCCGCCAGATCGAGTGTGCCGACCGAAACCGGCAAGCCTTCGGGCAGCCCGGTGGCGCGGGCGGCCTCTGCCGTCAGGCCGCCCAGCCGGTCCGAGGCGCAACGGGGGGATGCCAACCGCGGCTTCAGCCCTTCGCAATCGACCGACGCGAACTGCGCGTCGCTGTAGCGGCGAGCGTCGAGGTCAATGAAAGGGATCGACCCGTTCGACATGTCTGTCGCCACCGTCCCCGTTAATCGGTAGCCGATCCAGTCCGCGCAGGTAAAGACAGTGGCGACCCTGGAGGCTGCATGACCGTCCTGCGCCTGTAGCCAGCGCCACAGCATCGCGGACGTGCCGGGCCAGAGCGATGTGCCCGACCCCTTGCCGATGGCGTCGGTTCGTCCGGCATCGACAAGCGTTTCCAGGTCGGCCGCCGCGCGCGTGTCATTCCACAACATGGCGTTGCCAACTGGATACCCATCTGCATCGATCGCCCACAGACCATCGCCCTGACCGCAAACCCCCACCGATCCGATCGTCGCGCCTTCGCAGTCTTTTGCGACCTCGGCCAAGCATGACACTGCGTTTTGCCAGACCTGCTCCATATCCTGCTCTGCACGGCCGGGGCCTGTGCGCAGGACCTTGTTGCCCCGCTCTGCCCGCGCCACGCAGGTGCCGTCCGGCTGGTAGACCGCCGCCTTGATCGCCGTTGTCCCGACGTCTAGACCAATTCTGAATTCGCTCACGTGCCGCCCTCCTAGCTTATACAAATGAATTGATTGTTGACATTTGTAAAGAAGATTGTTCTGGTTTGGGCAGCAGGTACGAGGAGGTACCTTTTACCAAATGGGAGAGAGAATCATGAAAAAGCTGTTAGCCGCCACCAGCGCAATCGCGGTGCTGAGCGTGTCCACGGTCTGGGCACAAGGCCAGCTGAGTCTTGATGGGAAAACCATCGGTGTTGCCGTTGTCGGCACACAGCATTTCTGGGACCGCGAAGCATTCAACGGCGCAACCAGCAGGGTGGAAGAGCTTGGCGGCACCGTTGTGGCCGTCGACGGTGGCCGTGACAATCAGGTTCATGCCGATAATCACGATGTGCTGATGAACCGGGGCGTTGACGCGGTGATCTCGATTCTGGGCGATGGCGCGGTCGAACCGAAGTTCGAAGCCCTGCAGGCCGCCGGCATTCCGGTGTTCTCTGTCGATCATCCCAGCCCGCATGTGGTGAACAATACCACCTCGGACAATTACTACATGGGCACCACCATCGGTCGCTATATGGCCGACGCGATGGGCGGCGCAGGCAAGGTTGCCGTGTTCAACGCGTTCGAGAATTCGCTGCGCATTTGCGGTATCAGAACCGGTCTGTGGAAATACGTGCTGCAGGATTATCCGGAGATCGAGATTATCCAGCCTGAGCTGGCCGAAGAGTTCGCCAATGCGCCCGAAGATGCGCGCCGCCAGACGCTCGACCTGCTCAGCCAATATCCCGAGGGCGAGATCGACGCCATCCACGTGGGCTGCTGGGATCAACCGGCCATCGGTGTCGTGCAGGCGCTTGAGGAATCCGGCCGGACAGATGTCCTGGTGACCGCGCTTGACGGCGGTCCCGACACGCTCGAAATCATGGCCGAAGAGGGCAGCCCCTTTGTGGCCAACGTGGCGCAACAGCCGCGCCTGATCGGCCAGACCGCCGCAGAGAACGTGGCGCGCTACTTTGCCGGCGACACCCTTTTGCCGCAGACCTATGTAGAGGTGGTGCCGATCAACGGGCCCGAAGAAGCCAAGGCAGCCTACAAAGAACTGGGCTACGGCGAGATCAATTGACCTGTTGCAGTTGATGGCACTGCGGCAGCCGGTTCACCGGCTGTCGCGTATATGCGGATCGTCCCGCATCTGCGCTGATATTCCTGACCAGACGAGGCGACATGACCGAAGCAGCGTTCCAGCTCAGCGGAATCGTTCAGATATTTCCCGGTGTCCGTGCGCTGGACGGGGCCGACCTGACCGTCCTTCCGGGCGAGGTTCACGGCCTTGTCGGCGAAAACGGCGCTGGAAAATCCACGATCATCAAGGTCTTGGCCGGTGTTTACCAGCCCGACGAAGGCCAGATCGCGGTGGGCGGCGCTACGGTGTTTCCGGTCACGCCGGACAAGATCAGAGCTGCCGGCATCCGGTTTATCCACCAGGAACTGCATCTTGTGCCGCATTTCACCGTCGCGGAATCAGTGTTCATGGGTCAGGAAATTTCCGGCCCGTTCGGATTGTCCAAAAGGAAGATGCGCAGCCGCGCAGAGGCCTTCTTGCGCGAAGAGCTGGGTTCGGAACTGCCGGGCAACCGCCTGATCCGCGACCTGGGCCCGGCAGAGCGCAAACTGGTGCAGGTGGCGCGTGCGCTGGTCGACGGGGCCGCGAAGGTCGTCGTTTTCGACGAACCCACAGCGCCCCTTGCCAGCGAGGATGTGCGCACAATCATGAAGGCCGTCGCACAACTGAAATCGCGCGGCATCGCGATTCTGTATGTGTCGCATTACCTGAACGAAATCATTGACATCTGCGATCGTGTCACGGTGTTCCGGCAAGGCAGGAACGTGGCTGTCTTTGACACGGTCAGCAAGGAAACCGGGCCAGAGCTGGTGTCGGCCATGATCGGGCGCGCGCTCGACAACTTTTTTCCGACCACCGACCGCGAACCGGGCGACGTCAGCTTGCAACTGGTCGGATACGACGACGGCAAGGCCTTTTCTGACGTGACGCTCGACATCCGGCGGGGCGAGATTTTCGGCATCGCCGGCCTGATCGGGTCCGGTCGCGAAGAGTTGATAGATGCGCTGTACGGATTGCGGAAGTCCCGCGGCACCCTGACGCTGGACGGCGCGCCGCTTGATACTAGGACCGCCGCGAAGGCGGTGGCAAACGGCATGGTCCTTGTCCCGCGCGACCGGCGGCACGACGGTCTGGTGCTTCCGATGACAGTGACCGAGAACGCAACACTGGCCACGCTTGACGAAAACGCCAGTTTTGGCATGATCGACCGTCGCAAGACGCGTGCCGTGACCGAGCGGCTGATCAATGATCTCGACATCCGGCCTAACAATCCCTTGGCCGTCACCCGCTTTCTGTCGGGGGGCAACCAACAGAAGGTCGTTCTGGCCCGCTGGCTGGCCAAGAGCGCCAGGATCTTTATCTTTGACGCGCCGACGGTGGGCGTCGATGTGGGTGCCAAAACAGAAATCTATCAGTTGATCGAAAACCTTGCCGCAGAGGGTGCGATCATCGTGATGTCGTCATCCGACCCGGTGGAGCTTGTCGGTACCTGTGACCGCGTCGCCGTCATGATGCGTGGCAAGGTCCGAACGATCATCGACAAGCCGTATCTCAACGTGGACCACCTCGTGGCGGTTACCACCGGCGCCACGACCGTTTTGGAGCCTGCAGATGCAAGCTAGCGCGCGCAATCAGAAGCACCGGCTGGCGACGATCGTCGGGCTGTTGCCGCTGATCATCTTTTTGGCATTGTTGCTCTACGTGGGCCTTAACGCGCCTAACTTCATGACCATCGTCAACCTCAAGCTGGTGCTGGCGCAAAGCCTGACGGTCGTTTTGTCTGTCATCGGATTGTCCGCCGTGGTCATGGCGGGTGGCGACGATGTAGTTTCCGGCGGGATAGACATGTCGATCCCTGCCACGGCCGTGCTGTGTGCCGGGATCGTGGCGGTGATGACCGGCGCAGGGCAGCCGGCCATTCTTGCGGCCTTGGCCGCGCTGGTCGCTGCGATGCTGGTCGGCGTCGTTAACGCGGTCCTGGTCACGCGATTGCGCATGGCGCCGCTTCTGGCCACGCTTGCCATGTTCGTAGCTGTCGTGGGCATCACCAATGTCATCACAGAGCGCAAGAGGCTCAACCTCAATGTCGAATCCATCGCCGCACTGCGTGGCGACATCGCATTCGGCATTCCGCTTGGTATCCTGATCGTCGCAATACTCAGCCTGCTTGCCTGGTTCTTTCTTCACCGTTCAAAGTGGGGGCTGAACCTGCAGGCGGCTGGCGGCAGCCGTGATGCGGCCGAAATCTCGGGGATCCGCGTTGATCGGCTGGTGGCGCAATCCTATCTTGTAGCGGCCTTCATGGGGTTCGTGACGGGGTTCTTTACCCTTGCACGTGCCAACGGCTATTCTCCCGGCGCGCAAGACAACCTCCTTCTTGAAATGGTGCTGGCGACCTTTCTCGGGGCTGCGTTCTCGCCGCGCCGGATCGTTACCGTCTGGGGCGCCATTCTGGGGGCCGTGCTGGTCGCGGCGATCTCCATCGGGCTCAAGACCATCGGGGTGAACGTGTTCTGGACCGACCTTATCAAGGGCGCGCTTATCGTGATCGTCGTGGCGCTGTCCGCAATTTCGCAATGGGCGCAGTGATGAATACAGTCGCAAATCAACGCCGGTTCTCGTTTCGCAAAATCGTGATGCGCTTTGGCTTTCTGATCGTCTTTGCGGCCTTCTTTTTGTTCTTCGCGGCGTGGAACCCGGTCTTTGTACAGGGTCAGAACTTGCTGAACATCGTTGAAGGCTCTGCCATCCTTATCATCATCGCCCTTGGGATGACGCTGATCGTGGCAACCGGCGGCATCGACCTGTCGGTGGGGATCGCGTTGGACTTCGGCGCTGCCTTTGCCGTGGTGGCAATGAAGTCTTATGGCATGGGCTGGTTCCCGGCGGCCTGCGTGGGTCTGATCGGCGGGTCGCTGGTGGGGCTATTGAACGCGGCGCTGGTGGTCGGCCTGCGGATCAGTCCTTTTCTGGCGACACTGGGCACGTTCTTTATCGGGTCATCTGTGCAGCGTATCTTTACCAACGGCGGCGGGCCGATTTCTCATCGCCAGATGCAAGACGGTTTTCGCAACATCGCACAGGGGGACCTGTTCGGCATACCGACCGAAGTCATCATCGCGGTCGTTCTGGTGGTGATCTATTACTTCGTGCTCGAGCGCTCGGTCTGGGGACGGCAGGTGCATGCGATTGGCATGCAGCGGTCCGCCGCAATCGTGGCGGGCATTCGCGTAAACCGCATCCTGATCGCGTGTTTCGTCTTTGCCGCGATTACCTGCGCGGTGGGCGGTCTGATTGCGGCAGCCAATATCCGCATGTTCACGCCGCTGTCGGGCTTTTCATACCTGCTGGACGCCATCGCCGCAGTTTTCATCGGGGCGGCCCTGCATCCGCGCGGACGACCGAACGTGCCGGGCACGCTGGCGGGTGTGCTGTTTCTGGGTATGCTCACCAACGGGCTGAATCTGATGGGGCTTGACTTCAACACAAAGGACGCACTGTCCGGCATCATCCTGGTGTCCGCGCTGGCGCTTGCCGTGGCGCAACGTAACATGCGCAACGCCGACTGAGCGCCGCGCCCTTTTCAGGGCGCGACGACCGGCGGCGTGTCGATGGTCAGCTCCGGCACAGCAGCGGTCCACTTTTCTGCACGGACAAGGCAGGAATGGGCGATATTGCCCTGCGACAGCTCTGAACAGCCTGCGTCGCGGGTCAGGGCGTTGGGGTTGCCATGCACCTCCAGCCGTTCGCCCTGGACGATCTGCGGATCGAACCAGGCGCCGGTGGGCAACGAGACACAGTCACGCCGCAGCCCGTCGTTCAACCGCACGCCCGCGAGGCAGGCCCCGCGCCTGTTGTAAAGACGCACGATATCGCCGGCGATTAGGCCGCGCTCCGCTGCCGTGTCGGGATGGAAGCTGGCCGCCTCGCGCCCTTTGATCTTGTCGGCCAGTGCTTCGGACCCGCGATCGTTCTGGGAATGCAGCCGGGTGTCCGGCTGGCCCGAGATCAAGTGAAGTTCATCAGGCTGCGCTCGTGTCAGGCATTCGGTCGGTTCGATCCATGTAGGATGACCGGGGCAGCTTGGCAGCCCCAGCGCGCCGATCCCCGCATTGGTCAGCGTGATGCGCCCGGTTTCAGTCGCCAGCGCATGGGTCGTGGGGTTTGCCACGAAATCGGCGAGCGCGATCCGCGCTTGCGCTGCATCGGGGATGTCGAATCGCCCTGCGGCGCGAAAGCTGTTCAGGTCGGGCAATGCAAACCCGTGCGCATGTGCCACCTCCTGCGAGCGCTCCCAGAGCCAGGCAAGCCAGCCCGCCGTGTCGCGCCCTTCGGTGAAAGCATCGCCGAAGCCCATCGTTTCCGAAAGGCGGGCGAATATCTCGTAATCGTCCAGCGCCTCGCTTAAGGGCGCGTGGTATCGCGACATCCACAGCAGTGTAGGATCGCGCCGGTTCATCAGGATGTCGTCGCGTTCGAGCGGGGAGGTGGCGGGCAGGACGATGTCTGCCCGGCGCGCCGTGGCCGTCCAGCTGTGATCGTTCACGATGACCGTCTCGGGCCGCGTCCACGCCTCTTCCAGGCGGTTAAGGTCCTGATGGTGATGGAACGGGTTGCCGCCGGTCCACCAGATCAGCTTGATGTCGGGATAGGTCCGCGTCTTTCCGTCGTATTTGTAAATCCCGCCGGGGTGCAGCAGCATGTCGGCGATGCGGGCCACGGGGATGTCATCGTCGACCGGGTTGCGTCCCTGCGGCATCGACGGCCAGGGGATCAGCCGCGCCGCGCGCCCCACCGGCGTGGTCGAGCCGTAGCCAAAGGCGTATCCCGTGCCCGGCTGTCCGATCTGTCCGATAAGCGACGCGAGCGCCAGCCCTGCCCAAAGCGGCTGTTCGCCGTATTCGGCACGCTGCAGGCTCCAGGCCACGGCGATCATGCTTTTGGACACTGCCAGATCGCGGGCCAGGTCGCGGATCACTTGCGCGTCGAGGTCGCAGATAGGTGCGGCCCAGTCGGCCGTCTTGGGCGTGCCGTCCGCAGCCCCCGTCAGGTAATCGCGGAACGTCTCCCAGCCGCTAGTGCAGCGCGCGAGGAATGCTTCGTCCGCCAAACCGGCGCTATGGATTTCATGGGCCAACGCCAGCAGGCAGGCGGTATCCGTGCCCGGACGGATCGACAGCCATTCCGTTGCCGCTTCACTGCGGGCGGGCGACAGCGCGATGATCCGGGTGCCATTGGCGCGCATTTGCTCCAGCCATGAGCCGACTTCGTGCGTTGTCGTTCCCGACGAGGTGATCTGCGCCGTGCGACGCGAAATGCCACCGACAGCAAGCAGCACCTCGCAATGTGCGGCGACCAGTGGCATCGCCGTCATCTGGTCCTGAAAGGCTTTGTTGCTGAGACCAAGAATGTGGGGATAGAGAACCTCTGCGGCGGCGTGGGAATAGGTATTGCGCGCCGACACGCACCCGCCCGCAAGGTTCAGGAACCGCCGCATCTGGCTTTGCGCGTGGTGGAACCGGCCCGCACTGGACCATCCGTAAGAGCCGCCAAAGACCGCACCGTTGCCGTGTGCCGCGACGGTTTCTCCCAAAGCGTCAGCGGCGAGTGCGATCGCGCGATCCCATGACACCGTGACGTAGCTGTCGCCGCAGCGGTTCCGGCCCCGGTCGCCGTCTAGCCAGCCGAGCCGGATGGCGGGGTGCAGGATCCGGCTTTGCCGGTCCTGCGACGCGCTGGCCCAGCCGCGCCCGATGCGCGACGGGTCGGGGTCGCTGGCCAGCGGCAGCAAGGGGCCGCCGGGTTCGAACTGGTAACTACCCCAATGGGAAGATGTGTATTTCATGAAATCTCCGGGCCGTTCGGCTCAAAAATGACCTTGATCTGCACTTCGTCAGGATCGGGGGAGCGGACGATGGCCGCCTCGAAATCTTCCAGCAGATAGGAATGTGTCACGCAGGCATCGCCATCAATCAGCCCCCGGGCCATCAGATCGAGCGCCGTGGCATAAGTAAAGGGGGCCAGATGGCCGCCGCGCAGGTCCAGTTCCTTGAATTCCCCAAGGATATTCAAATCGAACGGCACCGGGTCTTTGTAGACGCCGAATACCACCATACGCCCGGCTTTGCGGATTAGCGCCAACCCTTGCAAAAAAGCCGATCCGCGTCCCGACGCCTCAAGGAACACGTCCGCGCCGCGTCCGTCTGTCAGATCATGGATGGCGTTGCACAGGTCGGGATCATCGGGGTGAAACGCAAGATCGGCACCCAGGGTCAGCGCTAGATCGCGCTTGGCCTTGCCCGGGTTGATCAGGATCAGCTTGCGCGGCGTCTTAAGGCGCGCAGCCTGCACCATGCCCATGCCGATCGGGCCCGCGCCCGCGACGACGACGACGTCGTCGAACCCGATATCACCGCGCTGAACCCCGTGGATCGCGTTCGCAAGTGGTTCGGCATAGCAGGCCGCGCGGTTCGATACGCTGTCGGGCACTTTGTGGACCACCGCGTCTGCGGGATAGATCATGTATTCTGCCCAGCCGCCATCCAGCGTCGCGCCCAGCACATCCATGCTGTCCGACAGATGGTAGAGCCCCCGCTGGCGGAAATAGTCATTCCCGTAGGTGATGTTCAACTCTGCGATGGCCCGGTCGCCCACGGCCAGCCCATGTCGCGTGTCAGCACCTTCGCCAAGCGCCACAACAGTCCCGGTGAACTCGTGCCCCGGCGTGAACGGAAAGCTCAGCTCCCACGGCCCGGTTGCGTCCCACATGGCCCGGTCGGCGGCACAGATCCCACTGGCATCGACCCGGACCAGCACCTCGCCGGGCCGCGGTTCCGGCACGTTAAGCCCGGTTTCAAACCGATGCCGACCGCCGAAGCCGTGGCACCTGATCGCGTTCATTTGTCTCATGTCGAACCTTTCTTGGACGGGGGCGCTGCAATCATCTCTTGTTTTTTACATTTGCATCTTTTAATGACATTTGTAAAGTTTGCAGGAGGTCCCCGTGAGGAATGAAAAGACGACGGAAGATATTGCGCTTGGCATTCGCCGCCGCGTATTCGAACACTCGATGCGCAACAACGGCGGATATCTCAGCCAAGCCTGTTCGGCGGGCGAACAGCTCGCCTGGCTTTACAACGAAGCGCTGAATCTTGGGCCGCCGATCCTGCCGATGATCCCCAAGCCGTTTGAAGGCGTGCCGTCTCCGAACAATCCGGACTATCACACGGGCGCCGGCTACAACGGCCCGGCGGCCCCCGAATACGATCGCCTCTTCATTGCCCCCGCGCATTACGCGCTGGTCGCCTATGCGACACTGATAGAGGTCGGGCGCATGGCACCCGAGGGCCTTGAGATGTTCAACCAGGACGGTTCCTCTGTCGAGATGATCGGCGCGGAACACAGCCCCGGCATGGAGGTCCACAACGGCACGCTGGGCATCGGTCTGTCGACAGCGGCGGGCCTTGCCTTTGGGCGCAAGCTGCGCGGAGAGACCGGCAACACCTGGGTGTTCATGTCCGACGGCGAGGTCCAGGAAGGCCAGACTTGGGAAGCGGTGCAGGCCTGCGCCTTCCACAATATCGAGGTCAAGGCGATCATGGACGTGAACGACCAGCAGTGCGACGGCGCGATGGGCACGGTGATGGAGGTCGGCGACCTGCGCACCAAGTTCACCAACTTCGGCGCACATTGCGTCGAGGTGGACGGCCATGACCTGAACGCGATCCGACAGGCTTCACAGGAAGATCACGAGGGCAAGCCCCTGATCATTCTTGCCCGAACAAATCCCTTTCATGCGATGTCGATCCTTGAGGAACGTTTCCCACGGCTCCATTACGTGCGGTTCAAATCCGAGGATGAACGCGCACGCATGAACCAATCCATTGCAAAAGATCTGGGCGTCGACCCGGTCGATTACGCCCATTAAGGAGACCTGACACATGGTAGAAATGGTTTCACGCCCCTATGCGTCGGCCTTTGAAAAGTTTGCCGCCGGCAATCCCGATATCCTGTGCCTTTCGGCTGACCTGACCTCGTCTTGCGAAATCGATGGCTTTCGCGATCGCCATCCAGATCAGTTTCTGTCGATGGGCATGGCCGAACAGAACATGATGAGTTTTGCTGGCGGGCTGGGCCTGGCGGGTTTTCGCCCCTTCATCCACACCTTTGGCGTGTTCATGTACCGTCGTCCCTATGACCAGCTGATGGCCTCGATTGCCTATCCGCGTCGCAAGGTGCGCATGATGGCCTTCTTGCCTGGCGTCACGACGCCCGGCGGCATGACGCACCAGTCGATCGAGGATATTTCGGTCATGCGATCGATTCCGAACATGACGATCCTCGAGACCGGCGACGCGACCGAGGTGGAATCGATCTGTGAAGCCGCCGACAGCATCGACGGCCCGGTCTGGTGCCGGGTGCTGCGCGGATCCGTGCCGCGTCTATTCAATACGCCAATCAAGGTTGGCGAGATGCGCGAGCTGAGCGCGGGTGACGACATTCTTGTCGTCACCTCCGGCATCTGTACTGAAGAAGCCATGCGTGCCCGCGCCGCTCTGAAAAAGGCAGGCCTCTCGATCCGCCACCTGCATCTGCACACCATCAAACCGTTCGATTCCAAGGCGCTTCTTGATCAGATCGCGAGCGTTAAGCACGGCGTGATCACGCTGGAGAACCACGTCACCGAAGGCGGGGTCGGCAGCCTCGTCGCCGAAACGATGGCTGATGCCGGCGTCGGCAAGCGGCTGATTCGGCTGGGTCTGAAGGACACCTACGCCCACGGCGGTTCGCGCCCTTACCTGATGCGCTATTACGGTCTGGACGCACTGGCGCTGGTACGGGGGGTCGAAGACCTGGTGGGGCAGGCAGTCGACATCACCGAAAATGACCTCGATGCCGCCCGCGTCGATGACGTTCACTCTCTGGTCAAGGCGGAAGCGCTCTGACGACGCTGTGGATAAGCCGAACGCTGCGGTGATCTGTCTGGCTGCAAAGTCAGAGCCGGCGCACATGAAGGGGTACGACCGAACGCATCCGGACGATGGCGAATCTCAGAACTTCGGCACCAGCTGGATGCATCTTGCGCGGTCGCACCATTGAGCGCTTTGCCGCTACAAAGCGTCATTGCATCAGCAAAAAGCGGATGCGCAAGAGCAGAAGCGGGCATGCGGATGACACATGATCACGGCCCCGCATGTCCGTATAGGGCCGAGATAGATCTCGCATCGTTACCAGGACGGTGCTGCTTTGGCTCGGCTCCGCCTGTGTCTCCGACCTGGATCGCGTGCAGGCCGGACCCTCGCCCGCCCTTGAACACCCGATGTGTTTGCCAGTCCCCGCAGCATCCCTGCGGAGCCACTGACGATCACGGGTGCCGCGGCCACCATCAGGTTCGCGGAACTGAGGATCCAGCGCGACCTTGATTTTGCGCATGAGCGCAATTTCCGCAGCGCTGCGGGAATGCGCGAGATATGGTTTCTTGGTTGTCCCGATCCCATGTTCAGCCGAGACCGACCCCCCGAACGCCTGCACCGTGGCATAGACAGCAGCATCCAGCGCCGCTGCCGGTTGTTCCGGTGCGTCCGGCAGCCAGCCCAGCAGGTGCAAGTTCCCGTCTGCAATATGGCCATAGAACACAGATCGCCCGCCCGGCACCGCCGCAGCGATTGCGGCGGCGCAGGCTTTGGCAAATTCATCTGCCTTGCCGGTTGGCAGCCCCACATCATAGGCTAGGTGTGGTCCGAGGGTCAGTTTGAATTCGGAACAGGCATCGCGCACCCCCCAGAAAGCCTTCACGTCGGTCAGGCTTTGGGACAGGACGGCATCCTCGATCACCCCGTCCTCGAACATCTCTTCAAGGAAGGTGGTAAAACGTGCGCCGTCAATCGCCTCATCCGTACCCTGCACTTCGATCAGAATGTGGAACGCGTGCTGACCCTGAAGGGGGCTACGCACGCCAGGAACGTCGCAGGCGACCTGCCAGTAATCCGGCCACATTGCCTCGAACGCTGAAAGCATCGGTCCCAGCTTGCGCCGCGCCCCGTCCAGAAGCCGCAGGACAGACCCATAATCCGCGAGCCCGCACAAGGCCGCTTGGGTAGAACCGGGCAGTGGATACAATCGCAAGACAAGCCGAGTAATCACACCCAGCGTACCTTCCGAGCCGATGAACATCTGGCGCAGGTCATAGCCGGTATTGTTCTTGATGAGTTTCGATGTTGCATCGATCACTGTGCCGTCGGGTAGGGCGTGAGGCCGCCAAGGGTCTTAAGCCTGCGCGCGAAGTTGTAGGCGGCCATGAAGTCGGCGAGATGGGTGCGGAACTGATTGTGGTCATCGTAATGGAAGCGCTTGACGGTGGCGTCTTTGATGGTGCGGTTCATCCGCCCCATCTTACCATTGGTCCACGGGTGGTTGGGCTTCGTCAGGCGGTGTTCGATCCCGTTGTCAGGTAGATGGCGAAACTAGTCTTCATCGATCACCTGACTGTCGGATTGGTGTTGCAAAGTCCGATGCCCGTGATTGGCTGGGAAGAAAGGGTGGGCCCGGTGCACACAGATCATATATACAGGGATCAAACGGACGCGCGGTCGATCAACTCGCACTCGACCTTGATTTGGCTGTGGCGCGTCGGGAGGCCACCAACGATGTCGAGCAGATGTTCAGCGGCAGCAGCCCCCATGTCGAAATGGGGAAGAACAAGTGTCGTGAGCGGCGGTCGCATGAATTGGGCAACTTCGCGGTCGTCGAAGCCGATCACAGAGACGTCCTGCGGGATTCGCAGTCCAGCTTCCTTGAGCGCCTCGTAGCATCCGATGGCCATCAAGTCGTTGGCGCAGAATATCGCATCGGGCGGCGCGTCAAGTGCAAGAAATGCTCGGGTACCGTCATGGCCCGACGGTGGTTCCCAGTTGCCGTTGTATACGAGATCAGGATCGAAGGTGATGTCGCTGCTTGCGAGGGCCTGACGATAGCCACGCAGGCGGTCACTCGATGCATCGATCCCATCCTGGCCGTTGATGAAGCCGATCCGCCGTCGGCCAGCGGCGATGAGACGCTGTGTCGCCTTCCGCCCGCCTTCGACGTCGCCCGGCACCACCGAGGCAAGTTGGCGCTTGCCATCGTAGCAGTTGAGTAGGACCGTCGGCAGGTTCTCAAAAGGGCCGCGCAACGTGATCCGGCGGGTGAGGATCGTGCCATAAATGAAGCCGATAACGGGTTGATGCACGAACTCGCGCAACAGGTCTTCGTCAAGGAGTTTTCCGCCGCGACAGACGGAAAGTGAGACCGAGACGCCCTGTTGGAGCGCAAATTCCCGCGCTCCCTCGAAGGCAAGGGCCATCCATGGATCGCTCGTCAGTTCGTCGACCACGAAGGCGATCTGGTTCGTGGCCAGCGCAACCTGCGGAAGACCACGCTGGACCGGGCGATAGCCGATCTCCTTGGCGGCGGTGGTGACTTTGCGGCGGGTATCATCACTGAATTTCGCGCCTGGGCTGCCGTTAAGGATCAGGGAGACCGTCGCCTGCGACACCCCGGCACGTGAGGCCACTTCCATCATCGTCGGCTTCTTCATAGTGGCGGTCGCGCTCCCTTTTCCATGTACTCGCTGTCATACGTCAAGTCCGGGCATTACGGAACCTGTCAAAAGCGACGGCGACGATGATGAACGTGCCTATGAACATCCCCTGCCAGAATGTCGAGATGCCGAGCAGGATGAGTGAGTTGCGGATCACCTCGATCAAGAGCGCCCCAACCGCGGCGCCCAACGGGGTGCCTTCTCCACCTGCGAGGTTTGCCCCGCCAATGACGGCCGCCGCGATCACGGCAAGTTCCATCGACTGGCCGAGATTGGTTGTGACCGAGCCAAGCCATCCAGTCATGAGGACTCCCGTGATCCCGGCGGTTAAGGCCGAGAACATGTAGATCGTCACTTTCCGTCGTTTGACAGCGATGCCGGTTAGTATGGCGGCCTGTTCGTTTCCTCCTATGGCGTAGACATATTGCCCCCAGCGCGTCCATCTGAGGATCAGCGCCGCAGCGATCCCCAACACTGCAAGAACGAAGGTCGGGTGGGGAAGGCCAAGGGTGGAACCGCCGCCAAGCCACAGTAACAGGTCGTGGTCAGGACCAAACTCCCAGATCATCTTGTTATCGGACAGGACCATGGCCAGCGAGCGGGCGCCCGAGAGGGTGCCGAGCGTCACGACGAAGGGCGGCATTCCGGCATAGGCGATCAGCGCGCCGTTGAATGCCCCCACCGCCAAAGCCGCAGTCAGCGCGACGATGGCCGCGAATGCAAAGCTCCACCCTCCCGACATCAGCACACTGAGCACCATCGCCGAGAGGACGACGGTCGATCCAACCGATAGGTCGATCCCGCCGGACGCGATGACCACAGTCATGCCGATTGCGATGATTGCCACGAAGGTGAAGTTGCGAAGCACGTTGAACAGATTGCGCTGGGTCGCGAAGGTATCGGTCAGCAGTGTGAGCGCGATACAGGCCGCAAGTGCGGCAAGGATGACCCAGAACACGGGGACAGACGTGAGGCGGGCGAACAAGCTCTTGTGTTCGGTCCGGCCGATGAGGTCGTCGAGAGATGTCATCTTTTCTTTCCTTCACGCGGTTTCGATAGCGCCGGTAATCAGGCCGGTCACTTCTTCGGGCGAGGATGTCGCGGTGGCCTTGCTGGCCACGAGGCGGCCGCGTCGCATCACAGCGATCCGGTCGGCCACGCCAAAGACATCGGGCATCCGGTGGCTGATGATAATGACACTTATGCCACGGTCGCGTAGGCGGCGGATCAGGTCGAGAACCTCGGCGACCTGCCGCACCGAGATTGCGGCGGTCGGCTCGTCCATCAGCACGATCTTCGGCTCAGACAGCAGCGTGCGCGCGATGGCTACCGCCTGCCGCTGGCCGCCCGACATGCGCCGCACTAAGTCGCGGGCGCGTGTCTCAGATTTGAGCTGCTTGAACAGGTCCGCCGCCCGCCGGTTCATCGCCGGATAGTCGAGGATATTGAACGGCCCGATCCGGCGCATCGCCTCGCGCCCGAGAAAGACGTTGGACGCGGCGGTCAGGTTGTTGCACAGCGCGAGGTCCTGATAGACGATCTCGACACCTGCCGTTTGCGCATCGAGTGGCTTGTTGAAGTGCGCTGGCCGGTCATCGATCCGGATCTCGCCCGACGAGGCCGGGAAATTGCCCGCGATGATCTTTACCAGCGTTGACTTGCCTGCGCCGTTGTCACCCATCAGGCCCAGAACCTCGCCCGGTGCCACCTCAAGCGAGACTTCCGAGAGCGCCTGAATCGCGCCAAAATTCTTTGAAATATTTTCCAGTTTCAAGCGTGACACGCCTGCTCCCCCTTTATTGCCGTTCGCGGACCACCTCTGCCCGAGTCCTTGTTTCGGCGGTCAAACCTCCCGTTCAACCGCTCCTACGAAATACTTGACTTAATATTATTAGTAAATATAAATCAACGTCAGGATCAGGGGGATCATATGAAAATACTGGTGACGGGGGCCGCAGGCAAAGTAGGGCAACATCTTCTGCCCGCGCTGACGACCGCCATGATCCCCGCCGGGGGCCGAATCGTCGCACTTTGCCACAACCGGACGATGTCCGAGACCGACCACCTAAGTGTGGTGCGCGGATCCATCGCCGATCCGGAAGCCGTCGCAGCGGCGATGGACGGTGTCACCCATGTCCTGCATCTCGCAGCGGTAAAGGAATCGCCGACCTTGGCGATCGACGTATCGATCAAGGGCATGTTCGTCCTGCTGGAAGCGTTTCGCGCAAATCCTGCCGCCCGACGGTTCGTCCTTCTGGGCGGCGATTGTTCCGTGGGCCACATCTTTCAGGCCTATGACGCCCCGATCACCGAAGTCGCGCCGCGCCGCGCCTATCCGGGCTGCTATGCGCTGACCAAGGTCATCGAAGAGGTGATGCTGGAGCAATATGGTCATCAGTACGGCATCGACGGCTGCATCCTGCGCTCCCCATGGATCATGGAAAAGGATGACCTGCGCTATGCCATGAGCTTTGGCGAAGATCAGTTCGGAGGCCCGGACTGGGCGGATCTGATGACGCCCGATAGGCTCGCCGCCGCCCGCACCGGCCAACATGTGCCGCTCTTGAGGGACGTGACAGGTGCGCCACTGCGGAGAAATTTCATCCATGTTGACGACGTGGTGGCGGCCCTCGTGACCGCACTCGACCACCCTGATGCGGCGCGCGAGACCTTCAACATCGCGATGACCGAGCCAGTCGACTATGGCCGTCTTGCCGTCCTGGTGAACGAGAGGACTGGCGCGCCGCCCGTCGACATCGAGACGCCGTTCCACAGCAACTGGCTCGACTGCACCAAGGCCGCTCACTTGCTTGGCTGGCGGCCAAGGGTCGACCTCGAGACACTGGTGGACCGCGCTTGGTCCTATCGCCGTGCTGCGGGAGAGGCGCGCACAACATGGTATCCCGGCTGACCGCGGGGAGCGGCGCACCGGTGCAAGACTTCAACAGGGAGAGAGTGAAGAATGACTTACAAACTAGGCACAATCGCGATCCTCGCGGCCATGACGGCCGGGGCAGGCATGGCGCAGGACGCCAATACACTGGCCATCGTCGTGAAGGGACTGGACAACCCCTTCTTCGAGCAGATCAACCTCGGCTGCCAGCAGTGGATGGTCGAAAATCCTGACAGTCAGTACACCTGCCTCTACACCGGGCCCGCCTCATCCGCCGACGAAGCCGGCGCGGTGCAGATCGTCGATGACCTGATTTCTGCAGGTGTCGCCGCGATCGCGATCTCGCCGTCGAACGCACCGGCCATGGCCAACCGGCTCCGGGCGCTGGCGCCCGACATCCCGATCATGACAATCGATGCCGATCTTCTGCCAGAAGACGCAGATCTGCGCGCAACCTATCTCGGCACGGACAACTATCTGATGGGTGTCGGGATGGCCGAGCAGGCAATGGCCCTGAAGCCCGAGGGCGGCACGGTCTGCCTCCAGCTCGGCAATGTCGCTGCAGCCAACATCAACGCCCGAGCTCAGGGTTTCCGCGATACGGCAGGGCGCGAAGCGGGGATCGACCGGCTGACCGGACAAAATGGCTGGACCGAGATCGAGGGATGCCCGGTGTTCACCAACGATCAGGCCGACCTCGCCAACCAGCAGATGTCGGACGTCTTCACGGCGAACGCTGATCTCGATGCTTTCATTCTCGTCGGCGGCTGGGCACAGTTTGCGCCGCAGGCCTATGCCCAAGTCACCGATCAGGTCATGGACCGGATGGAGGCCAATGAGCTTATTGTCATCGCAGGCGACACCCTGCCGCCGCAGACTCAGGCCTTCCGCGAGGGCCGTAGTCACGCCCAGGTCGGCCAGCGTCCGTTCGAGATGGGCCTGCGCGCGCCCGACGTCATGATGCAGCTCCTGAACGGCGAGACCGTCGAGGATCCGCTCTATACCGGTCTCGACACCTGCAATCAAACCGAACCGGGTTTCTGCGCAGACAACTGAGGCGAAGGCGGGGCGGCCAGTCCGCCTCGCGACCGCAGACCCGAAGCGACTGCCATCAACCCGTGTGGTGAAATCGCGCCCATTGGCCGGAATCCTGCATGATTAGTAATAATATTAATGAAATATACGAGCTCCTCGTCCGCATGGACGTTCGCGGACCCTACAACCGAAAGGAAAAAGCCGTCATGAAACGCTCATCCGCACTCCTTACAGCCGTGGCCATTTGCGCCGGGGGCGGCGCCCAAGCACAGGAGCAGCATTCGCTTGCCTTCGTGGTCAATGCCGCTTCCGACTTCTGGAAACTCGCCGAGGGCGGGGTTCTCGCCGCGCAGGCCGAGCTTCCTGACCATGACCTGCAGTTCCGCTATCCGGCAACCGGCACCGCCGCCGCGCAGAACCAGTTGATGGACGACCTGGTCGCGGCCGGTGTCGATGCCATCATGATCTCGTCGGTCGATCCGAGTAATTCAATCGACGCCTTCAACCGGATTGCCGCCCAGATCCCGCTATTGACGACCGACAGCGACGCGCCCCAAAGTGACCGGATCGCATATCTGGGATCGTCCAACACGTTGGCGGGGGTTCAGGCCGGCGAAATCGCGCTATCGGCGATGCCGGACGGCGGCACCTGCATGGGGTTCGTCGGCTTTCTGGGGGCCGACAACGCGGTTGAGAGGATTGCGGGCTTTCGTCAGGCGATCGAAGGGTCGGGGATCGAACTGGTGGATGTACGCGGCGATGACGTCGACTTCGCCCGCGCACGGTCCAACGTAGACGACGTCCTTGCCGCCAATCCCGAGATCGATTGCATGGTTGGCTTCTACTCCTACAATCCCCCCAAGATTTACGAAGCGCTGCAGGCGTCCGGTCGCCTAGGCGACATCACGGTCGTGGCCTTTGACGAAGATCCGATCACCCTTGGCGCCGTACGCCAAGGCAACTTTGCGGGGACGGTCGTGCAGGACCCCTATCAATGGGGGTATCAGGGCATGCTTCTGATGGCGGCGGTATTGGCGGGCGACACTTCGGGCGTGCCCGAAGACGGACTGATCATCGTGCCGACAAAGATTATCGACCAATCTAACGTGGATGCTTTCGAGGCTGAGCTGCGCGAACGCCTCGGCGGCTGAGCGGCACCTCCCGTCGCTCAAGACCGGCCACACCAGGCCAGACAATGGCCCGGTGTGGCCAACTTTGACGCCCGATCCAAGGACCCCGCGCGTGACAGTTTCCGTTCAACCCATCGACCTGACACTCTCAGGCGTAACCAAAGTCTATCCAGGCGCGGTCGCGCTCTCTGCTGTCGATCTCTCCATTTGCGGAGGCGAGGTCGTCGGACTGATTGGAGAGAATGGCGCAGGAAAATCAACCCTGATGAAGGTGCTGGGCGGAACCATTGCGGCCAACGCCGGCGAGATCGTCATCGACGGCATCGCCCACGCCCGACTGACTCCTGCGCAGGCGACGAAGCTCGGTATCGCATTCGTGCATCAGGAACTGAACCCTTTCTCTAACCTCGACGTGGCCGGCAATGTGCTCCTTGGACGGGAAATCCGGCGCGGTCCGTTCGGCAAGATGGATCGTGCCGCCATGTCGCGCGAGGTCGAGGGGATCTTGAAATTGCTCGGGACACGGTTTGGACCCGACGATCCGGTTCTGGGTCTGTCGCTAGCCGATCAGCAGATGCTGGAAATTGCCCGGGCGCTTTCGATGAACGCCCGCCTCGTGATCCTCGACGAGCCGACGTCGAGCCTCACCTTGTCCGAAACCGAGCGCTTGCTGGAGGTCATTTCGGATCTCAGGGCGCGCGATGTAGCGGTCCTGTTCATTACGCATCGGCTGTCAGAAATCGAGGCGGTCGCCGACCGTGTCGTCGGACTGCGTGACGGGAAGAACGTCGGCACCCTGTCGAGGGCCGAGATCACCCGCGACCGGATGGTGCGGATGATGATCGGGCGGGACGTCGGCCGCACGCTCCAGCGGGAGGTCCAGACGCCAGGCGCTCCGGTCCTTGAGGTGCGGGGCCTGCGTACCGCGGCGCATCCGGAAAGTGTCGTCGATCTGACGTTGCATGGCGGGGAAATTCTCGGACTGGCAGGCCTGGTCGGCGCCGGTCGTTCCGAGCTTGCGCGCGTATTGTTCGGCATCGACAGGGCGCTTGACGGGACTGTCACCATCAATGGTCTGAGCTTGTCCAGTCATAGTGTCGCCGATGCGATTGCCTCCGGTCTATGTCTGGTGCCAGAGGATCGGAAGGGGCAGGGACTCTTGTTGGACTTTGGGGTCTGCGACAATATTTCATTGCCCAGCCTTTTCCGCCTTTCGCGCTGGGGCCGCCTCGATCCGCGCGCCGAAATTGCGCTGGCCGAGACTTCGCGTACGCGATTGAGGATCAAGGCGGCAAATCTGCACCGCGCATCGGCAGAATTGTCGGGCGGCAACCAGCAGAAGGTGGTCCTCGCCAAATGGCTCGCGATGGAGCCACGGGTATTGATCTTCGATGAACCGACCCGGGGGATCGACGTCGGCTCCAAGGCCGAGGTCTATGCCTTGATGCGGGATTTGGCGGATCGAGGTGTCGCGATCCTCATGATTTCGTCGGACATGGAAGAAGTAATCGGCGTATCGGACCGGGTCGCCGTGATGTGCCGGGGCCGGATCGCAGGGATGCTCGCGCATGAGGCGGTCACAGAAGAGGCGATCCTTCGCCTGGCAGTGGAATAGGGAGAAGGCAGTGCTACGCAAGGATATTGGACTGGGGCTTTTGGTCATAAGCGTGGGCGTGACGGTCGCTCTGATTAATCCCAGGTTTGTCTCGGCAGTGAACCTGGCGAATACGGCCAACCTGATTGGCCTTTTTGGCCTTTTCTCGGTCGCGCAGGCCTTCGTTATCGTGACGGCGGGGATTGAGCTTTCTGTGGGCTCGGTCATCGCTCTTCTGGGAGTACTCTTCGTCGACATGATCGCCAACGGCGTGCCATGGCCGATCGCAGCGCTGATCGTGCTGGCCTTGGGGTGTATAATCGGGCTGCTGCACGGCTGGCTCATCACACGCCTGCGACTGCAACCCTTCGTCGTCACGCTCTGCGGTCTATTGATCTATCGCGGGCTCGCCCGGTTCTACACAGCTGACGGTACCGCCGGGTTTCCTTTCGGGAGCAGTTTCCCGATGCTGGAATATCTCACGACCGGACGGACCTCGGGCGTGCCCCATTCCGCCGTCGCCTTCCTCGTCGTGGCGGCGGGATCGTGGTTCCTGTTGCACCGGACGGTCTTTGGCCGACACCTATTTGCCGTGGGCAAGAACGAGGAGGCAGCGCGCTACTCCGGGATCAACTCGCGGCGGGTCATCGCCGCCGCCTATGTCATCTGTGCCGTTCTAACCGCGCTCTCGGCAATCTTCTTTGCGATGTACACCCGCTCAGTCCAGCCGTCGTCGCACGGTAATTTCTACGAGCTCTATGCGATCGCCGCCGCCGTGCTGGGTGGTTTCTCCTTGCGTGGCGGCGAAGGTTCCATCATCGGCGTTTGCCTCGGCGTCATCCTGCTCCAAGTCCTTCAAAACCTTGTCAATCTGCTCGGTGTGCCGTCATCGCTTAACTTCGCGGTAATGGGCGGCGTAATTCTGACCGGCGTCATTGCGGACACCCAGTTTGATCGCTTCAGGGCCCGCCGCCGCGAGGCTTTGATGCGAGCCACACTCACAGGAGAGAACTGAATCGCCCCGAGTTTGTCGGAGACCATCAACTTTAGTAACGAAGATGGTCATGACAAAAAGCAAAATGGTAAATCGCTACTCGCCTGAGGTCCGCTCACGTGCGGTCCGGATGGTGTTTGAGCATCAAGGTCCATACGAATTGCTTGCGCGCCAGTCCGCTGGTCAGCACGATGCGCCCCGCGCTGTCAGCCGTCGTCCGAAGACTGGCTGCGGAAGAACAGTGATTGCGCGGTGTAGACCAGGATCGCCACGCCGATGGCCCCTATGAAGGCGACGCCTAACAGAACGAGCACATCGACCGGCCCGCCGATATCGCGCAGGTGCGAACTGGTCATCGCCTGGACGAACACCACGCCTGCGAGCGCGCCGAACGGCATCGAGATCTGTGCCAGCAGGAACTTACGCATGGATACCGACCGGTCCCGCACGAGCACATAGACATAGGCGATGGTCACGATGGCTGCCCCAGCAACCATCGCCCAGAACAAGGCGCGGCCAAAGATCTCTTCGAACACGGCGATCAGGGTTTGAAGTGTCAGGTTTTGCATGGTGTCCTCCTTCAGGCCTTGCCGCGCAGCATGGCGTTATAAGTGGCTTTCAGCGCCACTTCCTTCATCAGCCAGCTGATCCACAATTCTTCCAGCGGTGCGATCAGGCCAGGGAAGGATGGCACCAGATTGTTGTTATAGTCGAATTCGATCAGCATGGCCCGCCCAACCCGGGTAATCAGCGGACAAGAGGTATAGCCGTCGTATTCGGCGGTCCCTTCACTGTCCGACAGGGCGGCGACAAGATGATCCTCGACCACCGGCACCATCCACTTGACCGATGCGGCGGTCTTGCCTTTGGGAACCCCCGCCACGTCGCCAAGCGCGAACACTTCAGGGTAGCGCAGGTGGCGCAGGGTTTTCATGTCCACCTCGACCCAGCCTTGATCGGTCCAGCGGTCGGCCCAGGAGAGGCCCGATTGGCGGATCACATCCGGCGCGCGCTGCGGCGGGATTACGTGAAGGTAATCATACCCCATCTCGGTATCGCCATCAGGGGTGGCGAATGTGGCAACCTTGCGTCCTGCATCGACTGCTTTCAGTACATGGCTGTAATTTGCATGGATGTTGCGTTCGTCAAACAGCATCCGCACTTTTTCGGACACGATGGGCACGCCGAACAATGATGCATTGTTCGCGGCATATTCGATCTTGTATTTTCCTGCGCCTACTGTCCGGCTGGCGATGTCGTCGATCAAGAAGGCATGTTTCAGGGGCGCACCGGCGCATTTCATTTCGGTCGCGGGGCGGGTGAACACGCCGACGCCGCCATTCTCGGTGAAAGCTTGCGCCGCCGCCCAGGTTCTGGCGGCATATTCTGGCCCGGCATAAAGCGCACCGATGCCGTTGGTGCCGACCATATCGAGCGAAAAACCCTCGATCGCGTCGTGATCTAGCACAAGGCCGGGCGCGACGATCAGGAAGTCATAGGCGATGGTCTGACCGCCAGAAGTGTCGACGGTCTTCGCCACCGGATCGATTGCCGTAGCGCTTTGTGTGATCAGTGTGACGCCTTGCGGCAGCCAGTCCGTGGTGCGGGACCGGGTGTAGGACGCCGGTTTCAACCCAGCGGCCACCAGCGTCAGCCCGGGTTGATAGAGGTGTTCAGCCCGCGCGTCTATTACGGTGATCTGTGCGCCGTCCAGCCGTTCAACCAAGCGGTTTGCCATTGCGGTGCCCGCCGCTCCAGCGCCAACGATGACGATTTTCGCCCTTGTGGCGACGCGCGCGGCAACGGCGGGCAGGCCGACACTGGCAAGCGCCGCGCCTGCCGCGCCAAGCGCCAGGAAGCCGCGGCGGGATGTGGCAAGATCTGTGAAGTCCATGGCATTCTCCTCCAACTATCGTGCCATAGCAGCACGATGTCGCGGTAGGCGCCTTGATCTGGATCAATCGAATTCAGTAATTTGAATGTTTTGGTCATGCCTGCACTTCCCTGACGCAGGCGGACGCCCCATTCAATCGGGCGTGCTGTGCAGCGTCACTTCTGGTCAACGGGGTCAGAATGCGCGGGTCAGGCTGACCGATGCCGATAGGTTGCTGTAGCTGTTGACTACGATGCTGGAATGCTGACGCTCATACGCGATTTTCAGAACGGGTGAGAAGCCGAACCGCGACCAGTTCTGATTGTTGATCTGTAGCGTCGCTGCGGATTTTCGGTCGGTGCGCCGGACGCCAAACAACGGATGAAGGCCTGGAAAGGTGTTGTAGTCTTGGCTAAGCGTAAGCCCCGCGCGCAGCCCGCCGGTAAAGCTGTATTGTCCGCCGATCGTGACACCGATGGCATGCCCGGCGGCAAGCTGGTTCTGGCTATGCCGCACCTCGGCCCGTGCCGATGCGTGCAGTTGCAGTTGCGCGGTCGTGGCATGGACAAATTGCAGGCCGACCGCCGTACGGTCAACGATGTAGGCGGGTTGACGATAGTGCAACCGTTCGCGCTGGGCTGAAACGGTAAGGTTCGCCCGGTTTCCGATCAGGCGGGAATGCCGAAATTCAACGCCAAGGCTTTGCGAATAGTGTTGGTTGTCCAGCCAGCGACGGCTTGTGAAGACCTCGGCCGAAAGTTGGCGCCCCCGGTCGCCGAAATGCAGCAGTGCAGCCCCTGCGCGCAGCGTCAGGTCGTCCGGGGCGCGTCCCCTAAACAGGCGGGTACTGGCGTCGACGCTTAGCCGCGCGCGCAGGTCATCGCTCAGTCGTGGCATTGCGGCGAGGCCGAAGCCAAGCTCTACCCCCGTAGCGGGTTGCGCCCGCGCGCCGGGTACCAGCCGGAAGGTGAAACCGCCCAGCGAGATGATCTCGGCCGCCGTGCGGCGGGCCGCGTTGCTTTCCGGCGCGATCGCGAAACGAATATAGCCTTGCCAGTTGCGGCTTTTATCGATGGTGTCGATCTCGGACTCCACCCGCGCACGTACCGCAGGCGCCAGATCCGCCCCCTGCGCGAGGCCGAGGTGATAGCGGGCGCGTTCGCTCTGGCCTGCGCGGATCAATGACAGCGCCAGTTCCAGCCGGAATTCCGATTGTGCGGGGGCAAGAGCGACCAGCCGGTTGAGGGGGTCGATCGCGGCGCGGGGCCGGTTCTGTCGGTTGTAGGCAACGCCCAGAACCCACAGTCGCCGGATTGTCTCGGCCCCGTCGGTGGGCCGGTGGCTTTGCGCAAACGAAAGCGCTGCGTCGGTCTGCCCCCGACGCAGCGCTGCCTCTGCCTCTTCGAGAGAAGAGGCAGAGGCGAAGATTGGCCAGAACACACACAGCAGGGCCAAGAGTAACCGCTTCATGGCATGGCTTTCAGCAGACTGGAGTGGGGCCGGGACGACCGTGCCCCAGTATCAGCATTATTGCCGGTTGAGGTAGATCACCCCGCCGATCCCGGCATCGAAGATCGCGGGATTGGTGCTGCCAACTTCGCTGAAACCGCCTGAGACGACGCCAGTCATGGTTTCAGCATTGGTGCCATGGAAGGTGCCGCCGACCAGGACCGTCGCGTCAACCTCGCCTTCGGACCCTGAAAGGCGGCCATTCATGCCAAACTGGAAGGCCCCCGTATTGGTCTCGGGGATGGTGAAGCCGCCGACGACTGTTGAGGGGTTCGTAACGCGCGAAATGGTGCCACCAAGCGCGGTATCGACGTTCAGCGTGCCTGTCAGCGTCTCGCTGGCGCCCGATGTCACATCGCGCACCAAAATGTTGCTCGCCGAACCGGTGAACGGGTTGGTGCTTTGGCCGTCGGTCCAGTCGACGGCGACATTCACATCGCCGAAGATCTCGGCATTCTGGTTGATGTCGCCGAGCGAGCCTGTGTTCACGCCAACCTTGAACTGGCCGCTATAGTCGCCCTCGATCCGGGTCGGCATGTTCGTGGTCGGTTGTGTGCCAATGGCAGCGTTGTAGTTGTCTTCGAACATGGTTGGGCCGCCTCCACCGCCACCGCCTCCGCCACCACCACCGCCGCCCGAGCCAAGGCACCCAGTAAGTGCGGTCGCAAGACCCAGGCACAAAACCAGATCAAATGTCTTGTTCTTCTTCATCCGTCGCTCCAAATTGAAAGCATTTTTAATGCTGGTACACATTGCTCAAAAGCGTGGTGGTGCGTCTCCCCCCTGTTCGGGGGGGGGCGCCAGAAAGCCGCTGGGCGTAAAGGTCATCAAGACCCCGGCGGTGCGCAGAGCTTGGTAAGGAGAATTGGCATGCAACGTAAGATCGCACCCGGCGTCATCCTGGTGGGCGCGTTGTTTGTGGCACTGGGTCTGGCAGGCCTCAGCGTTTGGGTGGCGATGGCACAGCCGTGGCTGGGGATCGACCTGAAGGCGCAAGATCAGGGTGCAGCGGTGATCATCGCTGGGACTGCGCAGGGCAGTCCGATGCAAGACATGCGCGGCGCGCGGTTGATTGCCATCGGGCCCCAAGGCGGTGCCAGTATCGCGCTAGAACCCGACGATCTGGTGGAAGAGCCGGACACCCTGGGCAAGGCCGCGCAGGTTCGCAGGTTCTTTGACCGCCAGGCGCAGATTGACGCGGCAATGGTTGGGGGCCAGGTCGCGGTGCTGCTGGGCCGCGACGGCGCGCAGCAGACCGTCATGGTCACGCCGGCCAGCAGCCGACCACTGGGCGATCTGCCGTTCAACTTCTGGTCACAGCTTTTCGTGGGGGTTGTTGGCCTGTCCCTGGGCGCCTGGGTGGTTACGCTGCGCCCGAAGGATGCCGCAGCCTGGATGCTGTTGCTGTCCGGGGTAGGGTTGGCACTGTCGGCGCAGGCGGCCGCGATCTACAGCACCCGCGAACTGGCGCTGGGTCCAGCGACGTTTGTGGCTGCCAGCCGGGTCAACGGATTTGGCACCTTGCTGTTCGGGATCGGTATGGTCACGTTGTTTCTGATCTATCCGAAGCGGCTGGTGCGCGGGGCGGCGCTTGGTTTCCCAGCGCTGGTGATCGGTCTGATGCTGGCGGTCGTGCTGGGGCTGGACTGGCCGCAATATGTGCCCCTGCTGCCGGTCTTCGTTTCGGCGACCATGGCAGTGCTGCTGATCGCGATTGCCGCACAGGTCTGGACGAACTGGCGCGACCTTGCCGCGCGCGCCATGATGGGGTGGCTAGGGCTGTCGGTTGCGCTGGGTGCTGGCGGGTTCGTGGTGACCGTGATCGTGCCGCCGCTTCTGGGTCGCGATGCGGTTCTGGAGCAAAGCACCGCATTCCTGTTCTTCCTCCTGATCTACACGGGCATTGCTCTGGGCGTTGCGCGATACCGGCTGTTTGATCTGGCGGACTGGTCGCTGGGCGTCCTGTTCTACGCCGTCGGTGTCGCGTTGCTGCTGATGCTGGATGCGCTTTTGATCTTTGGCTTGGCGCTGGATCGGCTGCCCGCACTCAGCCTGTCGCTGGCCGTTGTCTGCCTGATTTATCTGCCGCTGCGCCGTCGGCTGTCCGGTTGGGTTCAGCGTGACACGGCCCTGCCAATCGAAGATCTTTACCGCCAGATCACCGATATCGCCCACCTCCCCGAAGCCGGGCAGCAACTGGCGGCGACCACGGCGCTGTGGGATGAGATGTTTCGCCCGCTTTCCATCCTCCCGCGCGCTGACGTGGCCGACGCACCGAGCTTGGCAGAGGACGGGCGCACATTGTTCTTGCCGGGGGTGGCGGGTCTGCCGGGGCTGCGCCTTGATTATGCAGATAGGGGCGCAAGGCTGTTCTCGAGCCGCGATGCTCGGCGCGCGGCGACAATCAGTCATCTGCTGGGCGATGCGCTCACACGTCACCGCAGCTATACGCAGGCCGTGCTGGTCGAGCGGTTGCGCATCAACCGCGATATGCATGACAACATCGGTATCCTGCTGCTCAGCGCCCTGCACACCCCCGAGGCTGACCGCAAGAATACGCTGATCCGCCAGACACTGGCCGACCTGCGTGAGATCGTTTCCAACCCGATGCACGAACCCTGGCTGCTGTCGGACCTGCTGGCCGATTTGCGCGCCGAAGTGGCTGAGGTGCTGGAGGCCGCCGGGCTGGCGCTCCACTGGGAAACGGCCGGTACCAGCGGTGTCACAGTGCCCGCGCCGTTGGTCCAGACGCTGCGCGCCTTCGTGCGTGAAGGCGTCGCCAATGTCGTGCGCCATTCGGGGGGGCGGCGTGCCAGCGTCATGGTGCGCGTGGCGGACGGGCAGCTTCGTGTCGCGTTGTCGGATGACGGGTCGGGCTTCGATCCGATCGCCGCCGCCGAAGGCAACGGACTAGCCAACCTGCGGACCCGGATGCTGCAATGTGATGGCGCTTTAAGTGTCGAAACTGCGCCGTCCGGCACGATCATCGCCACCTCGATCCCACTGGAAGCCATACCCGGAAAGGCTGCGGAATGAAGAATGTGCTCATCGTCGAGGATCTGGCCGAGGTGCGGCGCTGGCTTTCGCATATCGTGTGCGATGCATTCCCAGATGCGCAGGTCAGGACAGCGAACTCGGTCCGCGCCGCTGTGGCCCTGCTGGCGCATCCGGTCGATTTGGCGCTCATTGATCTGGGTCTGCCCGATGGGTCGGGGCTGGACGTGCTGCGCAGCGCGCGGCTGGCGCATCCCGATGCCACCTGCATTGTCACAACCGTCATGAGCGATGATGCGAGCATCGTCAGCGCCTTGTCGGCGGGTGCGGATGGTTACCTGCTCAAGGAAACTGCGCCCGCCCTGCTGATCCGGCAGCTGTCGCAACTGGCCGTCGGGTTGCCTGCTCTGTCGCCCCCGGTGGCGCGGCGGATCATGAACCATTTCGGCCAGACCGGCCCGGTCGCGGGGATGGACGCACGGTTGACCCTGCGCGAGGCAGAGGTGCTGGAGCTGATTTCCCGGGGGCTGCGCAATTCTGAGGTCGCGATCCAGATGGGAATCGCTGAAACAACGGTCGCGGGATACATCAAGATCATCTACCGTAAACTGGGCATCAGTTCGCGTGCCGAGGCCGCATGGCATGCTGCCCTGCTGGGCCTGAAGCATGACGGAAGCACCCCCCGGTAAGACCCGGCGCCGAGGCCTCAGGGGCGTGGCCTCAGGGGCGCGGCCTCAGAAAAACAGCCGCGTCAGATCGGGCTGGGCCGAATGGCATGTGTCGCCGTCGCGCCGATTTCATAAAACGCGGTGCGCGCACCTTTCAGCCCTTCGCGGTGCTGCGCGATGGGGTCTATGGGCAGCGCATCGGTCTTTCCGTACAACAGTGCCTGTGCGGCGCATTTCCCGAACAACGTTCCGGGGCCGATGCCGCGGCCCGAATAGCCGAAGATCGACACTGCACCGGGCCCGAAGGCAACGACCTTCGGCAGATGGTCAGCGGTCATGGCGATTTTGCCTTCCCAGGCATGGGTGAACGGCAGCCCAGCCAGCGCCGGATAAAGCGTTGCCATTTTGCGCGCGGCCCATCGCCGGTGCAGCCGCGCGCCGGGGCCGGCAAGGTTGCCGCAGCCCCCGATGACAAGGCGACCGTCGCCATCCAACCGTACCGAACTCATCACCAGATCGGTATCCCAGCAGCCTTCGCCGCCGGGCAGGATATGTGCGCGCTGTGCTTCACTCAGGGGGGCGGTGGCGAACTGGCTGAAGTGGACGGGGACAAATTGCTGCCCGGGCACTCCCCTGATCCCGTCGGCGTAGGCATTGGTCGCCACGATCAGATGCCGGGCGCGGATGCTGTGGCCCTGCGATGCGGCATGCCAATCTGTACCGTCATGCCAGACCCGGCTGACGCCCGCATTCTCGAATATCTGCGCGCCAGCAGAACGGGCCGCCTGCGCAAGCCCCCTGCAATAGGCCAACGGCTGGATGGTGCCGCCGCGAGGATCGAAGAGTGCGCCATAAAAGGCATCCGAGCCTGTGCGCCGTGCAGTTTCCCCGGCATCCAGCAGTTGCAGAGGTGCCCCGGCCCGGTTTCCTTGCCGGAACCTGTCCTCCAATTCGCGCAGGCCCGAGGGGGCGTGTGCAAGGTGCAGCGTGCCGTTGCGCACTGCGCCGCAGTCGATACCCTGCGCTGCTATGATCCCGAAGACTGCGTCGGGTGCGGCGGACAACGCGTCGATCAGGCGCATCCCCGCAGCCTGGCCCAGCGTGCCGATGATCCGGTCGGGAGGCAGCCAAAGGCCCGCATTCACCAGCCCCACGTTGCGCCCCGATCCACCGTGGCCAATGCTTCCGGCCTCCAGCACGACAACCCCGGCCCCAGTCTGCGCCCCCTCCAACGCCGCGGAACAGCCGGTGAAGCCCGCACCGATGACCAGCAGATCGGTGGCGATGTCCCCACGCAGGGCAGGAGCATCGCCGACGGCCCGGTGGCTGGCGCGCCAGAGGTTGCCGGGTTGGTCAGATGTCAAACCTGATCCCCTGCGCCAGCGGCAGTTCGCGCGAGTAGTTGATGGTATTGGTCTGGCGCCTCATATAGCCTTTCCACGCGTCCGAGCCGCTCTCGCGCCCGCCGCCGGTGTCCTTTTCACCACCGAAGGCCCCGCCGATCTCGGCACCCGAGGGGCCGATATTCACATTGGCGATGCCGCAATCCGATCCAACCGTCGACAGAAAATACTCGGTCTCGCGCACATCGGTCGAGAAGATGCACGAACTCAGCCCCTGTGGCACTGCGTTCTGCATCGCGATGGCGTCGTCCAGATCGCGGTATTTCACGACGTAGAGGATGGGCGCGAAGGTCTCATGGTGCACAATCGCGGTCTGCGATGGCATTTCGGCAATCGCGGGGCGGACATAGGCGGCGGCGGCATGGCTGTCGGTCAGTATCTGCCCGCCGCCATGCACGGTGCCGCCTTCCGAACGGGCGGTGTTCAGCGCGGCATCCATTGCTGCCAAGGCCTGAACGTCGATCAGCGGCCCGACCAGCGTGCCATCCGCCAGTGGGTCGCCAACCGGCAGCCCTTCATAAGTCTTCACCAGCCGGGGGATCAGTGCGTCGTAAACATCTTCATGCACGATCAGCCGACGCAGGGAGGTGCAGCGCTGCCCTGCCGTCCCGACCGCGGAAAAAACGATGGCGCGCAATGCCATTTCCAGATCCGCTGAAGGCGCTACGATCATCGCATTGTTGCCACCCAGTTCCAGGATGCTACGGCCAAGGCGCTTCGCCAGATCGGCTGCGACGGCGCGGCCCATGGGCACCGACCCGGTTGCCGAAACAATGGCGACCGACGGGTGCGCAGTCAGAGCCGCGCCCAGGTCCCGTTCGCCAACCAAGACCTGCGTCAGTCCTTCGGGCGCATCCTCGCCAAATTCGGCACGTACCCTTTCGCAGATATTCTGCACCGCCAGCGCGGTCAGCGGCGTCTTCTCGGACGGTTTCCAGATGACAGGGTCACCGCAGACCAGTGCAAGCGCAGCGTTCCAGCACCAAGGTGCCACAGGGAAGTTGAAAGCGGTGATTACGCCGCAGACCCCCATGGGGTGCCATGTCTCGCGCATCGCATGTCCCGGCCGCTCTGACGCGATGGTGAGCCCGTAGAGCTGGCGCGACAGTCCCACTGCAAAGTCGCAGATGTCGATCATCTCCTGCACTTCGCCCAGGCCCTCTTGTAAGATCTTGCCGCACTCCAGTGTCACCAACGCGCCGAGGGACGCTTTCTGCCGCCGCAATTCCTCTCCCAGAAGCCGTACAAACTCGCCCCGGCGCGGTGCGGGCACCTTGCGCCATTCAAGGAAGGCCGCATGCGCAGTGTCGATCATCGCGCGGGCCTCGGTCGTGCTGTGCGGGGTCAGCCGCGCAATCTCGGATCCGTCGACCGGGGTTGTGACCGACAGGGTTCCACCGGTCAATCCGTTCTGCGTAAGGCCGCAAGCGGCTAGAATATCTACATGGTTCATGGCGAAATCTTCCTTCTTCTGTCCCGTTGGCGCCCATCCCGCACCTGCCGGGCGATACACAGCAACGGGGGCCTTTGGTATTTTGTAGGATGTTCGTGTGAAGCGGTCGACCCCTTGCGACGCAGTGTCTGCGTCTGGCGTTGCCCGGTGCTGAACCAGATCACAAAACGCACAGACCATGAAAGGAATGCAAAGAGACAGACTTGACGTAGATAAATCTGTATGACAGATATTAAATCATATCATATAGCATTGGGTGCGCACTGCCCGGTGCTGCTGCGAGTTGGCAATCGGGGGGGAACTGGATGCGGCGTGCTTTCATCGGGCAGGCGACTGGCGTGCTGGTCACGCTTCTGGGGTTGCTGGTGCTGACCTTCGTTATTGGCAGGGTCATGCCGGTCGATCCCGTGCGCGCTATCGTGGGCGAGGATGCGACGCGGGAGGTGTATGAGAACGTCTTTCGCCAGCTTGGCCTTGATCGGCCGGTCTGGCAGCAGTTCTTCTACTACCTGTGGGATGTGCTGCGGCTAGATTTCGGTACGTCGATCCGCACGGGGCAGCCGGTGATCGACGACATCAAGCGCGTTTTGCCTGCTACCATCGAACTGGCAACCTTCGCCATCATCATCGGCGCGACGCTGGGCATTTCGCTGGGGGTCACAGCGGCGGTGAACAAGGACCGCTGGCCTGATCACATCATCCGAGTGATCTCCTTGCTCGGCCATTCGATGCCGATCTTCTGGACCGGGATGATCGGACTATTGATCTTTTACGCGGGCCTTGGATGGGTTGGCGGGTCGGGCCGGATGAGCCAGTTCTACATCGGCATGGTGCCGGAGCGAACCGGGTTTCTGTTCATCGACAGCGCAGTAGCGGGGCAATGGGATGTGTTCTGGTCGGCGCTGAACCATGTTCTGCTGCCCGCCAGCCTGCTGGGCTATTCCTCGGCCGCCTATATCACCCGGATGACGCGCAGCTTCATGCTGGATCAGTTGGGGCAGGAATATGTGACCACCGCCCGGGTCAAGGGGTTGAGCCGCCATCAGACGATCTGGCGGCACGCTTTTGCCAACATCCGGGTGCAGCTGGTCACGATCGTGGCGCTGGCCTACGGCGCGCTGTTGGAAGGCGCGGTGCTGATCGAAACAGTTTTCGCCTGGCCCGGGTTTGGGCAATATCTCACCTCGAACCTTCTGATCGGCGACATGAATGCGGTTATGACCTGCGTTCTGGTCGTCGGCGTGATCTTTATCGGCCTGAACCTGATTTCTGACCTGCTGTACCGGGTGTTCGACCCGCGTACCCGCTGACCGGAGGCTTCCTTGGACAACACCACCTCAGCCCAAATCCCCGCGGGCCGCGCGACGCCGCAATGGCTTCGGGCCGGGCGCAACATCGTGCGATTCTTGCTGCGCAGCCCGACATCGGCCTTTGGACTGACGGTGCTGGCCGTCCTGATCCTGACGGCGATCTGCGCGCCGCTGATTGCCACCCATGACCCCTATGCGCAGGATCTGACCAACGTGCTTGCACCGCCAGGGATGGCGCATTTCTTCGGCACGGATGAGCTGGGGCGCGACATCTTTTCGCGCATCGTTTTCGGGGCGCGGATTACGCTGACGATCATCTTCCTTGTGACCATCGTCGTCGGGCCGGTAGGGCTGCTTGTGGGGACCGTCGCGGGCTACCATGGAGGCAAGATCGACGTGGTGCTGATGCGGGTGACCGACATTTTCCTGTCCTTCCCGTCACTGATCCTGTCGCTTGCCTTCGTAGCGGCGTTGGGTCCCAGCCTTAACAATGCGATTATCGCGATCTCATTGACAGCATGGCCGCCCATCGCCAGGCTTGCGCGGGCCGAGACGCTGACTTTTCGCGCGGCGGATTACATCGCGGCGGCAAGGCTTCAGGGTGCATCCTCGGCGCGCATCATCTGGCGATCTATCGTGCCGATGTGCCTGCCTTCAGTGCTGATCCGGCTGACGCTGAACATGGCCACCGTGATTTTGACAGCGGCGGGGCTGGGATTTTTGGGTCTTGGCGCACAGCCGCCCCTGCCTGAGTGGGGCGCGATGATTGCCACAGGCCGACGCTATATGATCGACAGCTGGTGGCTGGTGACGTTCCCCGGGCTTGCCATCTTGTGCGTTTCGTTGGCCTTCAACCTGCTGGGTGATGGATTGCGCGATGCGCTGGACCCCAAACAGATGAACAAGAGGTAATGGCCATGCCCGACACCCAACCGATCCTGAGCGTCGAAAACCTGTCGGTCCGCTATCAGGGCAGCGATACGCCTGCGGTGCGCAATGTGTCCTTCACCCTGGGTCGTGAGCGGCTGGGCATCGTGGGTGAAAGCGGGTCAGGCAAGTCGACCGTTGGTCGTGCGATCCTGAAGCTTCTGCCCTCAGCTAGGCTGACGGCGGACCGGATGCAGTTCGAAGATGTCGACATTCTGAACGCTTCTGAGCGGCAGATGCTCAAGGTCCGTGGCCGACGGATGACGATGATCTTGCAAGACCCCAAATTCTCTCTCAACCCGATCCAGCGTTGCGGCGCGCAGATGTCAGAGGCCTATCGCACGCATTTCCGCTGCACCAAGGCCGAGGCGCGGGCGAAAACCGTGAAGATGCTGGAGGCCGTGCAGATCCGCGACCCGGAGCGGGTTTATGACCTTTACCCGCACGAAGTTTCCGGCGGTATGGGACAGCGCGTGATGATCGCCATGATGCTGCTGACGGACCCCGACCTTGTGATCGCGGATGAGCCGACTTCGGCATTGGATGTCACGGTGCGGCTGAACGTGCTGGATATTCTGGACGGACTGGTCCGCGACAGGGGCATTGGTCTGATAACCATCAGCCATGACCTGAACCTTGTGCGCAACTACTGCGACCGTGTGCTGATAATGTACGCAGGACAGGTGGTCGAAGAGCTGGCCGCCCGTGATCTGGACCGCGCCACGCATCCCTATACCCGTGGCCTGTTGGCAGCGCAGCCCCGGATTGGCGGCCCGCGACAGCCGTTGCCGGTATTGGCGCGTCAGGACGACTGGAAAGCCGCACTTGGCACAGCCAACAAGGGGGCGCAGGCATGACCGCATCAGTCGAAATTGAAAAGATGGCCATCAGCTTTGGCATGGTGCAGATCCTGCCCGAAGTGACCTTTGACGTCGCGGCAGGCGAATGCTTTGGGTTGGTTGGGGAAAGCGGCTCAGGCAAATCGACCGTGCTGCGATGCCTGTCCTTGTTGCTGGACAACTGGACCGGCGAGGCAAGGATCGGCGGTACATCGGTGCGCGACTTCAGCCTGATGCAGCGCTGTCGCACGCTTCAGATGGTCTTTCAGGACCCATACGGATCGCTGCACCCCCGCCATTCGATCCGGAGCGCTCTGTCGGAACCGCTTGCCATTCACAAGCTGGACAATGCGCCGGACCGCTTGGCGGCGGCCATGGTGGATGTTGGCCTGCCAGTGGACTTTCTGGACCGCTATCCGCATCAGCTTTCGGGCGGTCAGCGCCAGCGGGTGGCGATCGCGCGCGCGCTGATCCTGGAGCCCAAGGTTTTGTTGCTGGATGAGCCGACGTCGGCGCTGGACGTGTCCGTGCAGGCGGAAATCCTGAATCTTCTTCAGCGGCTGCGCGAAGAAAAGGGCTTCACTTACATCATGGTCAGCCACGATCTGGCGGTGGTGGACCATATGTGCGACCGTTTCGCGGTGATGCAGGCGGGTAATATCGTTGAAGTCCTGCCGCGCAGCGCCATCGCGCAAAACGCGGCACAGCACCCCTATGCGCATGAACTGATCGGTGCCAGCCTGCATTATGAGCGCGCCGTCTGATCCACCCCCCACTGGCCATGCTTTCCCTTGCACGTCTGTGCCCCGCCCCGCGTTTGTGGGGCGGGGCTTTTTCTGACCGGCTTTCGCCAGGCGCCGGAGCAAACTACGCGGCGGCGTTGGGGGGTACTGCGGTGCACACCCATGCGAAAGGGGACGCAGACGATTGTCTGCGTCCCCCCTGATTTGCCCGCAGATCGTTCAGCGATCTTTGGTGACGCCTTCAAACCGCATGACCCATGGGTCCACGATCAGGCCCGAGATGTCGTCCTGATACGCTGCCGTCACAACACGTTCCGAGAACGGCTGGATCGAGGGGACCACTTCCTCGATCTGCTGCTGGATCTCCTCATACATGACGATCTGCGCGCTTTCATTTGGCTCCAGCAAGGCGGCCTCGATGCTGGCGTTCAGATCGGCGTCGTAGAAGGACGTGCGCCAGCCCTGATAATTCGTCAGTCCGGCATCGTCCGAATTGTCGGGGTTGTAGATCAGAGCGCGCAGGTTGCTGTCGGGGTGCGGTTGCTGACCGCCGCCGCCGCGACCCACCAGCAGTTCAAACGAGCGATCGCGCATCGCACCGTAAATCTGGCCACCGTCGCCGGTGATGATCTCGGCATTGATCCCGGCCTGCGAGAGCGTATTCTGGATCGCGGTCGCGCTGTCCAGGAACTCTTGTGTGGAAATCACGCGCAGGGTGGTGTCGAAGCCATTAGGGTAGCCTGCCTCTGCCAGCAGTGCCTTGGCGCGGTCCACGTCCAGCGTATAGCCCGGATCGGGTAGCGCTGCGAACGCCGAAGAGTTTACAGGCCGCTGCCGCTGGACGCCGAAATAGGGCATGATTGCGCCATTTATGCCTTCATAGTCGATCAGATAACGCAGTGCCTCGCGGACTTTGGGGTTGGCGAAGCGTTCGTCCTCCATTGACACGGCAAGATAGTAGAAATTGGCCGATGGAACGGTTTCGACGGTAATGTCTTGATCGGCTTCCAGCGCTTTCAGGTCGGGGGCCGCCAGTGAAAAGCCCACGTCGATGTCGCCCTGTTGCAGGCCCAGTCGCTGCGACTGGCTTTCTGGCAGGTGGCGCATCAGAACCCGGTCCATCGCAGGCGCGTCACCCCAGAAGTTCGCGTTCTTCTCTAGGATAACATACTCGTTCGACCTCCATTGTCCCAGCGTGAATGCGCCCGATCCTGCAGCATTATTGGTCAGCCAAGCGCTGCCCATATCGCCGTCGACCTCATTTTCCATCACCAGTTGGCTGTCGAGGATCGAACCACGTCCAGATTCAGCCAGTACCATCAGCATCAGCCGCGGGTCATCGGGCTGCGGCAGGGTCAGAACGAATGTCTGGTCATCCTGCGCTACAAAATACTGGTCGATATCTTCGGCGCTGAAGCCCCGCGACATAAGCGTCGAGGCCTGTGCCAGCCCCAGCGTCAGCAGTCGCTTGAAGCTGTAGGCGACATCATGCGCGGTCAGGGGGTTGCCCGAGGCAAAGACCACGTCCGGCCGCAGATGAAAGGTGACCGACATACCATCTTCTGCGATCTCCCAGCGCTCGGCCAGCCGCGGTTCCAGTTTCCGCGTTTCTGGGTTCAGCACCACCAGCGTGTCATAGACATTGTTCAGTATCTGAACGGTCTCACCCCCGGTGATCGCGGCGGGGTCCATCGTCAGCACGTTGTTCATGTTGAACGCTGCGATCAGCTGGTTTGCGGGCGTTTCGGCCTGCGCCATAGGTGCCACCAGTGCCGTTCCCAGCATCAGTGCGCCGATCGTGGCGGATTTCATCAGGTGTTTCATGGTTTCCTCCCTTGGAATGCGTCGTCGTCGTTTCACGGGCGGTGCGCCCGCCATCACCTGCACCCGGGCCTTTACCGGATGCGGTTATTCTCGATGTGATCGAAGTCGATATCTTCGCCCAGCCCGGGGCGGTCGGGGACATGGACGAAACCGTCGGCATCCATCGGGTCCGACAGTGATTTCAGGTAATCGAACCCATCATCGTATTCGAGGAACGGATGCAGCAACCCGCGCTCATACCAGCGGCAGTTGCGGGTAGCGGCGACCAGATGCAGGTTCATCGCAGTGTTGCCATGCACCTCGCAGGCCATCCCGAACGCCTCGGCCAGATGCATGGTCTTCAGCGCAGGCGTGATGCCGCCCACATCGTTGACCCCGGTGCGCAGGATGTCGCAGGCCCCCGCCTTGATCCACTCCGCGCGGTGCCAGTGCTTGCCCGCAGCGCTTTCAGGACCGATAACCGGAATGTCTAGATTGTCAGCCAGCCACTTGTAAGATGACATGGATTGCTCATCCATCGGCTCTTCGATCCAGTCGAAATTCAGCTTTTCAAGCCCACGTCCCAGCCGCAGCGCGTCTTCGCGGCTGTACCAGTGGAAGGCGTCTATCATCAGTGAGATGTCAGGCCCTACAGCTTCGCGCACGGCCGCGCAGGCCTTCAGATCCATCTTCACATCAGGCGCCCAGCTGACTGGCGGCATCCAGGTGTGCAGCTTGATCCCTTTGTAGCCCCGTTGCACCAGGGTTTGGGCAAAGCGTCCGTAATCCTCAGGCGTGGCCAGCCCGCCCGGCAGTTCATCGCCGCACATGATAGAGGCGTATGACAGCACCCTGTCCCGGTATCCGCCGATCAGCTTGTAAACCGGCTGGCCCAGTGTCCGCCCCGCCAGATCCCAAAGCGCACAATCAACAACGGCCAAGGTGCGGTCAGTCAGCTGTGCTGCCGACCCGCGCTGCCAGTGTGCGAGGTCGTGCCAGAGGCGTTCGCGGTCGCGGTGGTCCTGTCCTATCAGCACCTTTCGCACAAATTTTTCGATGACATCCGGGCGCACGACCTGCGGTGGGCAGAAGGAATGGCCGGACTGCCCGTTTTCGCTGGTGATGGTCAGCATCGCCTGTTCGACCTGATGGGCGGGGCCGGGATGGGCATGCCCCGCCGTATCGGCGTGCCGCCGTGTCGTATGGGCGAAAACGGTGACGCTGACGTCGGTGATGATCATGCGGGTGTCCTCTTGCAGTGTCGGCGCGTGGCGCTGGTGCGCGCGCCGGATAATCTGTATGACAGGTTAAGCGTGTTTCGTGCATTTTGTAAATACTCGTCATACTGATTTGAGGATGTGTCGTATTTAAACTTGGCGCCGATCGGTTTTCTGTCAGGCGGATTGCCTGACAATTCGGAACGGGCTATTGTTCAACTGCCAAATGATCGGCCAAAAAAAGGAAAAACCAGCCATGATGTCGCCCCCCCCCGCCAAGGCCCGCCCGCGTACGCTTGTCAGTCAGGTCAGTGAAGCACTGCGCAAGGAAATTGAAAGCGGGACGTTCCAGCCAGGCGAGCGGCTGCCCAGCGAAGCGGCATTGACCCAGGTGCATCTGGTCAGTCGCACCGTGATCCGGGAAGCCATCGCCATCCTGCGTTCAGATGGTCTGGTGGAAACGCGCAAGGGGGCCGGTGTTTTTGCGCTCGATCCTGCGGCGCGTCGGCGCGGTGAGCCGTTCTCGGAGCTGAACACAGGGCGGATCTCCGAGGCGATTGAACTGCTGGAAATGCGCAGCGCATTCGAGATTCGGTCGGCCAACCTGGCAGCGGTGCGTCGGTCAAACGCCCAGCTTGATGCCATCTTGCGAAATCATGAGGTTATCGGGGACTGCATCGCGAAGGGTGAGCCGACGCGCGAGGCTGATTTCCAGTTTCATTTCGCCATTGCCGAGGCAACGCAGAACACCCGGTTCCCGCAATTCCTGACGCTGATCCGTGACGGCATCATGCCGCGGGCCGAATTGACCCAGACCGCCGGGCAGCAAAAGGCCATCCCCAACCCCTATCTGCAGCAAGAGCATGGCGCGATTGTCGGTGCGATCATGGACGGTGACGGGGCAGGGGCCGAGCATGCGATGAAGACGCATCTTGACGGTACTCTGCGGCGCTACCGCGAAATTCTGCGCGCCTCGCTGGGGGAGTGACCGCATCGCATGCGATCAAACTCCTGCATCGCCGCAAAGTGGGCGCGCATCAGCGGTGCCGGTCGATCAGATCCTGCAGTATCCCGCATTCAGCATCGGTCAGGTCGTCCAGCGGCGCGCGCACTGGGCCGGGTTCAAAGCCAACCAGCCTGACACCTGCCTTGACCGCGGCCACCGCATAGCCCTTGCGGCGCCCGCGCAGTTCCATGAATGGGTAGAAGAAGCTCTTGAGAATATCCTCGCAGGTTGTCCGGTTCCCTGCTCGCAGGGCGGCGTAAAACCTGTTGGCCAGCGCTGGGACGAAGTTGAGTACCGCCGAGGAGTAGGTGGTGAATCCCGCGCCCAGATACGCCTCGGCGAACAGTTCGGCGGTAGGCATGCCGCCCAGATATGTCAGCCGGTCGCCCATCTTTGCCGTCACCTGCCGCACCAGGGCGATGTCGCCTGTGCCGTCCTTGAACCCGACGAGATTGGGGCAATCGTCGCAGAGCCGCGCAAGCGTGTCAGGTTGCAGGACCGAATTGTCACGGTTGTAGACCATCACGCCCATGCCGGTCGCATCGCAGACGGCGCGGACGTGGCGGTACAGCCCCTCTTGCGGCGCATCAATCAGGTAGTGGGGAAGCAACAAGATCCCGTCACCCCCAGCCTTTTCGACCGATTTCGCGATCCCCACCGCAATTTCGGTGCCATAGCCACAGCCCCATACGATGGCCGTTTCGCCTGCCGCTTCCTTGGCGGCGCGTACGATGCCCGGGATCTCATTGGGGCTGAGCGAAAAGAACTCTCCTGTGCCACCGGCCGCGAAGAGGACCGGCGCGTTGAAGCCCGAAAGCCACGCGACGTGCTTCTTGTAGGGTTCTGGGGCGAAGCGGTTTTCGGCGTCGAAAGGCGTAACCGGAAAGGACAGTAAGCCCGCGCCGAGGGCTGCCTTGATCTGTTGCGGGTCCATCTGGGCGTTCCTTCTGATTTCACCGGGTTCGGTGATGCCTTGCGTTGATCTGGAGGATAGGCAACTGATGAATGCATGTCTAATATCAAGAATGACTTAATCTATTCATATATTGTATTCATGAGGCAGAAGCATGCTTGAGACCAGTCACCTGCGTTGCTTTGTTGCTGTCGCCCGCGCCCGGCATTTCGGGCGCGCCGCCAAAACGCTGCACATGACGCAGCCACCGCTCAGCCGACAAATCCAGTTGCTGGAACGCGCGCTGGGATGTGTGTTGTTGCATCGCAACAGCCGGGGGGTGGAACTGACGGCTGCGGGGGCGGATTTCCTGCCGGAAGCACAAAAGATCCTTGGCCTGATTGACAGGGCAGGCACCCTGGCGCGCGATGTGGCCGAGGGACGGCGGGGCGCGGCCCAGGTTGGTTTCACCGCAGTGTCGGCCTATGAAGTGCTGCCCGATTTCATCCACGCTTTGCGCCGCGATCATGCCGATATCCGGCTGGAGCTGCACGAGATGGTCAGCCGAGATCAGGTCGCGGCGCTGCGGTCGGGGGCAATCGATGTCGGCCTCTCACGCGCGCATGTGGCGCTGTCAGAGTATGACCACTGCCTGATCGCCCGCGAACGCCTTGTCGTGGCGCTGCCGCACGATCACGCGCTGTGCAGCCGGGACAGCCTGAATTGGTCCGATCTGCATGGCCAGGATTTCCTGATGTATGAAAACCGCGACGCGCAGTATTTTCACGACCTTGTCGCAGGCCGCCTGACGCTTGAAGGCGCGCGGCCGAATGTCGTGCAGCGCCTGACGCAGATCCATACGATTCTTGCCTTGGTCCGGGCGGGCGTGGGGGTCGCGGTCGTGCCGACCTCATCCCGCAGACTCAACATGTTCGGAGTCGCGTACCGCGAGATTGATGCCGCCCGCCCGCTCACCGCCGAATTGATGCTGGTCTGGGCGCGCGGCAATCGCAACCCGGTTTTGCCGATGCTGATCGCCGCAGCGAAGGCTATTGCCGATAGGAGCGCAGATTTCACACCGCGCCGGTCCAGCTGATGGCCTGCGCGGCGCACCGGTTTGCAATGTCCTCGGCAACACCTGACGGCAGCGGCACGCCCTCTTGCAGATATTGCAACCGCATCGCCAGACCGTGTTCACCGGGCATCCGTACTGGCGGCGCACCTTCCGGCACGGGATTGGACCGGCATGCCTGTGCAAAATGGCCAGTTTCAGCGCGGAAGGTGTCCAGCCCTGCAAAGGCGGTGGGGTCGATCATTTGCACAAGCACGGACGCGCCCCATCGATCCGGCGCGGTGAGTCTGCCGAAGCCTGACAGGCCGGATGTCAGTGCCTCGACCATCGTGCCCAAGGCAAAGCCCTTGTGGCCATATTCCAGCCCCCCAATCGGCAGCAGACTGCCTGCGGGGTCCGAAAACAGGACCGATGGGTTGCTGGTCGCGTTGCCATCCGCATCTTTCAGCCACTGCCCGGAAAACTGTGCGCCGGTCTTGTGCAGCCGCCCACTCATGCCATTGGTGGTGATGGACATGCTGATGTCCATCAGGACCGGCCCCGCATCGGTGGCGTAGCCAATGGCGACGGGGTTGGGCGTGTGGGTGGCATGCAGGCCGCCGTGGGGCGCGACCGCGCGGACTGCCGGGTCGGAGCATTGGATGATGACGATCAGATCTTCATCCGCCGCGCGTTTCAGGTAGGACGCGAGCGAGGCGATGTGATGCGAACGGGCGATGGCAATGGCCCCCATGCCGAATTCGCGGGCCTTGGCTGCGGCCTCTTGCATCGCGCGAACGACCAGCCATGGCCCGGGCAGATAGTCGCCATCCCAACTGGCTACCGCGCCACGCCCGCCGGTGACCGTGATATCGCCCGTGCCGCGCATCCGCCCCGCCGCGAGTTCCGCCAGATACGGTGCAAGTAGTTGCAGGCCATGGGTATCATGTCCCATCAGGTCGCCTTCAACCAGCACTTCGGCCACGATCAGAGCCTTTTCATGGTCCAGCCCGGCCTTTTGCAGCAGCGCGGTGCAGACCGCCAGCAGTTCGCTCACATCATAACGCACGAGGTATCCTTTCTTCGCAGCGCGTTTCGGAGACGGACGCGGGACTTTGCCCCCGGGCCGCCTGCGGACGCGGCAAGTCATGACACCGCATCGGAACCCTCGCACTGTCATCGGACGCGGCGCGGGCTCGGCCCGATATCCCCCGACGCCCGTTTGGTTTCGCCTGCCATCGGTTTCGGTCAAGACGCGCCGAAAGGCAAAACCTTTCTTCGGTCGCGCCTGATGTCCCGCCTCTATAAACGGATCAGGCCAATGACCGGTCGACGTTTTCACATGCGCCAGTGGCGGCGACGCGTGCCCCACAGGGCGTGCTGTCATCGTCGCATCCGGACCTTGACCGCCGGTCCGGGCTGGCGTCGGGTTTTTGGGAGCGCGCAAATTAGCGCTTGCCGGTTTGCGGATGTTGCTGCGATATGTTCCTTGAAACATATCAAAGGCAATTGCGCATGCGATCCTTTCCTTTCCGTTGTTCCGCCATTTCGGCGCTGGCTGTTGCCGGGACCGGTTTGCCTGCAGTCGGCGATGAGATCACGGTCTTTGCCGCTGCCAGCCTGGCAGATGCGCTGGCGCAGGTGGCCGCGACCTGGACCGCCGAGACGGGGCATGCGGTTGTACTGTCTCATGCTGGATCTTCGGTGCTTGCCCGGCAGATCCAGCAAGGTGCGCCCGCCGACATCTTCATTTCGGCAAGCACGGGGTGGATGGATGCCGTCGCCGCCTCGGGTGATCTGCGGCCCGGCGCGCGGCGGGACGTGCTCGGAAACACGCTTGTACTGATCGCCCATGGTGCTGATGAGGTGCCCGTATCGATTGATGAAAACCTCGATCTGCAGGCCATGCTGGGCGACGAACGGCTTGCCATGGCGATGGTCGAATCGGTGCCTGCCGGCATATATGGCAAGGCGGCGCTGTCGTGGCTGGGGCTGTGGGACAGTGTGGCACCCAAGGTCGCGCAGGCCGATAACGTGCGCGCCGCCCTCGCCTTCGTTGCGCGCAACGAGGCGCCGCTGGGCATCGTCTACGCGACCGATGCAGCGATCGAGGCGGATGTGACGATCATCGGCATTTTTCCGGCCGAAAGCCACGCGCCGATCACTTACCCCGCCGCGATCACTGCGCAATCCACCAGCCCGGTCGCCGGGGCCTTTCTTGACTACCTCACCGAGCCGCCCGCACGGGAAATCTGGGCTGGGTTCGGGTTCAGGGCGCTCTATTGAAAGGGTGCATGTGATGCCAAGCGACTGGATGACCTGGCTTGGTCCGGCCGAGTGGCAGGCGGTGCGGTTGTCTGTCCGCGTGTCGCTCTGGGCGACGCTGGCCAGTCTGCCGTTGGGCATCCTGACCGCATATGCGCTGGCGCGGTGGAACTTCTGGGGCAAACAGCTGCTAAACGGCTTCGTGCATCTGCCGCTGATCCTGCCGCCTGTGGTCACTGGCTATCTGCTGTTGCTGACCTTCGGGCGGCGGGGCGTGGTGGGGCAGGCCCTTGATCAATGGTTCGGGATTGTGCTGTCCTTCCGCTGGACGGGGGCGGCGCTTGCTGCGGCGATCATGGCGTTTCCCCTGATGGTGCGCGCGATCCGTCTGGCGATCGAAGCGGTGGACCCCAAGCTGGAAGCCGCCGCCAGCACGTTGGGCGCCTCAAGACTTTGGGTCTTTGCCACGATAACGCTGCCGCTGATCCTGCCCGGGGTCATCGCGGGGGCGATCCTTGCTTTTGCGAAGGCGATGGGAGAGTTCGGGGCAACCATCACTTTTGTCTCTAACATCCCTGGCCAGACGCAGACCGTGCCTTCGGCCATCTATGCGCTGCTTCAGGTGCCGGGCGGCGAGGGGGCGGCAAGCCGTCTGGTCATCGTCGCCGTCGCCCTCGCCATGGCGGCGCTTCTGCTATCGGAATTCGTCGCGCGGCGGGTGGCACGGCGGGTGGCGGGGTCATGACAGTTCAGATCGCGCTGCGGCATCGTTTCGGGGATTTCGGCCTGGATCTCGCGTTCGACGCACCGCCGGGTGTGACCGTGCTGTTCGGCCCTTCGGGTTCCGGCAAGACCACGGTGGTCAACGCGGTTGCCGGGTTGCTGCGCCCCGACCAAGGCCGGATTGTGGCCGATGGCCGGGTATTGCTGGATACTGCGGCGCGGCGCTTCGTGCCGCCACACTGTCGCCGCATTGGCTATATCTTTCAGGAAGGGCGGCTATTTCCCCATCTGAATGTGCGGCAGAACCTGCTGTACGGACGCTGGTTTGCCCCGCGCGCGGCCCGTCGTGAAAGTGTGTCACAAGTGGTCGACATGCTGGGCATCGGTCCGCTGCTGTCGCGCCGTCCCGGCGCGCTGTCGGGCGGCGAGAAACAGCGGGTCGCCATTGGCCGCGCGCTTCTGTCTGGCCCGGACATGATCCTTGCCGATGAGCCGCTGGCCGCGCTGGACGAGGCCCGCAAAGCCGAGATCCTGCCATATTTTGAGCGGCTGCGCGATGCCGTGTCGGTGCCTATCCTCTACGTCAGCCACGCCCCGGCCGAGGTGGCGCGGCTGGCCACGACGGTGGTCGCGCTGAAAGCGGGGCGGGTTGCAGCAGTCGGATCGGCGGCGCAGGTGCTGGGCGACGCGATGGCTTTGGGCACACCCGTGGCGACTTCGGTTCTGCGTGCGCGGGTTGCAGCGCATCACGCCGACGGACTGAGCGAGTTGATATGCGATGCGGGGCGGCTGTGGGTGCCGTGTGTCGTGGATGTCCCGGGTGCGCTGATCAATCTGCGGATCGCGGCGCAGGATGTGATCTTGTCGCGTGAAGCGCCGCAGGGCCTGTCGGCGCTGAACATCCTGTCCGGGGTTATCGCTGACCTAAGCCCCTATGATGGCGTCAGCGTGCTGGTAACGCTGGAATTGGGCGACGCGCGGCTGACCGCCCGCGTCACGCGACGGTCTTCTGTCGCCATGGAACTTGCGCCCGGGCAGCGCTGTCATGCCATCATCAAGACCCTCACGGTCGCGCCCCAAGATCGGGGCACCAAATATGTACCGGGCGATGGCTCATAGGGTGCCCCGCACCGGGTCGCTCAGGTGCGGGCACCTGTCATTTATCTGGCCCCACCGACGAGAGGCACCCGCCCCGGTGGCCGATGCTGTACTGCGGGCCTCGGCCACCGGGGCGGGTGCTTGCAAGGGCTACTCGTTGCCTTCCCGTGCCCCGGCGGTCGCCCGGGCATCCGCCGCAGCGCTTTCACGGATATCGCTGATCATTTCCGCAGTGGGATGGTCGACGAAATCATTGGCAAAGTTCTGCTGGATATAGGTAACCACTTCGACAATCTGGCCATCCGACAGCCATTTGTCGAACGCAGGCATCGCCCCCATGCCGTTGATCACGATCCAAGCGGGGTACTGGCCGCCCTGCAGCCGTGGGTTCAACGCAAGCGGCGGATAGGTCGCCGCGCCCACTGCCCCCTGACCCTGCGGCTGGTGGCAGCCCGAGCATACCGCGTTGTAGATAGCCTCGCCGTCTTCCATCAGGAAGGTGTCGGTCGTAGCGCCCAGTTCTTCGGCGCCCGGGTTGCGTGGTGCACCGCCTTCGTAGCTTTCCTGCGCCGATACCGTTGCTGGGAATGCGGCGGCAGCGACCAAGGTTGCGGCCAGCACAGTCTGTGACAGATATCTCATTGCGGTGCGCCTTCCTGCCCGTTGCTGTTGTAAAGCCCGCTGGCTGCGACGTCGTTCAGGCGGGTGATCGCGTCGAGCGTCGACAGGATCGAGCCTTCCATCCAGCCGGGGATATAGCTCAGATGCTCGCCTGCGCAGACGATGCGCCGGTCCACTTGCGCGGCGGCGCGGTAACGATGGTCGCGGGCGTCCCAATTTGAATAGCACCCCAGCATCCATGGCACCCGGTGCCACGACAGCGCCACGCCACTGCTGAATTCCGTGTCGATCTCGGGGTGGATCATTGCGCCGTAGCGCCGCACGCTTGCCACCCGCTCTTCGGGCGTCATCGAGTTGTAGACATAAGCCTGCGGGCCATAGACATAGGCCGACAGCAGCACCCCCGGCCCCTGCGAATGCAGATCGGCAGAGGGGTAGCTGATCTGGGAGATCGGCAGGTCGGTATAGGTGATCCCGCCATAGATCGCGTGATCCTGTTCCCAGAATCGGCGCTTCATTTCCAAGCCGGCTTTCATCGCTTCATAGTACTGCAAATCCCGCATCGCCTGCCGCATATCTGCGGAAACGTCGATGTCGATCTGGCTGAGCACTGAAAACGGGATGGTGCAGACGCACCAATCCGCCGTCGCCCGCGAGGTGCCGCTGCCGGTGCCATCGGCCGAATCGTATTCCACCGTTACCCCGCCACTGTCTTGCATGACGCGCAGCACGCGCGCGTTGTGGGTAATCAGGTCGCCGACCTCACGGTGGAAGGCCTTGGCGATCTCTTCCATGCCGCCGACAGGCTGAAACATCGGGGCGTGGTGCTGGTAGGTGGTGTGGTTGCGCAAGTATTGCCAGAACTGACTGGACACGATGTCGTCCAGGCTGATCGGTGTACTGGGCGAGGGTTCGGCATCCGACAGCCCGCCCCCCGGCGCGCCGCCTTCGGGATAGCCGCGGTATCCGGCGGTTTCCAGCCGTTCGGTGTATCTGTATTGTCCGTCCAGCACACCGAAGGATTTAAGGGATTCAAGCAGCATCTCCTTGTCCTCAACGCTGACGCTATCCACCAAACCATTCTGATCGACGGATTTGGCCAGCAGCTCGCTGATCCCGCCGAGGTAGTCGGAAAATACCGTGCGATAGCGCTGCGGCTTGCCATCAAACGCGTTGGACGAATGCAGATAGGCGCTCTGGTTTTCCTGCACGAAAACTTCCAGCTGCACGCCGAGCTTCTGGCAGTAATCCAGCACTGCCCGGTGGTGGTGCGGAATGCGCCAGGGGCCGATGTTGATATACTGCCCCTCGCTGAATTCGCAGTTCTGCGAATAGCCGCCGAGTTCGTCGAAGCTGTCGCCGCCTTTCAGCGTCCAGCAGCGGCCGCCTGCACGCTTCTGATATTCCAGGATCTGGACCTGATAGCCTGCGCGCCGCAACTCATAGGCGGCCAGCATACCTGATAGGCCAGCGCCAAGGATCAGCACCTTCGCACCCTGGGGGGCGCCTTCCAGCGCAGGTGTGCCGCTGTAGGGGCTGGGTAGCGCGTGACCCATCGTCGTCATGGCGTTGAGCATGATCCCCGAACCCCCTGCCATTCCGATCAGGGCAAGCAGATCGCGTCGGGACATCTGTGATGGCGTGTCGGTCATGGGCAGGCCTTTCCTCTTGAGTGTTTCGATAGGATGGATGGCTCATTTCGCAGATGCGGGCCCGGGATTGGGTGCGTCCTGTTGTACGAAGCGCAGGGCCAGCGCGCCGATGGCGGCCAGGAAGAACAGGCCCCCCGCCACCCACATCACGGCGCCAGCCAGCTGCTGATCGGCCAGCGGGCCGATGCCATAGGCCAGTGTCGTCGCGAGGTGGAAGTCATGCCATGGCGCGGGCGCGAGGGTTAATACCGCCGCCAATGCGGTCATTTGCGCACCGGTCAAGGCGGCGGCGGCCAGGCCACGTTCAGGCGCGGCGCG